>CAYGOB010000010.1:0-18930 GCA_964351475.1 uncultured Candidatus Saccharibacteria bacterium
TTGAATAAAAAACAATATATTGTTAGTATTTAGTATGGATAGATTTATATACAAGCAAAGCGAAAAGAGGAGTAGGGGAAAAAGGAGCTCTGGACCGAATTCTCTTTTTAATAATTTTGTTACTAGGGTTACACTACTAGTTGTTTCTGTTTTTCTTCTTTACAATGTTGGTAATTCAATAAGTATAACTATTCAGAAGTTAGATATTCTCCAAAAAGCCAGGGTAGAGGTAGATAATCTAAGGTTAAAAAACTTAGAGTTAGCTTTACTATTAGATGGGATACAGGGGATAGAGTACCTGGAGATACAGGCAAGGGACAGATTGAATTTTGCAGGAGAAGAGGAATATGTTTTTGTAATTCCAGAGGAAGTTTTGGACAATACACAAAGTGACCTAGAAGCTCTTTTGAGAGATGGTAAAGAAAAGGAAAGGCAAAAAGTATATGAAATATGGGGGGATTTCCTTTCAGGTGGAGTTCGAAATATTTGAATAAAAAGGCTTTTACTAGTATAATCGTGATGTTATTTTAACGCGGGGTAGAGCAGTGGAAGCTCGTCAGGCTCATAACCTGGAGGTCGTCGGTTCGAATCCGACCCCCGCAATTCATCCCGCTAACTTATAGTTCCAAGGCTTTGCCTTAGAGTTATGGGTCACAATTACTAAATTTTTAATAAACAGGTATGCCCTTAACAGACCAGCCCGTAAAAGGAATGTACATACTACAGGAAGGTAGAGTATTTCATTTGATAGACAGAAAATTAAAGACCCAAGGTAGACAAGGGGGTTTGGTAATAATGAAGAAAAAAGCACTGGATAACGGTCAAGTCTTAACAGAAACGATCAAGGCTGGTACAAAGGTAGAATACATACACCCAGAGACCAAGGAAATGCAATTTCTCTATTCTGACAAAGATAATTCTTACTTCATGGATACTCAAACATACGAGACAGTAACAATTTCTAAGGAAATTTTAGGCAGTTACGCAAATTTCCTTAAAGAAGGTTCAACCCATTTAGTAATGATGTATGAAGGTAAAATACTTACTGTAAAGGAAAACCCTACAGTAGATCTCAAAGTTATACAAGCTCAGGAGGCAGTTAAAGGTAATACCTCTAATTCTGCAACAAAGGAAGTTACCTTAGAGACAGGCTACAAGGTACAGGTTCCCCTTTTTATTAAAAAGGATGATTTAGTAAGGATAAACACTGAAAGTGGAGAGTACTCTGGAAAGGCTAATTAATACCTTTTTAATATGGTCTTTGATATAATAGTGTGACTTTAACTAAGTTGCTTGGGTGGGATAGCTCAGATGGTTAGAGCATGGGATTCATAAACCCAAGGTCGCTGGTTCGATTCCAGTTCCCACCATACTAAAGAATTAAATTGAAGAATTAAATTAAATTTCTAGATAATGAATAACTCAAAAAAAGAAAAGTCTAAAGAAGGCAAAGAGGACAAGGTAATAAAGGTAGATATTAGGAAATTACCAAAAAGAAGCAAAAGGATTCCTAGCTTTGTTGCAATCATTGTTCTCTCTCTCTTTTTGACGGCAGGTATTTACATTTTTCGCTCTTTAAGTTTTAGAGGAGAGGAAGTCTCTGTAAGTGAAATAGTCACAGATATCTCAGAACAAAGGTATGACAAGATAGTTTTACAAGATGACATGGTTCTTTTGGAAACGACAAAAGAAGAAGAGGGTCAGGAGGTTCTTTCAAAAAAGTATGCACTTTTACCTCCAGAGACAGATTTTTACCAGATACTTTCGAATGCAGGGATAGAGGTTAAAGATTTAGGTAATGATTTTTACGAACCTCAATTAGGTATTACATTGGGAGATGTTCTTACTTTTGTATTCTTTGGAGCTGCGATAGTCCTAGTATATGTAATGCTTAAAAATATGCAGTCCTCTGGTGGAAAGATTCTAGACTTTGGGCAGAGTAAAGCAAGGCTTTTGATGGGAAAAAGAACAGGGATTACATTTGAGGATGTAGCGGGGATAGAGGAGGCAAAGGAAGAGTTAACTGAAATTATTGATTTTTTAAAGCATCCTAAGAAATATAGAAATTTAGGAGCCAGAATTCCTAGGGGTGTTCTTTTAACAGGAGAGCCAGGAACAGGTAAAACTTTACTTGCTAAAGCAGTAGCTGGGGAGGCAGGAGTTCCTTTCTTTCATACTTCAGGTTCAGAATTTGAGGAGATGTTAGTTGGTGCGGGAGCCTCTAGGGTAAGAGACCTTTTTAACAAAGCAAGAAAAGCGTCTCCCTGCATTATATTCATAGACGAGATAGATGCAGTAGCAAAAAAAAGAGGTACAGTGCTTCATTCAGGAGCAGGAGAGCAGACCTTAAACCAGATACTTGTAGAAATGGATGGTTTGGAAGAAAGAGAGAATGTCATAGTACTAGCTGCTACGAACAGGCCAGATGTTTTAGACCCTGCGATATTAAGACCTGGTAGGTTTGACAGATCTGTGTATGTTCCAATGCCTGACTACAATGAAAGGAAAGCAATTTTGGAAGTACATGCTAGAAACAAGAAATTTGAGGAAAACGCAGATATAGATACTGTAGCTAAGAAAACAATAGCTTATTCAGGTGCAGATTTAGAAAATCTTTTGAATGAGGCAGCTATAATGGCAGCTAAGGATAATAGAAAAAAGATTAGTCAAGATGATTTGATGGAAGCATACCTTAAGGTTAAGTTAGGAAGAAAGAAGAAGGGGGACAAGGAACAAGATGATATTAAAAAGACAGCATACCATGAGGCTGGTCATGCTATTGTAGCAAAGTTTACAGAGGGGTCAGACCCTGTAGAGCAAATTTCGGTAATATCTAGGGGTGCCAGTGGAGGTGTTACTGTTTACTTACCAGAAAAAGATAGAAAGTTTCTTTACAAGAATCAGATGTTAGCATGGTTAAGAACTGGGGTAGCAGGTAGAGCGGCAGAGCAGATATTTCTTGATGATGTATCAACTGGTGCATCCGATGACATTAGGAAGGTTACTGAAATTGCTAAACATATGGTTATGGATTACGGTATGAGTGAGAAGTTAGGTATGGTTAAGTATGGGGATTTGGAAGAGACTAAGCATTTAGGATACACATATGGTGGGGGTAGGGAATATAGTGAGGAGGTAGCTAGGATAATAGATGAGGAGGTTAAGTTGTTAATAAACGATGCTTATGAGGATGCTTTGAATATATTGAAAGAAAAGAAAGAGCATGTAGAGAAGTTAGTAGAGATGCTTTTAGAAAAAGAGGTTGTTACAGGAGAAGAGTTTGAGAAGATGTTTGAAGGGTAATCTTTTAATCTTAAACCCATAATCTAGAAATACTAGAGTAAGAGATAGGTGTTTAAAAACTCTTTTTAGTAAAGTAATATCTGAAATAGTTATAGATGTTTGACAGCAAGGGGTTGTGCAAATAGAATATTTCTATATATTGCCCCGTTATTAATTTTTAAAAAGCATATTATTATGATAGATCAATTACCAATATTGGAAAAAGGAGTAGAGCTGGAGTGTCCAAAATATTCTTTTACTCCCCCTGAAGGTTTAGATAGTAAACATAATTTACAGATCCTATCTTCCTTGTTGGATGCTAACAACGGACAAGCAGACATTTCTTTTGATGATAAGAACTTTCTTTATGTAGTTCCTATTTATTACATAGAACAAAAAGGAGATAGAGCAGTAATGTACACTCGTGGGACCCATTTTAATAGAAGGGGGCTCGTTTTCCAAGCATCTTCTCCTCAAGAACCTCTTCCTGACAAAACTTTTTTTAACACAGTGGGCCCAATAGAGATATCTCCTTTAAAAATAACTTTCGTTGAAGAAAAAGATCTTGACAGTGACGAGATAGTTTTTGAAGATTTAAATATGAGATTCTCTTTTGAGGAAAAGGAGGGGAAGTTTTTCTTTACGGCTTCTTCTACAAAAATTTCCCTTTATGACGACCTTGCTCCAGTTGAAGATATAGAGATGGTTAAGACAGAAGAGGGGACACTCACATTTGGACTCAATCAGAAAGGTAATCTCTCAGGAGACCCAGATAAATATTCTCAGCTATCTGAATATGTTAAAAAATGTACAGCCCCTGACGGATCTCTTAATGGAATTCGTGCAAAAGGAATTTCGTTAACAGTAGATGGAATGGAAACAGAAAATGTAAGAGTACAGATTGGTGTTTCTGTTTAACAAAATTCTCTAGTATAATCTAAGTATGACCTTACCTAGTAATGGCAGGGATAGATTCCTTGCAATAGACGCTAATGCCATAGTACACAGGGCATTCCATGCATATCCTTCTAATTTACAAACAGAAGACGGTATTCAAGTAAATGCAGTATATGGATTTACTGTTATGTTACTTTCTGCCTTAAAAAGCTTTGAACCAAAATATGTTCTCTGCTCCTTTGACACACACGAACCAACCTTTAGGCATTTAGAATTTGTTGACTACAAGGCAACTAGGGCACCTACAGACCAATCCCTCATAGATCAATTCCCTTTAGTAGAAGAAATACTTAAAGCTTTTAATATCCCCATTATAAAAAAAGATGGCTTTGAGGCTGATGATATTCTAGGTACCATTGCTAAATATGTGTCCGAAAAGAAGTGGAGTAATGAAAACATTGAGCTGTACATACTCAGTGGAGACAAAGACCTTCTACAATTAGTTAATGAAGATGTTAAAGTTTGTCTTCCTTCTGGTAGTTTCAAAGACCTAGTTGCTTACGACAGGGAAAAAACATATGAATATCTAGGTCTGTACCCCGAACAAGTTGTAGACTTTAAAGCTATGGCAGGAGATCCTTCGGACAACATCCCTGGAATAAAGGGGATAGGAAAAAAGACAGCTAGTGATTTACTTAGGAAATACGGAGATCTAGACGCCATATACCACAATCTCAAAGACATTAAAACCAGACAGGCCAATCTTTTAATGGAAGGGGTGGAGCAGGCAGAATTAAGTAGGAAATTAGCTAAAATAGAGCAAGAAGTAGGGGTATCAATACACCTACAGGAGTGTCTTCTAAGAGATTTTGACAAGAAAAAAGTATTAGAGATATTTAAAGAATACTCCTTTAAGTCACTTATACCTAAGTTAGATGATGTAGACGGCAATGAGGAAGCGAGTTCTACCAGCCAATTAGGTATATTTAATTCCTCTTCTCAAGTAGAGTGGACGACAGGAGAGGATTTTAAGAAAAAGGTTAGAGATGCTGTGAAGTTAATAATTGCCTATATCGAAAAAAACGAGTCTTTAACAGACACCGATTACTTTATGGCGAGGATTGTGGATAAGTTGGGACAAAAAGAGGACATTTTAACACAGGAGGCGGGTTGCACGGTATCCCCTGGGTGTGAAACTGTTTTTTACAACCTAGAAAACACAGTTTCACAGATTCACAATATCCCCTTTGAAAAATCCTTCGATATCGGACTCTTTGCACACCTCATTAATTCTGAAAAAAGAGGCTATACACTAAAAGACCTCTCCTTTGACTACTCTCCTCAAATTCTTTCTGAAAAAATAGCCCCCAAGGACCTTAAAAAAGTTTTAGATACCATAGAAGAGATTAGAGAAACTCAAGTTAAAAAAGCAAATGATATAGAACTGTATGACTATACTAAATACAGCATAGAACAAGCGTTAGGTGTTAAAGAAAAATACTTTGTTAATGTATTAAGAAAAATAGAACTACCAATATCCCTTGTCCTCTCTAAGATGGAAGAGAGGGGAATAGGGGTCGATGTAGAGCATTTAGAGAAGATGAACGACAAATTAGGGAGTAGTATTAAGAAGTTAACACAAGAAATATATGATACTGTAGGGCATGAATTTAATATTAATTCCCCAAAACAACTATCTGACGTACTTTTTAATGAATTAGATCTTCCTGACAAGAAAAAAGGTTCTACAAGAGAATCAGTATTACAAGAATTAAAAGGAGCACACCCCATGATAGAAAAGCTTTTAGAATACCGAGAATTAAACAAAATGTATACCACATACACAACACCACTCTTAGAAATGGCTTTGGAAGGATATACAGGAAGGGGTGAAGAAAAAAACAAAGGAGTAGAAGAAGAAAAAAGAGGCGAGGAAAGCGCCATACACACAGACTTTAAGCAAACAGGTACGACCTCAGGGAGATTTTCTTCCTCAAATCCAAATATGCAGAATCTTCCCTTAAAAGGAGAGTGGGCAGAGGAATTAAGAAAGTCCTTTGTACCAAGGAGAGGATACAAATTTGTAGCTATGGACTACTCTCAAATGGAATTGAGAATTATGGCAGACATTTCCAAAGATGATTTTTTAATTAAAGACTTTAATGATGGTTTAGACATTCACAAAGCTACAGCCTCAAGACTACTAAACAAAGAGGTAGAAGAAGTAACAAAGGGAGAGCGAAGTATTGGTAAAACAGTAAATTTTGGTATTTTGTTTGGACAAACCTCCTACGGCTTAGCAAGTATGTTAGACATTGATGGTGATGTGGCCTCTGAGTATATACAGAGCTATTTTGAACAGTACAAGGGGGTAGAGGAATATATCAGGGGGTTGGAAAAAGAAGCTTACAAGAAAGGTTATGTACAGAGTATGTTTGCTACAACAAGACACATTAAAGGTCTTAGATCTAAGAACACAAGAATGGTAAGAGCAGCACAAAGAGAAGCTGTTAATATGCCAATACAAGGTAGTGAAGCAGATATTATGAAATTAGCTATGACTAAGTTATATGAATTAATAGAGGAAGAGTTTAAAGAAAAAGCTTATATACTACTACAAATACACGATGAGTTATTATTTGAAGTTAAAGAAGAACAAACGGAGGACTTTATTAAAAAAGCAGAGGACATTATGGAGAATATTGTGTCTTTTGATGTTCCTTTACAGGTGCACTCCTCCATCGGGGATAATATGGCCGAATTAAAAACCTAAGTCGAACTTAGTCCGAAATCCCTTCCCAATAAGCACTATAGCGCTTTTTTGACACACTTTTAACATTCTATAAGCTTGAGTGTTTAACAAATTCCTTAAATAGATATATAATATGTTATGAATATAAACGAGAAGAAAAACAATCCTCTACTGTTCAATTTAATAACTCTTCTGGTCTTTGGACTTACCCTGTTTTTGATCATATTTTTGAAGCAGGGCAAGGGTAAGAAAGTTGAACACCAAGAAAAAGAGAAACCCCAGGGAGAGGGTAGAGTAAAAATTACCCCTCAAACACCAAGGAGTATTAAGCGAGGGAAAGAAGCTAGGGAAAAACTCCAAGACTTTAGAAATCTTAATGAAAGACAAATTAAAATACTAGGAAGGATGAAAGAGGAGGGGGTGATGGATCCAAGTGAAATATATTCTCTTGTTCCAGGAGTATCTACAAGGACTGTAAGAAGGGACATGGACAAGTTAGTTGAGGCAGGTTTTGTTTCTCAAAAAGGTACTACTAAATCTACCCAATACATATATAATACCTAACAGCATGAAGACAACATTTAACCAAGTTTGTAAGGTTTTTAATACCCTAGGGGGTACGTCTTCTCGTAATGAAATGACCCAGATTCTCTCTAACTTTTACAAAGAATTAAACTCCTTAGATTCTCAAATTCTTTCCTACCTAATACTGGGTAGAGTAGCTCCTTTTTTTGTAGATAGTGAATTTAACTACTCTGAAAAAAGTTTCCTTTCTTTACTTCAGGATATGGTTAAAACAAGGGACTTAGATATAGATGTGGAAGAAAAAAGAAATGAATTGGGAGACATAGGAGACACTCTTGAATATTTTGCTAATGAGTTTAATTTTAAAACAAGCAAATTGTCATTAGAAAAAATTTATACAATACTCTGGGAAATCGTTAATACAAAGGGTACAGGTTCTATGGAGAGCAAGAACAAGATAATAGCAGATATCCTCTCAAAGATATCTCCAATAGAAGCTAAATATTTCTCTAGAATAGTCTGTGGGTCTCTAAGGTTTGGTGTAAATGCCAAAACTCTTTTAGATGTGTTTTCAGTAATGGTAGTAGGCGACAAAGGTATGAGAGATGAATTAGATAGGGCATACGGAGCATATGCAGACATAGGGTACATATGTTCGCTTTTAAAAGAGGGAAAAGAGAAAGATGCGAGGGAGAAGCTTAAAAAGATAAAGGTGCAACCCGGTATTCCCCTTCTTGCAAGGCTGGTGGAGAGGGTAGGTACATTCGAAGAAGTTTTTGAAAGATTAGGGGAGGAGATATTGGTACAGACTAAATATGATGGTTTAAGGTGTCAGATACATAAGTTCAAGAAAGAAGATCTTTCTAAAAAAGAGATAGTATGGCTTAAATATATGAAGGAGGAGGAGAATGGGTCACTATTTGAAACAAAGGGTAGTGACTATGATGTAAAGCTTTTTACAAGAAATTTAGAGGATGTTACAGATATGTTCCCTGAGGTAGTAGAGGGTGCTATGGCTATGAGGGAGGAGTCTTTTATTCTAGATTCTGAGGTATTAGGTTGGGATATTAAAAAAGAGAAGTTTTTACCTTTCCAGGAGACCATGCAAAGAAGGAGGAAACATGATGTTAAAAATATGCAGGGGGATGTTCCTGTTAAGGCAGTGGTGTTTGACATTTTATATCTAAATGGTAAATCTCTGCTACAAGAAGATACTGTTAAAAGGATTGATATCCTAGGGGATATGGATACTAAAGGGGGTATAGGCTTAACTGAGACTGAGGTGGCAAACAATGTTGAGGAATTACAGAAAATTTTTGATGAAAGGGTTAAGGAAGGATATGAGGGTTTAATAGTGAAGCAAAAAGAGGGTGGTTATTTACCAGGTACAAGGAATTACGAATGGATAAAATTAAAGAAATCTATGTTAAAGGGTCTTGTAGATACCATAGACTTAGTCGCAGTAGGCTACAATTTGGGTTCTGGAAGAAGGAAAGAGCTTGGAGTGGGTTCCGTGTTGGGAGCAGCATATAACGACAAGGAGGATGTGTTTGAGGCTGTTTGTAATGTTGGTACTGGTTTTAGTGATGAGCAATTAAAGGATGTTTACAGTTCTCTTAGTAAGGATTCTTTAGAGAAGAAACCAAAGAATTTAGAAATACAGGAGAGTTTGGTTCCTGATGTATGGGTAGATCCTAGGGTAGTTTTTACAGTAGAGGCTGATGAGATAACAAAAAAGAAGGATAGTAAGTATCTTTCTTTAAGGTTTCCTAGGTTAGTAGAATGGGGGAGGGACAAAGGGATAACAGAGGCTACAACGACTAAGGAGTTGGAGGAGATGCACGAGGCAAGAGAAAAGTAGAGGATGGGAAGAAGAAGCGCAGTTTGTTACAAAGGATTGAAAAATCCCTATAGTCTTGATATGATTGTGGTATTTAAACTCAGGCTCCCATATCTATGTCATCTTTTGAACGAATGGAATTTGAAGGAAGTGGTAAACAGGAATTTTCTTGGGAGGAAGGCTTCGTAGAGAGTCTCTCTAGAAAAGAAGAAGCTCTTACAAATAAGAGTAATAACACCCCCTATGGACTTAATAGAAACAGCAAGCTTTTAGCTTCTGGGATTGTTTTGGGTTTAGGTTTGGGCTCTCTTGCTCTTACAGGATGTTCAGAAGTTATTGCAAAGGAATTATTAGAAAGGTCTCAGAGTGAGGAATTTGCTAATCCTCCTGCTTCACAGGTGTATGAAGAAGATCTTTTACATCCCCAAACAGTAACGGAGGAGGGAGATCTTCTTCTCTCCGATCCAGTAGGGCCACAGTATACGGAAGAGATTCAGGAAGATGAAGTAGAAGAGAGAGTTATCGTCTCCGATATTGAGTTGCCTAAAGATGACGGAATTGAAACCAAGGAAGAGAAGAAAGAGGAGACACAAGAAATATCTGAGGGTTTAGAGGAAACTTATTATTGGGAAGAAGTTCCCGAAGAAAAGAAAAATTTCCTTGCAAAAAACGAGATATCTCAAGCAGACACAGAGAGACAGGTCGTTGTTATGACGTATGATGACGGAGGTAGTAAAGAGAATATAGAACATATAATGCAAGTGTACGAAAAATATGATTTAAGGACTACATTTTTTGTAACAGGGCAGTGGGTAGAAAGGAATCCAGAACTAGTAAAAGAAATGATAGAGAGGGGATTTGAGATTGGTTGTCATGGTTGGGATCATGCAGAAATGACAAGTCTCGGAAAGAAATGGGCTAGCAAACAGATAGAGGATTTTCTTTTAGCTATGTATGAGATAGACAGTGAATATGAAGTCGAATTTATTAGGTTTCCTTTTGGTTCTAGAAACGATTCTTTGAGAGAGATTGCCGGAGATTTTGGACTCCAAAGTATTATGTGGTCTCATAGTAGCGGAGGTATGGATGGAAATACATATTACAATGTTATGAGGTATTTGAAATGGGGATCAATTGTGTTAAGTCACTCAACCAGATCATATGATGTATCAGAAACCGAAAGGATTTTGGAGTCTTTCCTAGAGCAGGGTTACGAAGTGGCTACTGTGGGGGAGGGGATATCTGAGAAGGACAGCTCTTCAGGGGAGTAAGATAATTTAAAAAGGTATTCAAATCAGGTGAAGGTGTTCGGTCTGGCAGGGTTGTATCTATATCTGTCTATCTCTTGCAATTTTCTTAGGAAAGGGAGTTTAAGAGAGAACACAGGGAATTTAAGAAAGATAAACAGATATTGAGTAGAGAAAAGAGCAAAGTTAGAACTGCACAGATCAAAATAAAAGACTCAGCTGTAAGGAGAATATTAAATAAACAGATGAAAAATATTTTGACTAGAGAAAGAATGGCTGAAGAAAAATTGGAAACAGAGAAACTAGAAACAGAGGATCCAATATATTTTACATTTGACAAAGAGGTAAGTATTCCTAATGGTAAGAAGATATTAGATTTTAAACTTAAAGAACTTAAGATAGGAGAAAAAGTATTAACAAGAAATATTGAATTTAATATCTCAGGGCCTACTAAGGTAGGAATTATTGGAGAGAATGGTATAGGTAAAACAATCTTACTAAGAAAGATATATAAAGAATTAGAGGGTCGGGATGATATTAATGTTGGTTATATGCCCCAAGACTACATAGATGCTCTAAATGATGAGGATGTAGTTATGGAGTATCTAGTAAGTGATTTAGAGGAGGTGGATACTGATTTAATTACAGCTTATATGGGTAGGATTAAGTTAAATTGGGATGAGATGAATAGTAAGATAGGGGATTTGAGTTATGGTCAGAAGGCTAAGTTAATGGTTCTTAAGATGATGTTGGATAGAAAGAATGTTTTACTTTTAGATGAGCCTACTAGGAATTTAAGTGCTATATCTAATCCTGTTATTAGAGAAGTTTTAAATGATTTTAAGGGTTGTATTATTAGTATATCTCATGACAGAAAGTTTTTAAAAGAGGTATGTGATGAGGTATACAGGTTAGAGAGGGAGGGGATTAGGAGAGTGGGGATTGGGAAATGAAGAAGGATAGTAAATATCTTTCTTTAAGGTTTCCTAGGTTGGTACAATGGGGTAGGGATAAGGGAATTACAGAGGCTATAACGACTAAGGAGTTGGGGGGGATGTATCCGAAATAGTTTCGCTGTCTTTATCGTGTAGCGGAGTTATTGTGGGGGTTGAAAAAGGGCTGGTCTAATAGTATAATTAGAGTATTAATTTCTTTTTCTATTGAGGATGGAAAGAGCTGTTGAGAAATTCGTGAACTTAGAAGAGGCCTCTTCAGAAGGAGTGTCTCAGGAAAGTGGTCCTTTAAGCAGGAGAGATTTTTTAAAACTCGTAGGGACATTTGCTCTTGCTAGTGTTCTCTCTAATAAATTTATAAATGAAACAGAGGCATTTTCTTTGAGATCTAATGCGGAGGAATCTTTACGGGCAGAGCCGACAGATGTTAATTTTGACGATGTGGCTAAATCATATATAGCTCAAACTCATGAAGAGGCAACAGAAGTTGCGAATTCCGTTTCGTTAAGAAATAATGCCTCTCCAAGTAATATTTGTGGCCCTCTTGCAATGTCTATATTAATGCAGTGGAAAAGAGGTTCCGGTGATTTAATAACAAAGAAGGTTGGAGGTAAGGGAGATTTATACAGGGTAGAAGGGACAATTCCCCCCGAGATGTGGTTGGGTACTCCAACAAATGATGCAAGAAGGTATGAAATTGCTTTCCCTCCAAGTGAATACGATAGATACCATGTAAAGGAAAGTATTGGAAGAGTGGATTTTGATAATATTCCAGGAGGAGTAGAGACTTTACAACCAGGAGATTTTCTCTACTTAGATGGAGGATCATTTACGCATTATATAGCTATTTCTAGAAAAGATAGGGAAGGTAGAGTATATTGTGTTTCGAATTTACACTCAGAAGAAGAAAAAGATAAATTCGTAATAAATGAGGTTAAGCTTTGGGATCCAAAAACAAAAGAAGGTTATTTAAGATCTTGGGCAACGGGAGTAGGCGCAGAGAGGGCAAGGACAGGGACGGCAGGTTTTTATCTTTGGAGACGTAAGAAAGCTGCGGAACATCAGTCTCAAGATCCTCTTTTGCAAGATTACAGGGACAAATTTCTTAATATGATGAGGGAGCAAGATAAGGGAGAGTGGAATGTAGAAGTATATGAGATTGGAAAAGGAGAGTTGTTTGAATGGAGAAAGAATGTCCCATATCATGCAGCATCTACTATCAAGACACCTTTGGCTGTTTTGACATTAGGAATATTAGAAGAAGCTCACAGAGAGAATTTTCCAGAACTGTCATTTAAAGAATTTTTAAAAACCAAAGGTTCTGGAGGAAGAACATTTGATCAGTTAATAGAGGCAACCTTAGTTAGGTCCGAAGAGAATGCTACTGAAACTTTAGCCAACTATTGTAAAGAAAATGTAAATATTAGAGATGCTTTTAAATCTATCGGGATGGAGGATAGTATGTATGAACCAAGAAGGACTACTCAAAAAGATATGTTTAATTTTTGGCAAAGTCTTTTCAAGGGAAGTTTACTTTCTGAGAAGGCAAACTTATATATTAAAGAGAAGCTTCGGGAGTATACTCCTAATGATGATTTGTATATTGGAAGGATAAGGGAGTCTTTTCTAAAAGCTAAGCAATGGAACAAGAGGGGGGTTATAGTTGATAGTTTGATAACCGTACAAGACACAGGGTTTGTTCAAGTAGGCGAAGGAGAGAACAGTAGGATTTTCTATATTGGTATAGCAGGGGAGTCGACCAGTAGAAAGCCAATGTCATATGAGGAGGGTGTTGTCTATTTTGATAGGATCATGGATTTATTAACGGAATATCTAGTAGAGTCTTCTGAGAAGAAGAGGGCTTTGTTTAGAAAGAGCTACCACAAAATGAGGTAGTTTTCAGATTCATTATGTGTCAGTTGGATGTGTATAGTCTGTTTGAAGAAGATAAAAATAGTGGAGACTTTCAGGGCAACTAGATTCCAATCCTATTCATTATATCAAAAAGGGCTGAAGGTAAGATGTGCTATATGAGTTCGGACAATGATAGTACGATCGGCATATAATATTGCAAAGTATCAACTGTTGTGCATATAATAACACAGGTACTGCCCATAACTCTTTTTATTAAAATGGGTGGTGAGTGATAATTTGAAAGTTATTAGCGTATGGAAACACCCTTTAAGAAGAGAAGATCTCCAATAGTAGTGATTTTAATCTGTCTTTTTACTGTTGTTTTTTTGCTAGCGTGTGGATATATTCTCTTTTCTCGAAGACAAGCAAGTTTGTTAGAAGAAAAAACAGAGGAGTATCCCTCCGGTGAATATAGAGAATTAGTAGAAGAGGAAATATTTCTTTTGGATGGTTTCTACTTCAGTGATCAAGTGTGCGAAGAAATTACTAATGAGACTTCTCATGTATATATGTATAGGCAACCGTGCGAGATATTTAAAGTAGACAGAGAAAGTAGGACTTTAGAAGCTTTATGTCAGGATGAAGATTTAGGAAATTACCCCCTTGCCTCGAATTTTCTTCTTGAATGTCTTCGAGGATTAGGGGTGGGGGTAACGCGAGAAACTCTATACGCACGTGCCAGGGAAGAGGGTGATTTAAGGGTACTAAACAATGTCTTAAATGCTACGGAGAGGGATTTAGAAGTCGAAGAAGTGCGAAGATTTGAATTAATAGAGAGTCAAATAGGTAACAAGGAAGTGGTTTTACGTTTAATACAAGAAGAGGATGAACAGTTTAGGGTTAATTTAATAAAATTTGTTGTGGACGATCGCTCTATATGCGAATTATAAATATTCTAAAACATTATTTGCATAGACATAAGATGTACTCCTATGAGAAGATTTTTGTTCTCTTGTCTTTCTTTATTGCACTCTCTATTGTTTTAACAAGTGTTCTTTGGGTTAGGAGTGAAGTTTATGGGCAAGTCCAATGTCCGGAAGGTACTGTTGCCTGTAGCAATAACGATTGTTGTTGTTCTAGTAATTGTTGTGAAAGTGCAGGGTGTCGCTGGTTCTGCTGTAGCTCATATGGTACCTGTGGGTATATAAGCAGTTGTACTCAGTGGGGAGATTGTTATGTTGTTGCTGGTACTTGTATTAAGGATTGTGATCAGGGTGGTTGTAGGTGGTCGTATTGTAACACCTGTGATGGTGGTGGCGGTGGTGGTGGTGGAGACACCACATATCACACAGTAACATACAATGCTAACGGAGGTACATGTACTAAAAAGACGGAAAAAGTTGCAGACAGAGAGAGTTCCTTAGGTCCAGGTACATGTACAAGAACAGGGTATGTGATAAAGGATTTTACTAGAAGTGCTGGTGGTTGTGAAAGTGGTTGGTCATTTACTGCTGGTACTTGTAGAGTGGTAATTGGTGCTCTTACAGTTACTGCGAATTGGACCGTTAGTTGTACTCCCACCTGTTCTCTTCCTGCCTGTCCTAGTGGCTATTCTACTACAGATTCTGGTTGTAGGGTAACTAGTTGTCCTAGTGGATGGGAATTATATAATGGAACTTGTAGGAAACGTAATTCAGATGGTTGTGGGGGTTGGTGTGCGTACCAAACTTGTTACAGAAACGCTGCATACACTTCTGCGCCTGCAACTCCAATCTCTACAAACATGAGAATAGGCTCTACCAACTACAACCTTTCTACAAGTGCCAGTACTCCGAGCATAATGGACTACAGAAACGGTGGAGTGATAAAGGTTTTTACCAATGTCGTTCCTTCAGGAGCTTATTACTCATATCAAGTATATAATGCCTATTCTGGTGGTAGCACGCTCCTAAATTACGAAGGAACAACCCAGGTACAACCGGGATCTGGAAGCTTAACTTATACAGATATAGGGAGATTTGATGGTAGGCATTGGTATTACAAATGTCACGATGCAAACCCTGCTACAAAACTGTACTCTGGTTCTCGAACAGGCTACTACTGTATGGAGACAAATGTGGCCCCACCCTCTAGCCCGGACAATCTAACTATGACAATAGATGGGCAAACATATACTCTTTCTTCCTCCTCTGGAAATCCAACAGTAGTTAAATATCCTTCTCCAGAAGCTACAAAAACAAATACCAAAGTATCTGTTTTCCCAACAAGAAGCACTTCTTCCACTGCTGCCGGTTCTGGATACAGAGTAGAGACAAACAACTATGGATTAAATGGTGAATGGAATGCATTTAGTTGTGGTAGAGATGAAGATTTTTGTACTGAAGGTACAGGAAATGTTATGAACTTTTCTCCTAATACGCTAGGTCTTTTAGAAGTACTTAAACAGGGAGCTAAGGGAGGAGTAGATGGTTTATATTACAACGAAAACAAATGTGATAGTAATAAAGTATATTCTCAAGCTGCATCAAGATATTACAGAGTTAATAATAACCCTTCAACCAGTTGTCCTGTAGTTATGAATACAGTGAAGGATTCTATTTCCCCAAGAGGTTGTCAAAGTACAATCTATACTGGCTCTGAAGTAAACAATCCTCTTAAATTTAGGGTGGAGGGGACAGACGTAGATGGCAATGATGAAATACGAGGTGCTGTTATATGGTTGAGTAAAGAAGGAATGGGAGATCAAATACCTAAATATCCTGGGATATTCCCTGGATATTCTCAGAGCGATCCTAACCATATAGGGATAATGATGTTAAAGGATGGTAGCAATTGGATCCATGTTCGAACTTACGCTTCGGATAGTGAAAAGTCCAACCAATGGGGGGATATAACCGCAGATAGACGAATTAAAAATAACGAAGGGGAGTGGATGGTAGCGGTATCTCCTCCAGTTATAAACCAGACCGATACCCAGGTTACATTCGATCTGGAATTGACATTTAATGCAGAGATAAGCTTAGGGGGTTATCCAGAAGGAAACTACGAAGTTAACGCTATAGTTTTTGATAAACATATGATTCTTGGGGGGAATACAATAGATCAATACTATATGCTCAAGAACTGTAGAGCAGGAGGTTGGAATATAGATTTAAAAAGTCCCGAATTGGAACTCTCCCAGTCAGGTAATTTAGCAAGACAACTTGACCTTAAGTGGTCCTTGGATGGTACAGGATCTGGTATAACAAATGCTGTGATAAATGCATATAGTGATTCTACAGGCGACGATGTGGTGTATTTAAGTCCAAAGTTGGAATTGGAGGGTGATACAATCTCGTTGTCTTCTAGCCCTGCCTCTAGTGATATTGGTCATCTTACGGATACAAACTCATGGAAACTGACAAATGATCCTCCTAATAGCCCATATGAGTCCTCTGCAACCATAGGAATAGGAGATAACGAAGAGGGTATGATTATATTTTATGTTACTGGTTTTGACCAAGCATGTAACGATACTCTTGGGAGTGAAACGGTTAACCTTAATCCTTGGATTACCGCCAAGGGAGGTTTAGTCTACTCTGGTGGTAGTGTAGGGGTTAATGCTAAAGATGTTAGTGCACAAGAGGGTGCCTTAAAGGGTATGTTAACTAGGGTAAAACCTGAAGAATTAGATATTGGTACTGAATTAGTATCTTCTAGAGATGATTATATAAGAAAGTTAATTCGTCCAGAACAACAAGCTGTTAGGGCTCACAGTGTATTTAATTCTACTAGCAGAAATACTTGGTTTGAATATCTTAAAGGAAAATTAGAATTGTATAAGAGTGGTCTTGAATCTTTCCAGATTCCGATTAATAACCCCCCTAATACAATTAGTGCTCTATGTGGGGACAAACCTTGTTATATGGAAACAACAGGAACAGTTAAAATCCCTAAGAACTTTGTCTGTGATGGAAAAGCTCTTATTATGGTAGATGGGGATATTCATATAGAACCAGATATAGTAAATGGATCAACGCAAACAGTTAGGAATCCAATCACAGGCAAATACGAAGACAAGTTAGAGAATAATATAGAAGGGTGTATATTTGTAGCAAGTGGAGATATAACAATTGGAGCAGGGGATTGGAAAACGGGAAATGCTACGGGATATGAGGAGATAAGGTATGATTACATAGAAGCTTTTATGGTTGCAGGAAACAAGATAGATATACAGTTGGTTGATATTAAAGACTCTTGGGGTGACCCTCTTTACATGAGAGACGGTTTAGAAATACATGGGGGATTAGTTGCTTTTGGAAATAATTTGAATCCTGGAGAATCCGCAGTTCAGGTAAATAGGAGTCTAGCCCTATTTAATAACTATCTTCCAACAGTAGTAACATCTTGGGATCCTAGATATGCTAAACTTTCTGAAATATTCTTTGGTACAAGTGCAACTATGTATAAACGAGAGGTTGGATTTAAAGCGTTTTAGTGAAAAATTAAATGAAAAACATAACTAAAAAATATGAAGGACAAGCATTAGCCATAACAATGGTAGTTCTTGTTATTTCTGCACTAATAGGGTTATCCATATACTCAAGAACTATGAAGGACAAGATGCTTACGATGGAAGAAAGAGCGTCTGCAGAGGCTCTTGAGGTCTCTGATGCTGTACTAGAGAAGTTAACAGCGGAATCAATAAATGAAGTTATTGCAAAGCTGTTGGAAATGGATCCCCCATCAGGAGTTAATTTAGATGAGGGGATAGTGTTGAAAGAAGGTGGTGAGGGTGGCTACTCTCAATTAACAGAACTTTTTGGTCCTGACAATCTAAACATTATTGGGACTGGTCAGACCTTAGGGGGACTGTTATCACCATTATGTCCTATGGGAGTAGGGGGTAATGAATATCAACTTACCCTTAAAGTTGCTGACGAAAACATGTACACAGATTATGGTCCAGGAGTTGTATGGAGTCTCCCTGTAAAAAACATTCTGAGAGGCAAAGATGAAAAGTGTGTCTTGAAGATGAACTTTGATATTAGAGGTAGTAGTAAAGTGGGTTTTGTAGTTTCCAAAATATATTGTGAATACAGTGATGATGGTATAGCTACAGAGTGTAAGAAATATGAGGTTGAGGATTTTAACAAGTACTGTTTCTCAAGTGATGGTAGTCAATGTAATGCTCTTGAGAAGTTCTTTGATCAAGGGGGTGGTAGTAATTGGGAGAAGTTTAACCCAGATCAAGAAAGTATTACCATCGGAATGAGCAATACTGCTTCTTATATTGCCCCTAGTGAAATAAGAGTAATTCCAGTAGGGGGTTCTATAGGAATAAGTTATTCTCTTCCGGATTGTGGTATGGATGAAGGACTTCGTATGTTTCAACTTAGGGCAACCGCTAATTGTGGAGGTGTTTATAGGGGTAAGGAAATCCTTATACCAGAGGAAAAATGGCATGAAACGATATTCGATTATGTCATATTTAATGACAAGGGATCGATATAGGGGAGAATATGTGAAATAACTCTTGCATACTACTATTTAGTATGTTAAAATCCTTGACGAGTTTGGGATACAAAGAAGGTACTGGCT
>CAYGOB010000011.1:0-17208 GCA_964351475.1 uncultured Candidatus Saccharibacteria bacterium
CATAGAAACCAGTATTTCCCTGTTTAAACTGTTTTTGTGCAAAAGCATACTCTGTTGCTAATTCCAACCTCTCATTTACATCAATATCTGGGAACTCCTCTTTCAATTCGTAATATCTTCTCTCAATAATGTCTTTTCTAGAGTAGGGGATATTCTCTAAAAGTTCCTTTTCAAATTCTTTGAAATATTTTTCAAGAAGATCTAGGAACTCTAAGGAACCCTTGTATTCCTTAATATCTAAATCTGGTTTCTCTCTGGATATGGTATATTTCTCATCCCATTCTAGTACAGATTTAGCCCAAAACAGATATGTTTCTGTATCTACCTTTGAGACACCTAAGTTAGGTAAAACATCAGAGACATAATCGATGAACATTTGGTTAGGAGCAATTATTAATGAATTATTCCTACTAATTTCCTCTTTGTAAGTGTAAAAGAGATACGCAAGTCTGTGTAAAAGTATTGTAGTCTTTCCACTACCTGCTACTCCCTGTATTAATATTGGTTTCCTAAGAGGGTCTCTGATTATGCTGTTTTGTAGTGCTTGAATAGTTGAGACAATATCTTGTAGCTTTTTACCAAGTCTCTCATTTAGTTGAGAAAGAAGAAATTCGTCAGCTGCAACATTACCAGACTTAGCATCGTAAATTCCCTGTATTCTGGCTCTAGATATTTGAAACTGTCTTTTTTGTTCCAAATCTCCCTCCCTTTCTCCTACAGGTGTTTCAAAAGATACGTTTTTAGTAGGACCACTATTTTGGTAGTAAAGATTAGCAATTGGAGACCTCCAGTCTGAGATTAGAGGCTTGTGTGTTTGCTCATCTACAAGGGCAAATTTGCCAATGTACAAGTCTAAGGATTTCTCTATTCTGGATTCATAAGGTTTAAAACGAATTTTTCCAAAGTAGGGTGAGTCTAGAGCAATTAACTCTTTGTTTATCCTCTCTAACATCTCTTGAATTTTTACAAGCAGTTGGTTGTATATCCCCTTAGCATCACTTCTTTCATCTAGGTCACTTTCTGTTTGTATGAGGTATATTTGTTGTTCTAACTCTTCTTCTAGCTGATCTAATCTTGGAAGAAGATTTTTAACAACATCTCTCTTTATTTTAGTAACCTTTTGTAAGTTAGGGTATTCCTCTTTTTCTAGGGAAGAGAGGTCTTTAAGATCGGTAAAATCTGCAACTTTATCTACATCCTTGTACAAAGGATTCAAGTACTCTTTAAACGTTTGCATAATTGATTGTGAGGCAATGAAGTTACAAACAGGAAGTATATACTAAAAAATAAAAAACTTCAAACCTAGATTACAAGGCAAAGCCTAAATCTTTATCTAAATAGAAGGATAAAGTCTAAAAAGTATATGTTATAGGTCTTTAAGGCAAAGCCTTAAAGTTTATGGTATATTTATTTGATATGAACAACCAATTAAAGTTGTTGCTTTACATCGTTTTTATAGTAGGGGTTCTTTTTTACCTTCAGGACAGTTTTGATTTGCTAGATATAGCTTTCGTTGACAACCAGAAGGTCAAGCAGGAACAGGAGGTAGGAGAGGAGGAAGATGCGAAAAATGTTATTAAGCAGGATGAGGAGAACTATGTTGAAATATCTGTAGGGGATGGAGAGAGTATAAGGGTGGATGTAGAGGTTGCGGACACTGAAACATTAAGAGCTTTAGGTCTTTCAAACAGAAAGTATCTAGGGGATTACAATGGAATGTTATTTGTATTTGATGAGAAGGTAAATAATCCTTTTTGGATGAAAGATACCCTTATTAATCTAGATATTATATTTATAGATGAGAAGGGGTTTATAGTAGATATTAAAGAAGATAATGAACCTTGTACAGAATTTCATTGCCCTCAAATACTGTCCTCTGAGTCCTACAAGTATGTATTAGAGGTAAAGGGAGGCTTTAGTGAGATTAATGATGTAGAAATTGGTCAAAATGTTACCATTCATTTGGCTTCTTCAAATTAAGGTGGTATAGTTCCAAGTAATTTATTTTTTAATATTTATCTAATGATTAATGCTCTTGTTGACTGGTTGGTTCTAACTATTGATTCCTTTGGTTATCTAGGAGTAATTCTAGCCATATTTCTAGAAAGTTTTATAGCCCCTATCCCTAGTCAGATTATTTTACCTTTCTCTGGTTTTGTTGCTTCTCAAGGCTCTTTAAGTATAGTTTTAGTTATTCTTGCTGCAGCTTTTGGGGCCTATCTAGGAACACTTCCCTTCTACTTTGTAGGGTTATGGGGAGAGGAATTTGTAGAGAAATTCCTAAAAAAGTATGGTAAATACTTGTTTCTTTCCCAAGAGGATTTGGATAAAGGTTATAAGGCTTTTGAGAAGTATGGCTATGGTATTGTTTTTTTTGGAAGGTTAATTCCCATAGTTAGATCTGTAATATCTTTTCCAGCAGGAGCAGCTAAGATGAAGTTTGGGATATTCTCAATCTTTACTTTTGCAGGAAGCTTAATATTTGCAACAATATTATGTACAGCAGGGTATTTGATGGGAGAAAGCTGGCACATAGTAGCTGTATATACCGAAGAGTATGAGAGAATTGCTGTAGCTTTACTTGTAATCCTTCTCTTATTATATATTTGGAGAGGTATGAGGGGTATTATTAAGGAAAACAAAAAGAGAGAGGAATCCCAGAAAGCTAAAAAGACTGAATAAGGGATTTTCCTGTCATCTCCCCAGGTTTTGTTATTCCCATAATCTGTAGCATTGTTGGAGCAACATCTTTAAGAGATCCGTATGGTAAGCTGGATGGGGGAAGATTTGTTCCTGCCAGTATGAAAGGAACGGGGTTAAGGGAGTGTTCTGTTTGTATTTGTCCTGTTTCAATGTTTATCATTTCTTCTGCATTTCCATGGTCTGAGGTAATGATTACTGCTCCTCCCAGGTTAGTAAATGATCTAACTAACTCATTTACACAGTAGTCTACTGTTTGTACAGCCTTAATGCCAGCTTCTAAATCACCTGTGTGTCCTACCATATCTGCATTTGCAAAGTTAACTATTATAAAGTCATAGAGGTTTGCCTTTATTCTATTTTGTAAAATATTTGTTACTTCTACGGCACTCATTTCAGGTTTCAAATCATAGGTAGCAACTCTAGGAGAAGGTACAACTGTTCTATCTTCTTTTGAATATGTATGGGGAAACCCTCCATTAAAGAAATATGTAACATGAGGAAATTTCTCAGTCTCAGATATGCGCAATTGTCTTAATCCAAGAGAATCTATAATCTTTCCAAAGGGAAGTTTAATGTACTGTTTGGGAAATATGACATGGGAAGGAAACCCTTTTCTGTATTCTGTCATACTTGCGAGGTAAAGATTTGGTATTGGTTCTCTACTGAATCCAATAAAGTCTTGAGAAACTAAAGCCTCAGTTAACTGCAGTGAGCGATCTGGTCTGTAATTTACCATTATGACGACATCATTGGGTTGTATTGTAGCTGGATTAATTACAGCAGGCTCTAAGAATTCATCTGTTAGTCCACGTTGATAGAATGTTTCTAAAGCTTTTTGATATGTAGGAAATCTCTCTCCCATATTTTGTTCCAAAAGATAGTACGCCTTCTGAGTTCTGTCCCATTTTCTGTTTCTATCCATAGCGAAGTATCTCCCTATAATGGTTGAAATTCTCCCAAGACCTCTTTCAATACAATACTTGTCCATTTCAACCAAGCAGTTAAGGGCAGCATTTGTAGCAGTATCTCTCCCATCTGTAATTGCATGGATATGTACTTCGTTAGCAAAATTCATTTTTGAAAAGAAATCAATAATAGCTTTAAAATGCCCAATATGAGAATGTACACTACCATCACTAAGCAAGCCAATTAGGTGAACATTACTGTTGTGTTTTTGTGCGTGAGTATATGCTTCTTTGAGGGTGTTGTTTTTATCTAGTAAACCATTCTCTATTGCTTTGTTTATCCTTTGTAGATTCTGAAATACAGTAGCTCCAGAACCTAAATTCAGATGTCCAACCTCACTATTTCCCTTTACATCCTTAGGTAGTCCTACAGATTCCCCAGATGCAATTAAATATGTATGTGGGCATGTACTCCAAAGTCTAGAAAGGTTTTCAGGATTGGCTAAAACTACAGCATTTCCCTTGTCTTTAGGAGCTGCTCCAAGTCCATCTAGTATTATTAATAGTACTCTTTGTTTTATATTCATAGGCAGTTACATATACATTGTGGCATATTTTCCAATTTTATTCTATAATCACAACTGCAACCCAAGTAATATTTAAAAGAAGAACATTATGAATACTGATGTAATTAAGAAAGTAGAAGAGAATTTTTTCAAAAAAAGACCCGACGTTAGGGTTGGTGATACTGTTAAGTTACACCTTAAGGTTAAGGAAGGAGAAAAGGAAAGAATTCAGATTTTTGAGGGAGTGGTAATCTCAATTAAGGGGTCAGGCCTTAGTAAAAACATAGTAGCTAGGAAAATATCTTACGGTGTAGGAGTAGAAAAAATAGTTCCTTTACATGCACCTGTTTTAGAAAAGATAGAGGTTGTTAAAAGGGGTACTGTTAGAAGATCTAAGCTTTACTACTTAAGAGGAAGGGTTGGGAAGAGAGCATTAAAGACAGGAGAAACAGTTAATGTATATTTTACTGATGAAGAAGAGGTGGGTGTAGAAGTACCAGTAACTGGAGATGTTCAGATAGCTGTAGAGGAAGATATAGAGGAGGGGGAAATAACCGAAAAAGCAGTAACAGATTCTAAAGAGGAAGCAGTAGAGGAAGTAAAAGAGGTAGAGGACGAAAAAGAAGAAGTAAAGGCTGAAGAAGAGAAAGAGAATTAGCACATTATTAGAACTAATGCAGGAGTAGTTCAATTGGTTAGAATATCTGTTTTCCAAACAGAGGGTTGCGGGTTCGAGTCCCGTCTCCTGCTCCATAAGAAAGTTTTTTAAGTTTTTACCCGTTTTTATTTTGATAGAAGCAAGAGATAATACAAAACCAATGAGTTTAGAACAACACTGGTCCACACTAGAAGATCTGGACGGAAGGCATATCAGTTTTGCATCAGAACTTGAAGGATTAGATCCAGACATATTAGCAGGATGGGCTATAGATGGATATTTAGAAGATATTGTCAAAGAAAAAATAGTAGTATTGGGATATCCTTTGAAATCAGGTTCTGTAAAATGTTCTCCAATGAAAAGGATTATCAATGATCGTATCCAACTAGCTAAAGAAAATTTACAATGCCAAGATATTGTTCCTTTTGTACAACCTGTAGGAAATGGAGAGAATAATTGGTTCTTTGGATACCTTCAAGTTCCAGAGTTGTTAAATAATGAAACAGGATCAGATACTACGTTACTACAAGAAGCACAACGTGCATGGGAAAAAAGTAAGTGGCAATTGCACAAAAGTCTCATAGCAACATATGTAGCTAAAACCGGAGACACTTCTGTAATCCCTAAGTTTTTTAATCGTATCTACTAATTATCCACAATTTGTAATATAATCAATGTATGAAAAACGTTGATGTTCCTATGTGGGACAAAGGAGATGATACAGATGACTTTTCAAAAGGAGGTGCTAGTAGTACCCCCTCTTTTCCAATGAGGAAACCTTCTACTAAGAAATCTCCCTTAGTTAAGAGACTGTATAAATTAGTTCTAGGAAGAGAACCATCCTCTAGAGAAATGGCCTACTACAAATACAGCTCTGCTGAAAAAGAAGACATTGTTAAAAAATTACTAGAGAGTGATGAACATAAAGATATCCTAGAAAAAGCAGAGAAATACCCAGAACTTAAAGAAAAAAATACCAAATTAAAATCTACTGTACTTAAACTTAAATCCAGAGCAAAAGACAGAGCAAATGAATACACAGAACTCAAAAGACTCCTAGAAGAAAAGAATGAAATAATTGTATCTCTAAGAGAAGATAAGAATGTTCCATACTTGTCAGATGCTAAAATATTAGAAGAAAATGATGTACACTACAGCATATCAAGAACGGCAGAAGTAGAAAGAAACATACAAAGAGAGGAAACCTTTTGGGATAGAATTAGCTATTTACTATTTGGAAAGAAATGAACACAAAGACATTTGCACAAAGATTAAGAGAAGCAAGAGAAGAGATGGGATATTCTCAAAAAATGTTGGGAGTTAGAGTAGGCTTGTCTGACAAATCTATTAGTATGTATGAGAAAGGAACAGTATATCCTCCGGTAACAAACCTTCTTAAGATAGCTAAAGAGTTAAACAAGGATATAGGGTACTTCCTAGAAGATTAGGGAGATAAATAAAAAATCAATCATACTTACCAACTAGGAGGGGTTAACCATTTTTTAGCTTTTTGAGTATACTTTTTAACTATAATAATAGTTAATATTACAAGGCCTATAAACCCTAGCCCTGTCAATACAAATCTTAATATGTTTAATGTTTGGTAATGTGAACTTACAGGTTGTAAAACCAAATTACTGTCAAATACAAGATTATCCTTAATAGAATTTGTATAGTTCGTATCATGTTGCCAAGATATAACGGAAATTGAAAAATCATAAGAACCCGACCTTAATGGTTTAATTTTTCCTTCAAAGGTATATGTTTGGTCACTCTCCAGGGCTACAAATTCAGCATGTTTTGAACTTGCTTGTAAGGTAGTAGGAGTATTCCATAGAATTTGTGTCTTGGGGGAATCAAGATGGGGAGTTATAGTTAATATATAAGGGACATTTTTTCCAAAAGGAGTTTGAGGTTTTCTTTCAAGGGTAAGATCAAAATACCTATTTTTAGTACTCTTAGTATTTTCATCTATTATATCTTCTGTTACCTCTGATTCTAATTCTGTTTCCTCTGATATCAATGCGGTTTCTTCAGATGTTAATTCTGCCTGTGCATTTAAAAAGGAAGGTAAAAGTAGGGAAGAAGAGAATAGGGTGACCAGGATTGTTAAAATTAAACTGAACTTCTTCATTGTAATATCTTTATTATACTTGATTTATATACCCTATATCCTTTTTGAGCTTCTTCTTTGGAAATAGCATAATCATTATGAACAACCTTATTTCTTAACTTATGTGTTTCCCAAAGAGTATTATACTCTCTTTTTCTGAATATTTTATCTGCCATTTTAAGATTCTCTCCACAAGAGAGGTCATTATTAAAGTAAAGCTGTAAGGACTTAGAAAGAATATTATCTAATTTAATAACAGCATCTCTCCTGATTGCTAACTCATCACTGTACAGGGATTTCTCAAGAGTAAGTACCTCTTTTATTAGTCTCTCTCTTTTTCTCTTATTTATCTTCCTACTATTTACAGAAACCATAATGAAGAGAACCAAGATTAAGAGAAGTATTATTATTGAAAGAGTTAAGGAATTATCCATTTTGTATCTTTTTAATTAAATTTTTTCTAATTATTAATACTAAAAAGTATATCAGAAAAACAAATGCACCAAAAACTAATAAGGAGATAGCTTTGGAAAGAAGTGAAAGGTATAACGGAGTTGTTTCCTCTATCTTTGTTTCGAGCGTTTCATCCTTTTTATATATATTTAGGTTGCTATACTGTATATTTACAAAAATATTACTAGAATCAATTTCTTCGTAAGGAATATTAAATTGAATTGTGCTATTTTGTTTGGGGAGTACAACAGTAGATTGCAAGTTATTAACAGGATCTAAATAACTTTGAATATTTTTGATATTAGATTTAGAAATATTATATTCGTTAATCGCAATATTTCCGCTATTTGAAATATGAATATATCCTTTTACAAATTTATCTGTGACCTTGTACCCCTCAAAGGAGAGATTAGAGTTAACTTCAAATTTAGGGCTAATATCCTTCTCAGTTTCGGATCTAACTACAAAATCTGTCTCTTGAAAAAAAGACATCTTAGGAGCTACTGCAGATTTACCTCTCCTTAAAACTACAAGATGATCTAGGAAAGGGCTACCGAAGAGATTTTTTTCAAAATATTCTTCTAAAAATGGGTCTGCGGTTACCCATTTATTTGTATTTGTGTCTAGATATTCTACCCAGTGATGGTAAAACCCATCAGAGGTATAGCCTGTTATATTCGAGATATATCCAACTACCAACCTACTTGGAACATTGTATCTTCGAAGGAGAGCTATGTAAAAGTCAGCGTAATCAATACTACTGGCCTTGTTAGGAGAATCTGTAAGAGTATTAGCACCTAAGCGTGCTTGTGTACCTATCCCTAAAGGCATATCTTTTTCAAAATTTAATCTATCAATGACATATTGGTATATATATTTGTAAAAAAGTTCTCTTTCACTCTTATTTAAACTCTCTGCATCTTCAAAATTGTTTTCTATGTTAAGGCCCTTTCTTTTAAGAAAGGTGTTAATTCTTCTGAATTCAGTATTATTACTAATTGACCAATATCCTGTTTGTTGAGTTAAAAAAGAACGAATGTTTCCATTGTATTCTAAACTTTCTGTTTTCTGTATATATCCCGAGATATTACAGTCAAGGGTTTGATTTGGTTCAACGATATATTTAAAGATATAGTTGCCATCCTCATCCTTTAGTGCAGTATTTGGTAATGGGGAAATTTCTTCCCAGATTATTGTTTGTGTAGGGGTATCTGCAGGTACATATAACTCAAAAGTTTGGTTTTCATTTCCATGAGTGTTTGAGAAAACCTTGTTTATGTTAAATCCATAGAGTAGTTTTTCACCAAAAAGAAGAGATATTTTTGAATATGCAGGCTTGTTAATTAAAGCTTCGAAGTTTTCTCCTACTACTCGGATATTATGTACAGGGTCAGATGTCCACAGCGGTTCCCCTAACTCTTTTGGGTACCTAATTAAAACTGAATTAGTAGTAGTGTCGTGTACTTGTGAAGTAAGATTGTAGGTTGAATCTTCTCCGCGAGGGGTATTGTAGGTGAGTAAGACTTGTAAAGGATTATCTGGTCTAACTACTGAGTTATTTAAATTAATTAATATTTCAGTAGAGGACCCCCTATTAAAGGTTGTACATTCTAGAGTTTCTCTTGTTTTAAAATTAATACACTCAACTCTTAATTGCTCCAAGTCAATGGTTGCAGTGTAGTAGGAGATGACTCTCGGGGAGTCACTCTCAAGATGCATAATAACATCGGTTTTTACAGTATCTGGACTTAAGGTATGCTCAAAATTTGTAGATACTTGAAAATTACCTGTAGCCAAAAGAGGTTTAATGAAGAAAAAAGAAAAAAAGGAGAATAGTAAAGCAAGAACAATGAAAGAAAGTCCTAGTAAGCTATATTTGGACTGAATCTTCTTTAAATAACCAATCAAATCTTTCATATTTTCTCATTATTTGTTTAATAATAGGTGTCTTCGGTGTAATACCATACTCTTTTCTTACACTGTCCCAATCTATTTTGTCTGGTTTGGTTATCATTTTGTAACTAGGGTTACGGACAGTTTCTTGTTTGGCATTCTTTCTAATAATATAATAGGCTAAACCGTTTCTTTCATCAAGGGCTACCTTTGCTTTTGCTTTAACGTTATGGTACTCTACGAATACTAGGTTAGAGTTTTGTCTTGTATTTACAACCACAATGTCATATCCAGCAGGAACTATTATTTTATCTTTTTTCTTTACATTTATTTTAATAACACGGTTCTTTCTTACACCGCTATACTTTTGTAATAAAACTGTAGCTCCACCGTATACAAAATCGAAAATTCGAGGATATTTACTTGACTTTGTTGCTCTTGTTTTTACATACTCTATACCAGCAAGGTTGGGCTGTAGTGTATAGAAATTAACCTTAATACCCTTATCTTTGTAAATACTGTTGTTATCTAATTCTTTGTATTTGGTATAGAAAATGTCAGGACAATTAAGCTCCTTGTTAAGAAGTTGAGTCCTAATATCATCGATAGTTATATCTTTTTTGCTTTTAAAGGAAAAATCCTTTACTAATAGCTCTTCTCCATCATATATAACTGGAAATCCGGAGCTACTCTTCAGGTCTATTCTAGCCATAAGAGCTATTATACCACATTAACCCTATTCTCTAGAGAAAGATTTAAGTAATTCTGACAGTACAAAGGCGAAAATAATGTAAAAAAGTAATGCAATTAAAGGAGTTAATGGTAGGGTAAAGTTATTAATTTGAAGAGAAGTTGCCACTATTCCTTCAAAAGGCTCTACAAACATAGAGCTTGTTTTTAATACCCAGCTTGCAAATGCGTTCTGAGTGCTCGCATTTATTACTAAGAGAATAATTCTTGTTAAGACAAGAGCTTCTATTAAAATTACTACAAAATATGCGAGACGTATTATTAGTTTTAACATTTTTAAAGACTTTCTAGATTATTTACATAATATTCTAACTCATTCATAAAACGATTTACACCATTTGCCCAAAGATGAAGGCCTGTAGCTCCACAGGGAGGACAGTATGTACTCTCAATGTCATGTGGGGTAAGATCGGTACCGTATCCTAAGGCCATTCTCTCTGTAATATGTATAATTGCTTCATCCCAATTTTCAAACTGACTCCATCCTCTCTCATCGGCATTTCTTCCTCTCCAGCCCCAGCCATTATGTGAACCTTTTGGAATTAGATTTCCAAATGCAGATTCTACTCCAGAAATTGAAACAATTAATCTCCAATCTAAACCATGACGATCCGCCTCAGTTATAAAGAGTTCAGCATGTTGTACCATAGGAGATTGGTAGTCATGTAAAAACTTACTCATAGCTAGTATTCTAGGATCTAAGGTAAAAAACTTTGTTTTACTCGTAATTGACAAAGGAGCTTGTGAGGAAGAAAGATTATATTCTCCTGCATAAACATGTATGTCAAATATTGGAGAAAGAGAGTTTACTTCGACAACAGAACTTTTTCTAACCAATGAAGAAATATTATCTGTTAAAACAGCTTCTACCTTAGGAGATAAAAAGAGAATGTATAAGGCAAATAATATTAGTACAAAAGCAACTCTAGTAATACTGGAGTTAACTATTCTATTTGCTACAGAAAGATTTGACTTTTTAGGCATGTTTTCTGGCATAATGATTTAGTATATCAAATTGGGGCAACATTTGTATGTTTACACATCTACATTTACATACGGAATACTCATTGCTGGATGCCACTATAAGGATCCCTGAGTTAATAGGAAAGCTAGAAGAGTCTGGTATGGAGTCCTGTGCACTAACGGACCATGGCAATATGTATGGTACATACAAGTTCCAGAGTGCAATGAAAGCCAAAGGACTTAAACCAATTATAGGGGCAGAGATATATATAGCTCCAAGAAGTATGGATAAAAAAGAGTTTGGAATAGACAATGAATATTTCCATTTAGTTGTGCTTGCTAAGAACCTAGAGGGTTATAAAAACCTTATAAAAATTATCTCCCTTGCTCATATGGAAGGTTTCTATTACAGACCTAGAATAGATATAGAGACTCTTGGTAAATATACAGAAGGGATAATTGCTCTTTCTGCCTGTTTAGCAGGTCCAATTAGTCAGCCGATACTAAATAATGACTATCCTGAAGCACTAGAGCGTGCAAAAGAGTATAAGGAATTATTTAAAGACAATTTCTATATTGAACTTCAAAGAAATGGTATGGAAGAACAAGAGATTGTTAATGAAGGATTAATTAAAATAGCTAAAGAATTAGATCTGCCTTTGGTAGCTACTTGTGACTCTCATTATTTAGATAGAGAAGATGCTGAAATTCAAGAAATTCTTTGGTGTATAAGTGATGGCTATACTATTAATAACCCTGAGAGAAGGAGAATGCCTACTAATGAGTTTTATGTAAAAACTCCAGAGGAGATGGAGAAGTTGTTTGAAGATATTCCAGAAGCTATTGAGAATACACAAAAAATTGCAGACAGTATAGAAGAGTTTGACATTACCTTTGGTCGTGTACAAATTCCTTTTCCAGACCTCCCTAAAAACAAGACGGCCAAAGAGTATCTAAAAGAACTTACATATGAAGGACTAAAAAAGAGGTATGGGGGAGCAACTAAGGAACTTAAGGAAAGAGCTAATTATGAGCTTAAAATAATTGATGACAAAGGTTACGATGATTATTTTCTCATCGTTAGGGATATTATAAAATTCTGCAAAGACAACAACATTGTAGTTGGTATGAGAGGTTCAGGGTGTGGGTCTGTAGTAGCATACGCAACTGATATTACTGACATAGAACCAATATCCTGGGAACTTTACTTTGAGAGATTTCTTAATCCTGAAAGGCCTAGTCCTCCAGATTTTGACATAGATATCGCAGATAAACGAAGGGATGAGGTTATGAATTACACAATAGAAAAGTACGGAATAGAGAATGTAAAACAGATAGGTACTTTTAGTAAACTGCAAACAAGACAAGCAATCAGGGACGTTGCAAGGGTGATAGATGTAGATTTAGAAATAGCAGATGAGCTTTCTAAGATGGTTGAAATAGTTTTTGGTAAAACTAAGGGTATAGACTACATGCTAGAACATAATCCTGAATTTGCTCAAATAATTAGATCTACAGAAAAAACAAGACACTTAGCAGAGGTTGTAAGAAAAGTTTCTGGACTTTGTAGAGGAGTCTCCACTCATGCATGCGGTGTAATCATTACTCCAAACCCAGTAGTAGATTACGTCCCAATACAAAGAGATGCTCATGGAGAGGGTATAGGAATGAGCCAATATGAAATGTCAGATATAGAATCAGTAGGCTTAATGAAGTTTGACTTTTTAGGACTAAGAAACCTTCATATCATTGGGTCTGCTCTTAAAAAGATAGAAGAAGGAAAGGGTGTAAAAATAGACTTAGCAACAATAGATCCAAACGATGAGAAGTCCTATAAACTTATTAAATCTGGACACACAGTAGGTCTTTTTCAGTTAGAAAGTGAAGGTATGAAAAGAACAATTAGAATGTTAGAGCCAGAAACAATGGAGGACATATCATACATTTTAGCAGCATATAGGCCAGGCCCTATGCAATTCATTTCAGATTACGCAGATGTTAAAAAAGGGAAACAAGAACCCGACTATATAATTGATGACCTAGAACCAATACTCTCTGTTACTAACGGTGTTATTTCCTACCAAGAACAGGTTATGAAAATAGCTCAAGTAGTAGCAGGATACTCCCTTGGAGCTGCAGATATTTTAAGAAGAGCTATGGGAAAGAAGAAGTTAGATGTAATGAAAGCAGAAAAACCTGCATTTGTTCAAGGAGGTGTGAAAAAGGGCCACAAGAAAGAAGATATGGAAGAAATATGGGAAAAACTTCTTCAGTTCGCTAATTATGGTTTTAACAAAGCACACAGTGCGTCCTATGCCACTATTGCATACTGGACAGCATACCTTAAAGCTAACTACCCATTAGAATACATGGCTGCTCTTTTGGAAGGAGATCTAGACAAATTTGACAGAGTGATTCTAGACTTAGGAGAGTGTGAAAGATTAGGAATAGATGTATTACCTCCAGATATTAATAAAAGCGGCTTTTACTTTAATGTAGAAGACGAAAGAAGTATTAGGTTTGGTTTAGGAGGTATCAAAAATGTCGGTCACGAGCTTGTTAAAGACATTGTAAAAGAAAGAGAAGAAAACGGAAGATACCTACACCTAGACGACTTTGTACACAGAGTTTTTGACAAGGTAAATAAGAAAGCCATAGAGTACCTCATTATGGCTGGTACAATGGATGCTTTTGGAGATAGGGGAGCACTTCTTGAAATAGTAAGTGACATATACGAAAGAGCAAAATTAACAAAGAAAACAGAGGAGATGGGGCAGATAGACATCTTTGCTATGAATAATTCCATGAACGGGAATGGCGATAAGAAACAAGTAATAGAGAAAACACCCCCACCCTCAGACATAAAAGCAGAAACTCCCCAAACACTTCAATGGGAAAAAGAACTTCTAGGCCTTTACTTCTCTAGTCATCCATTAGATAACCTTCAAGAATTCTTTGAAAAAAGAAATGCAATTACACTAACAAAAGCATTAGAGGACAAAAAGAACAATGACCTTTTAGTTTTAGGAGTAATGGTAACTAAGGTTAGAAAAATTACGACTAAAAAAGGAGATGTGATGGCATTTTTAACAATAGAGGACAAAACTGCTAAAACAGAAGCCGTTGTATTTCCTCGAACATATAAAGAGATTAAAGACACATTAGCAGAAAACAAACCTATGTTAATTGCAGGAAGAATAAATGTGAGAGATGGTCAAAAAAGCATAATAGTTCAAAAAGCTAAATATGTAGATCAAAAAAGACACTCCTCTAAGTTTGACGGGATTACTTTTAGGATAACCCCTTTACACACAGAAGAAGAGATAGCTTCTCTAAAGGAATATATTAAAAATTCTGAAGGAAATACACCAGTTAAAATTATTGTTAATGATGGAGAGACAAATAGTACAGTTGTTCTAAATAAAACAATAGCTAAGGACCAGGAAACAAAAAAGTGGTTGAAGAAGTTTTAAAAATAGTACAGCAGAGCTGATATAATCCATATATGAACAATTCTCTTAAAACCAAACTAGATCTTCTTCCCCAAGGTCTTGGAATTTATAAATTTTTAAATAAAAAAGGAAAAATTCTTTACATAGGAAAAGCTACTAATCTCAGAAGCAGGGTTAAATCTTACTTCTCTACCGACCTCTATGATAGACCACGTATTAAGCAAATGATACCCTTAATAACTGAGGTAGAAATTATACAAACAAACAACGAAATAGAATCCCTAGTTTTAGAATCTGTCCTAATTAAAAAACACCAACCCTTTTACAACTCAGACAAAAAAGATGACAAATCCTACGTTTGGATATACATCTCTACCAAAGATAAGTTTCCTACTGTAAAAATTGTTAGAAAAATAAATAATAAGGAATTTAAAAAGGGACAACTCTTCGGACCATACCCTAGCAGTTCTGCAACAAAAAGAATCTTTACATACCTAAGAAAGATATACCCATTCTGTACATGTAAAAAGGAAAACAGTAATGAGTGCCTATACTTTCATTTAGGATTATGCCCAGGACCTTACCAAGGCCACATAACACAAGAAGATTACAAAAAAAATATTAATGAGATTATTAAATTCCTAAAAGGTAGAAAAAGAGGACAAATAAAAGAGATGGAAAAGAGCATGTATGAATATTCTAAAAGAAAGGATTTTGAAAAAGCAGCTCAGTTGAGAGACAGAATAAACGATTTAAAATACCTAGGCGAAAAAATAGACCTTTTACCAGACGATACAGAACAATCATACAAGGAAAGAAGAGAAAAGGTTTTAAAAGAAGAGTTTAATGACCTTAGAACTGAATTAAGTTTTGAGAAACTTAATAGAATAGAATGCTATGACATATCAAATATTCAAGGAAAACAGGCATATGGTTCTATGGTAGTTGCTGTAGATGGAGAAATAAAAAGAGAGGAATATAGAATATTTAAAGTAGATGACATAAAAGAAGCAAATGACCCAGCCATGCTAAGAAGAGTTTTAGAGAGAAGATTTGACAAAAAGAATAATGATAAATATCTTACTACACCTGACCTTATCTTGATAGACGGTGGGAAGTCACAACTCTCTGTACTCCTCCCATTACTTGAAAGTGCAATACCCAGTAGCACACATATACTAGGTATTTCTAAAGGTAAGAGGTTAAAAAGAAAAGGGAGCAAACAAATAGATGAGTTTTGGTTAGTTGTTAGCATTTCTGATAATAAAAAAACCTACACAATTAAAAGAGTAGAGATTGCAAACAACTCAATCCTTATAGATCTTAGAGATGAAGCACATAGATTCGCCATTCTCCATCATAGAAAAGCCAGGATTAGAGATTCAAAGACATCTCAATTAAGTAAGATACCAGGAGTAGGGGAGAAAAGAAGAAAAATATTACTAGTATACTTTAAAAATATAAAGAATATTAAAAAAGCAAAAGTAGAGGAAATAAATAAAGTAATAAAAAACAAGAAGGTGTCTATTGATATACATAAATATCTTAATAGTAACGATAAGTAGACCTAATTTCTTCACATACCCTGTGGTTCCATATTAGAAAACACATATTCAAAGAAAGGATTTTCTGTACTATTTGAATGAATTACGTACACAACCTTATCGTATGGGTTTTGTACAACCATTACATCATGAATTTCTCCATTTGCACTAATATTTCCCTTCAGGCCTGTACCGTAAGCTGTATATGTAAGAGTAGTATTTGTAATTCCCCAATTTCTTCCTTCATCTTTCTCTTGCTCATTAAGTATATCCACATATCCTCTTAAATAATTATCTAATACACCACCTATTGCTCCAACAGGAGTAACAGTTACAGATACTGTAGAACCAATCTTTCTAAATTCAACCAATCTCAAATTATCATAATTAGAAGTTCTGTAAGAAATAATATACTCCTTTGGAATTTTTACAATCCACGGATAATCTGGAAGAAGCTCTTGTAACTCTTGGGTTGACAGTAACAAATCTCTTTCTATTTCTCTCTCAACTCTCTCTCTTAATCCTGTAACTGCCTGTTCTGTACTTATTAACTCATACCAAACGTCATTAAACTTAGAATATATCCTTAAACCACTATTACCCTTTATCCAATACTCCCCCTGCTTCATCTCCTCAGAACCTACTTCTACGGACAAGACATGTTCCCAACCCAATCCAGGAAGAATTTTTTCGTAATACTCATATGCCTGCACAACACTCTTGTTTAAAGGCAACCTGTATGCAGAATTACCAGAACCAATAAAGTTAGCAACAGACACTTCACTAATGTGCTTCTGGAAAATAAATTGTGAACTAGGAAATGTCGGAACATCCTCCAATCCAATGACATACTCCATTTCTAGACTCTCCTCCTCACCACTACCCCTCATATTAATAACAAATAGGGTAGAGACATAGAGTAGGGCAATGAATATCAAAGGAAGAATAATGTAAAAGAATAGATAAGAAAGATTAAAACTTTTTCTTCTTCTTCCAGAACTTCTTTTCTTAGAACTCATAAAAAAGGAAGTTTTTTTTCTTCTTTTCTCAACAGTTACAGAAGATTTTTTTTGGGGCATATATACCTTCCCCTTGAAATCGGAGGACTTTTTTCTTTTCTTCCCTCTCTTATTTTTTTTGAATATAGGCATACGTAATTATATACTACAATATATTCTTTTTATTTAACACTTACATGTAGTATAATT
>CAYGOB010000012.1:0-16894 GCA_964351475.1 uncultured Candidatus Saccharibacteria bacterium
ACTATATTGGTTTTTTGATATAAATTTAATATACTATGGGTAACTTAATTTTTATTTTTAGTAAAATATGTCACTTGATAATTACACAGGAATAGAAGAGGCGGCAAAACAAGAACCTCTAGATTTCATACGCGAGAATTTAAATAAAATACCTCAATCTATGAGGCAAGGAGAAGTCATAGATGAAATTGTTGAAGATCTATCAATAAGAGAGTTGTATCAATACATGCAACAAGTAAAAAGAAATCAGGATCTAGACTTAGTAGATCCAAGAATAAGGTATGTTTCGATAACAGAGTTAGAAACATTTGTAGACATCTGTGATTACAGACAAATTAATAATATAAGACATCCTTTTAATGAAGAACAGAGAGTATACTTCATAGAAAGCTCTGATTTTGCTACAGTCTTAATACCAATACAACTTGATGACAGAAGTCTAAACCTTTTTATGGAACCACTAGACAGTTCTTCAGAACTAATTAGACAAATGTTCGCAGAACTGGAGGATGGTGACAAAGAATTAGCACGAGAAATTCAAGAAGAGAAAGTCGAATTCATAAAGAAAAATAGAAAAAAAGATCTAGCACTCAAAGATCCATGGGAATTAAATCCTCCTAAAAAACCTAATACTTAACCATACTATTCTCTACAAACTCTTCTATCTTTTTAATAACCTCATTCTTTTCTTTCATACTACTAGCTGCAGTATATACAGTAATATCAAAAAGTTTTTCATTCGTTGTATCTAACCAATAACCATTTTTAGAAAGATATATTATTAATGCAAATATACCCATTCTCTTATTACCATCTTCAAACGGATGATTTTTTATACAGAAGTAATACAACATACTTGCTTTAGATACTAGGGTAGGGTACAACTTTTGTCCCCCTATTTCTTGAAATGGTTGGGTTATGGAGCTTTCTAATTTACCTGTATTTCTTACTTCATATGCAGAACTATTACCTTCTTGTTCCTTTCTCATATATTCACCAAACAACCCTGCAATATATTCCAATTCTCCTTTACTAATTCTGTCTTTAATCATAATTAAGCGTTTTGTAACTTTAATATTGCCTCTTTGTACTGCTCCATAGTTCTTTTAAAAACATCTTGAAGGAATTGTTTTTCTTTTTCTGTTAATTCTTTTTGTTGCATAGAATAGAGTATATACAAGTTGAAAAAGGTTTGTAAAGGAAATATAATCTTTACTATTATGTGGGCGATTAGCTCAGCTGGTTAGAGCGTCACATTGACATTGTGGAGGTCACAGGTTCGAGTCCCGTATCGCCCATGCCGCTAACTTATAGTAATCCTATGACGAAGAAACTTTCTCAAACGTTAAGATTTTAGGATTCTGTTCTTTGATAAGTACTTCCTCTATCTGCTCTGAGTTAATATTATGTCGTCTCCCCCATGTCTCATAATTGTCACTCTTCTTTACTTTCCTAAAAACATGATATTCGTTTGTTGCAGGGAAATGAAAAACTGCATCCATCTTTGTCTCTTCATCTAACCATTGTGCTCTAAAGGAGTATTTTACCGAAGGGTACTCTTTTATGCCATTGATTTTTGTTAAAATATCTTTTAACACATTTGATTCATTAGAATATTTCCCCCTAAATATTCTTTGTGAAATTGATTTTAAATCATTATCTTGACCATCTCTTTTATAGAGTAGAAATAGTTGGGGGTGTGTTCCGATCGGAAAATTTTTACTTTTCCGTACCTCTTCCCTAAGGATACCGGATACTTGGAAATCTCCATTCCCTGAAAAGTCTATCCCTAAAAAACCGAAAGAGTTTTCAAAACGAGCTGTATGTATCCATACAGGATAGTTAAGATTTCTTTCGGCATTAACAGCATTTCCTTCTTCTACTGCTGAATAGACTGAATGTAATACTGATATTTGCTCTCCGTTATACCCCAACATTAGAAGGGGTCGGCTATCTGAATAAAATTCGTTTAATATACCTCTAGCAATAGCTACCTGGTTCGTATATTCGCTTTCCTGTAATTCTGTTTTAGTTTCTTCGCCTCTAATCATATCCTAAGATTATATATTAAAAAAATATTGTTTTTAAGTTCCATGCCTTTTAATATCACCCACCATATTTCCCAATTATTGTATACTAGTTTTTAATGAACAAACTCTTAATCATAGATGGTCATAATTACCTCTACAGATCATATTACGGTATCCCTTCATCTGCCAAATTACCTAATGGTTTACAAGTAAATGCATACTACGGTTTCCTATCACTCTTAAGAAAAACATACAAATATGTAAAACCTTCAAACATTATTATAATCTTTGATTCAGAAACAGGTACTGAAGAAAAGATTAATGAAAACTCTAAATACAAACAAAACAGGGATTATTCGGATACTAGAATGTTTGAACAATTACCAATTATTAAACAAGCTTTAAACTTTATAAATATCTCTTACATAGAACATCCTAACTATGAAGCAGATGATGTAATAGGAAGTATTGCTAAGAAAGAGTCTGTAGATAGTAAGGTATATATATCATCTCAAGATAAAGACTTCTTTCAATTAATAGATAAAAGTATCTTAGTATTAAGAACTGAGAAAGGGAAAATCGTAGAATATGACAATAACGAATTTGAGAGACAATATGGTTTTAATAGTAACAGATATTTAGAATATATATCCTTGTTAGGAGATCCTTCTGACAATATAAAAGGTGTTAAGGGTATAGGAAAGAAGACGGCTTTTAAGATAATCTCTGAACAAAGGAATGTTTTAAAAGATATTAATAATCCTCTCTTGCTAAGGAATCTTGACTTAGTAAGACAAAATACAGAGTTTCTCAGGATAGATTGTGTATTAGTTTTGGAGTATATTTTTTCTGTATTCTCTAAAGAAAAACTGTTGATGAATTCTAACGAGATATTGAAAAAGTTAAATATTTATGATTAGGGTTGTGATTTTTAAGTTCCATGCACTTTAATATCGCCCACCACTTAAAAACCCTTAAACAAACAAATTTATTTTTTTATTCAACCATCTTTTTCGTTATGATGCTAGTAAGGCATATGGGAAGAAGGATTACTTTGATTTGTAAAGAAAAAATAATTAAAGATAATTGTTTCTAGTTAAATCAATTTTACTAGAATATATTTAAAAACATTGATATATTCAAACATTAATATATTAAAAAATACGAATATGAGTGATTTACATAAAATACAAATGCTAATACTAAGAGAGTTACTTTTTAATCCCAACTCTAGATTTACAGACCTAAATATACAAGGTTTAAGTAATGACCATTTCTCTTACCACATAAAGGTCTTAATAGAGCAGGGGTATGTTGAGAAAACAAACTCTAAATACTCCCTAACGGTAATTGGTAAAGAATTTGCAAACAGAATGGATACTGATGACGCTAGTATTGAAAAACAACCCAAAGTTGCTGTAATGATAGTTGCTACTAAAAAAGAGAATGGTAAAAAACTACTTTTAGTACAAAAAAGAACAAAAGAACCATACTTTGGATACAGTGGATTCATAACAGGAAAGATTAGATTTGGAGAAAAGATATTAGAGGCTGCAAGAAGAGAATTAAAAGAAGAGTCTGGGTTAGAGTGTAACAAAGCAATTGTAAGAAACTTAGTACATGACCATGTGGTCTTAGAAAACACAGGGGAATTAGTAGAAGACAAGATGTTTTTCATAATACATATGGTTGATCCTAAAGGTGAGTTAATAGATACTCCTAATGGTAAAAACTTGTGGATAACAGAAGAAGAATTTAGAAATTTAAAAAAGAAATATTACAATGAGGATAATATATATGACATATCTCAAAGTAAAGGGATTATGGATCTGGTAGAAAGTACATATGTGATAGAGGAGTTTTAAAAATAGGTACAATCTCCAAATAACTTAATGTATACTTTAATATCTTTCATTTTAAACATATAGTAATATGCCAAAACAAAAATTTAAACAAGGTATCTACAAACACTTCAAAGGAAAACTGTACCTTGCTCTTTTTTTAGCAAAACACACTGAAACAGAAGAAAATATGGTTGTATATGTAGATTTATACGAAAACAAAACAAGCCAAATATGGGCTAGACCCTTAGATATGTTTATGGATTACAAAGAATTAGAAGATGGTACAAAGATAAAAAGATTTGAGTTTGTTAGAGAAAGATAAACTTAAAAAGTTAAGCCTTCAAAACATAGTCTATTATATCCACTCCTATATCTCTACCTAATTCTTCTTTTGCCCTTTTTTGTATTCCCCTTGCTATTTCCTTTGAAAATACTGTTCTATCCAATGCTATAAAATGATCATCCTCTATGGAATATATCCTTAGCCTTCCTTTAATATCTCTTTCGTATATGTAATTAACATAATGATTTATTAACGCACTCCTTTTTCTCTTAGCAATGTTAGGTATCTGCTTATTTAATCCCGTAAAAATCTTTACACTAGCAAAACCTATCCTCTCCAAAACATCCTGTACCGTATTTAATATTCTATTACTACTCCATACTACCTTCACATTTTCGTCCCTATTTGTAACAATACAGACACTATCTTGTCCCAAACCTGAAATTAACAACTTTAGAGATTCCTGCACTTCTTGGGCAACATTATGATCTACAAAATGACATATACCCGGATACTGAGTTAGCTTATTTTCAATTAACGTTCCATCAACATCTACCATACAAACAGTATTCTCATTTTTTGACAAAACTATCTCTTCAGCAACTCCGGAAAAAGAACTTATTTCAACAGCTTTGTAAGTAATATCACCTTCCTCTTTATTAGAATCTTCTTGCGAAAAAGAATCATTCTCCAAATCCCCTAATTGTTCATACCTAATTTCCCGCTCCATAACAAAAGCTATTTTGACAAATTAATAATTCCTAAGAAAGAAGATTTTCACCCTCAAGATACTCTCTAATCTCAACGGTAGAATTCATTCTCATTAAGTTTTTCCTTAACTCATTAGCCCCTTTAAAACCCCCTATATATGCCTTAATATATTTCTTTTGACTATTAAAAGGTTTAGTACCATCCCAACTTTTCTCAAAAAGCTCCAGATGTTTTACTAAAACTTCAATCCTTTCTTCCCTTGTTATTTCACTCTTATCCCTACCAGAAAACAACCACGGATTATTAAAAATTCCCCTAGCTACCATAAAACCATCAACACCATACTTCTTTACATAGGCCTGACCCTGCTTTAAATCTTTTATATCCCCATTACCAACAATTAACGTGTTTGGAGATATCGCATCCCTTAACTTCACACACTTAGCTATATCATCCCATCTAGATGGAGTAGAGTAGCCTTCCTTGGAAATCCTGCCATGTACTGTAATTAGATTTAAATTAAGTTTTAGTAGGAAACCTATCCAACCATCAATATCTACATTGTCGTATCCCAACCTTGTCTTAACACTCACAGGGATATCTCCAGATTCACTCTTAACAGCCTCTACTATCTCTTTAACCAATCCTTTCTCTTTAATTAAGGCAGAACACCTCCCACTTGACAAAACATCTTTTACAGAACAGCCAATATTAATATCTATACCATCCGGTTTAAGAGTCTTAACATGCTTAACAGTCTCAATGTAATATTCAGGGACATTACCCCAAAGTTGTACAATAATGGGTTTTTCCTTTTTAACAAAATCCAACCTATGTATTACTTTATCTCTTCCTTTAGAACAAAAACCCTCTACATTGAGAAATTCTGTAAAAAAAAGATGCGACCTGCCAATATCACAAAGGATTTGTCTAAAAACAGAGTCTGTAACACCCTCCATAGGTGCTAGAGCAGAGATATATCCATGTTCTTCTTTAATTCTTTGGTAAATATTCATTCCCAATTCTATCACACCAACCTTAGGTCTGTCCCTAAAAATCAAAACTCTTGGCAAAACAACATATTTAAAAACAGGGGGTCTGGCACAAGCCTGACCCCTTTACATATCTTGTTGTTTCAAATAAACTTAAGTAACAGATTAAATCTGCCCAAAATGGAAGCAAAAAACACGCTCGTAGGTAGTTCGGGCCAACAATTACTAAATGAGATTAAGATAGACTCATATCTTAATATATTTCTATTTACCTTTCAGGATTTCCTAAGGTGGTGGTATATTAAGATGCCTATATGGCATTTACGGAGATTAGGACGATTAAGCGTCGTAGTAGATGACCAATTCTCCATTACATTACTTCTTAGGCATTTCTTCTTACCATGGCATCGAGATTATTCATTAATAGGGTATGTCTTTGGGATATTAATGAAACTACTTTATCTTCCAGTAGCTATTGCAATATATCTGTTGTGTATGACAAGTTACTTAATTGTATTTCTCTTTTGGCTGATACTACCAGTAGGGGCTTTAGTATTTGTAATAATATCTTTTTTTTAAAATATGGCTTTAGATTTTGACAGTAAAAAAAGAACAGTCATGGGTTATCATAAAAAAGATACTACCAAATTTGGGATAATAGAGGAGAAATATCCTGTATTTGAAGATGAAAAAACCTCCATATTTACCCTTACTAGAGACCACTTCTTTAGTATCTCAACTCCTCAAATAGAGGCTGTGCTGAATAACTTTCTTAGATACAAAAAATTTAATGACAAGAAAAGACTCATTGCTAACATTTTAATAATTCCAGGGTTAGTTATTGCTTTCGCTCTAATACTTAAATATTCTACCTTACTAAATCCTTTTCCTGAAATTTTAGAGGTTTTAGAATCCAATTGGATAAATGCTCTTTTCGGTATCTCAATTATTAATGTCATAATCCTTTGGCACGACTTCTACGAAGACAAAAGTCATCCTGTTAGATTACCTGAAACTAAAAACATCTCTCAAAAAGATATTGACGAAATTAAGGGAAGTGGTTTTAAATTTGGAAGATATGCACATCTTGAGACTATAAATTTTCTAACAGAAGAGACTTTAGAACTCCTTTGCCTTTTTACAAAGGAAGGAAAATTCCAAACTATGTCATTGTACAAAGAGCTCGTGACTTCTAACTTTGAGGTAGGACAAATAATTAGAAGGTCTGGCGTTGACATAACAGTGGAGACACTAGACAGCGCAGGGATCAACGAAAAAACTATTCCTGAATACCCCGTACCAGCACTACGAAGTATTCTTACATATGCTACAGAAGAGGCTTTACTTACAAATAGTAGGGATATACAACCCCAACATCTTTTCTTAGCAATTAGTAAGATCTTTCCACCCATTGTAAAATATTTAAGGGAGAATCAAATAAACATAGACATCTTGAGAGAAATAACAGCCTACAATAACGAAGTTATTTACAAAAAGAACAGAACTAAGTATCTAAATCCCAATATTTCTTACTACAGAAAGGGTGGAGTAGCTAAACAATGGATATATGGATATACTTTCATCCTAAGTCACTTCAGCAAAGATGTAAACGAAATCGTGTCCGAATCACAAGACATTTTCGGTATCGGACATGACCAAGAAATAGAGATTCTCGTTGGAACCTTAGGAAAACTCTCTAATAAGAATGCACTTTTCATCGGAGATCCTGGAGTAGGCAAATCTAGCCTTATTCTAGGTCTTGCACAAAAAATTAACTCTGGAGATGTACCCTTTCAATTGAAAGATAAACGAATAATACAATTGGACGTTAATAATTTAATTGCTACCTCGAAAAAGGAAAAAAATCTTGAAGAATTAATTATAAAAGCATTCAGAGAGTTAGAAAGAGCTGGGAATACAATACTCTACATTGATGAAATGCAGGAATTAATACCTAGGATGGCCCAAGAAAGTCGCCATTCAATTGCTGGAATGCTCCTCCCATATATTCTAGACAGTAAATTCCCAATCGTAGGAACAACCAACTATTCTGATTACAAAAAATACTTCTACAGTAACGAATCTCTAAGACAGAGCTTTACAAACATTGAGGTAAAAGAGGTTAGTGCAAAAGATACTTTAACTATATTAGAGAGTAAAATACCTACTCTTGAGAAAAATTTCCAATGCTTTATAACCTTCCCCGCGCTATTTGCCTCCGTAGAGCTTTCTCAAAGATATATTACTGAAAGGAAACTCCCTAGTAGTGCCGTTCAAACCATAGAAGCTACCTGTGCATGGGCACAATCTAATAATATCCAAAAGATAACTGCAGAACATGTTTCTAAAACAATCTCCATTAAAACGAATATCAGTGTTGGACCAATAGATCAGGACGAGAGTAATAAATTAATTAAATTAGAAGAAAATATTAAGAGTAGAGTTATTGGACAGGATGATGCAATAGTGGCACTAACTGAGTCTTTGAGAAGAGCTAGAGCCGATGTAAGAGATTCCAGGAAACCAATTGGTGTATTTCTTTTTGTTGGACCTACAGGAGTTGGTAAAACACATTTGGCAAAAATAGTGGGAGAGGAGTATTTTGGAAAAGATGAGACAATAATAAGGGTAGACATGTCTGAATACCAAGAAATTCAGAGTATTCAAAAATTCCTAGGTTCTACCTCGGAAGAAGGATATGGTCAAACCTCTGTTAGTTTAATAGACAAAGTAAAGAAAAATCCATATACCGTAATTTTGTTTGACGAAATAGAAAAAGCACATCCAAATATACTAGACCTTTTCTTGCAAATATTTGACGAAGGGAGATTGACTAGTACACAAGGAGAAACTATTGACCTTACCCATACAATAATAGCTTGTACTAGTAATATTGGGAGTAAGATGCTCTTAGACTCTCTTGGGAAAGATCATTCCTTGTGGAGCGAAGCAAAAGAAAGAGTTTTGTTGGAAGTAAGACAATCATTAAGGCCTGAGCTCATAAACAGGTTTGACCAAATCATAGTGTTCCACCCACATGACTTAAATAATTTAGCAAAAATTGCAACACTTCTTTTAAATGAATTAGCTAAGAGACTTGCAAAGAAGAATATAATAATAAAATGGTCTGAACAAATACCAATGCTTATTGCAAACAAAGCTAACGAGCCTGGGCTAGGCGCAAGGCCTATGAAAAGATACATACAAGACAAAATAGAAGGGCAACTAGCTAAGGGCATGATAGAACAGGAGATTAAGGCAGGACAAGAAATTGAGATAAAAGAAAGTTGGATAGTGTAGCAAAGAGAAATAAATATGATATAATGGCCAAGCTATAACATAATAAAACATATAACAAACCATGGGAGCAGTACCAAAAAGAAAAATCTCGAAAGGAAGAAAAAATAGAAGAAGAGCACACAATGCTTTAAAGATAAAGGCTATATCCAAATGTTCTAAGTGCGGAAAAGTAAAAAGAAGTCACTTTGAGTGCCAATACTGTGGCAACTATAAAAAATCTAAATAGAAAAATATGAAAAGGTCAACAGACCCAAGACATCAGGCCCGAATACTTGCATTACAGGAATTATTTTCATGGTACTTTAATGTAGAGGATATTCCTGTAGAAGAAATCTCTGTAAAGGAGCTTTTAGATATAAACGAGATGACAGAGTATGATGAAGAGCTTTATGACAAGATTTTAGATGGAGTCATTGAAAACAAGGATAAGATAGATGAACTAATAAAAAAGTACGCACCCCAATGGCCTATTGAACAAATGAAATCTGTAGATTTACAGATTCTTAGGATTGCCATCTTCGAAGGTTTTGTAGCAAATATTACACCTCCAAAAGTTTCCATAGATGAAGCTATAGAAATAGCTAAAGATTTTGGAGGAGAAATTAGTAGCAAGTTTGTAAATGGAGTTCTAGGAGCAATATATGAAGAGACAAAAAAGGAGAAAGAAAATGATAAATAAAAAAGAGGTAGAAAAAAAATTAGGGGTAACGTTTAAGGATGCTACTCTGCTTAAGAATGCTTTAGTTCACAGATCCTATTTAAATGAAAACAGGTCAAAAGGCTTGGAGAACAATGAAAGGTTAGAATTTTTAGGAGATGCTGTATTAGAGTTAATTATTTCTGCAGAACTCTTTGTTAAATACCCTAATAAAACGGAGGGGGAATTAACGTCAATAAGGTCTGCAATTGTAAGAACTGAAAGCTTAGCCCAAGAGTCTAGAAGACTAGAAATAGCTGAAGACATCTTAATGTCAAAGGGGGAACGTGACTCAGGGGGTCAAGATAAGGATTTTATACTGGCAAATACCTACGAAGCTATTCTAGGAGCTATGTACCTTGATCTTGGTATAAAAGAATGTCAAAAGTTTGTAAAAAGAACAGCCTTAAAAAAGCTTCCTAGGGTAATAAGCGAAGAGCTTTTTATAGACCCCAAGACTAAAATACAAGAGCTAGTACAAGCTAAATATAAGGTTACACCTGTGTATAAAGTAATAAAAGAACATGGTCCTGACCATGACAAATCCTTTACTGTAGCCCTTAAGGTTGGTAGTAAGATAATGGCCAAGGGTTCTGGTTTAAGTAAACAAAAAGCAGAAGAGCAAGCAGCTCAAAAGGGTATAGATATATTAGAGAAAAAATAGTATTCTTGTATTAATATAATTGATTTGATAGAATTCAGCGCTATGTTAAAAATAAGACTAAAAAGAACAGGAAGAAGGGGACAGCCACATTACAGGGTGGTTATTTCTGAAGCTAGTAAACCTAGAGATGGTAAAACTGTAGAAGAAATAGGATACTATAATCCTAGGAACAAACCTACTACTTTTAAAATAGATAAAGAGAGAGCTCAATATTGGTTATCCAAGGGTGCACAACCTACAGATACTGTAGCTCAATATTTTGTAAAAGAGGGTTTAATTGAAAAGCTAGAAAGAGGCTCTACAAAGCCAAATACAGAGAAGAAGACAAAAGAGAGTAAAGAGTAGTATAATAATTTAATAAAATATTTTTAGGAGAAAAGATGAAAGAACTTTTAGAACATATTGTGCAGTCAATAGTTAATAATCCCGATGGAGTAAGTGTGGAGGAAAAGGAGAGTGTAGACTTTCCTGGTCTTACTATTCTTACAATAGATGTTGCAGAGGATGATAAAGGTATTGTAATAGGAAGAAGGGGAAGAACAATCAATGCCATTAGGGATTTAATAACAATAAATGCTATTAGGAATGATCGAAGAGTTAAAGTCTTACTTAAGGATGATAATAGAGGGAGATCAGAAGAGGCTCCAAAGACAGAAACAGAAGACAACACAGAGGATATGCTTGTAGACGAAGGGTTTTAATCACTCTAACCCAGATTCAATCACCTTAACTCATCAGCCTTCTGGCCAAAGATATCTATAATATCTTGGTATTTAGTGTAACTCTCAAAAGAAGTATAAGGATCTATTTTCAAAGTAGGCTCTGGGACATAGTATCCCATGACTCCAACCTGTACAGTCCAACCTCTGGATGACCCTTTTAGTGAAACTCCTTGTGCAGATATTATATAAGGAGAAGCTAAATGAAGATCTTCTAAAAATTCCGAGATATTTTCTAAACTTCCTTCATACGACAACTGACTTCTAACCCCATAATACACTCTTTTTGAATCCTCACCTTCCCTCTGGTCAACTCTAGTTGTACTAGATTGAGAATCTGCCGCTGACAAAGTCTTAGATTGTAGTTCTTTCTCTCTTGCTAATGTATCTATATAAAAGATAAAACTAGCCACAGTTAAGTTCTGAGGGATTACACTTTTTGCATTCATTAAATCAATCTGTAAAGTTCCCTCGTCTACCCCTTTAAGCTTATTTTCTAATTCCTGAAGTTTTTCTTCCTTATCCTTTACTTCACGATATTCTTCTCTCTGTGACATAGCTGTTTGAACCATTGGAACAAAAAGGAAAACCCCTAGAAGGATAAGTATCACCGCTACAGATAAGGGGACTACGGCATCTTTCATACTAAACCGTGAGGCCTTAATCCTCTCACTAATAGAGTCTATTCCTTTTTTTGTTTTCCCTTGTGTTGTGTCTTTAACCGCCATATTTTGTTAATTGTTAGATAAAGTAGGGAACTCTTCTACCTTTACACTCCCCTTAAAAGTAAATCTAGCTGTTTGTTGACTCCTAGAAAAAGATTTCAATTCAACATCCTTTGTTTTTACATCATTAGTTAGTAAATACCATAACTTTGCAACATCCTCATAACTCTGACCTTCTCCACTAAACTCAAAAGATTCGCCTCCTGGAAAAGTGAAATCGTTCAAAACATTATTCCCACTCTTTGAAGCAACTGTTTCTAAGTACTGAACTACTGACTTTCTAGAATAGCTTTCCTCTTGGATATCTTTATAAAGAAAAACTCTCTCTAATATTTCTGTATTTCCTGAAATTATTTGAGAATATCCCTGTATTCTTCTTTCCTGCTCATTTAGTTTATCTTTCTGAGCATTTAATTGTATCCTAGAGACAATGTTAAACCCTATTACTAAAATAGATATTGAGAAAAGCAAAGAAAGACTAACCAGGGAACTTACGTTAACTTTCTTCTTTCTTTCTGCAACTACTACCTCCTCCTCACTCATTGATGGAATTAGGTTAATACCAGCCCCTTCAACAACTGTGGACGGGGCAGCTCCTTTTTTAGGTGTTGGAGTTACTTCAGAAGATTTCTCTTCACTCCCCTTTGTTTGATTATCTTCAACCTCCTTGGGTTTTGTACCTTCCGAAGAGACTTGGGTATTTGGACTGTTTAAGTCAGAAGAAACGTTCTTTTTTTCTACGTTCTCTTTGTAAACATCCTCTTTGTTTTTATTTTCTACTTCTTTATTCATCTTTCAGAGCCAAGCCTATTGCAACAGAGTAGGAGGGTCCACTCTTGGCGATTATATCTCTAAATTTATCGTTAACTGTAATATTGTTCCAAGGATTTGCTACCACTGTTTTAACACCAAGGGTTTTGGAAACGTACTCGGCTAGCCCAGGAAGTAATGCTCCATCTCCACTGAGAAGATAGTCGGAAGGAGAAACCGAAAGAGTTCTGTTTTTGTAAAACTCTACTCCTCTTCTAACTTCAACCATTATTGATTCCAGAATAGGGGAGAGTACGTCATATATTTTACCTTCCAGAACTCCCTCTGAAACCCCATAATTTCGTTTGAATTCTTCAGCCCTTTGATACTGGAAATTAAATTTATTTATTATTGCTTGAGTCAAAGAATCAGAACCTATTGCTATACTCTGAGAAAAGACCAAATAACCCTCAGAGAGAATACTCATATCGGTACTGTTTGCTCCAAAATCTAACATTACGATATTTTTCTTTCCCGTTGACTTATACATAGCCCTCCCCATAGCTACTGACTCTGTTTCTATGGCAATTAGATCTAAACCCGCTTTCATAGCTATATTAATATATGTATCTATAATTTTTCTAGGAGCAGCAACAACTAATACTCTAGGAGCATTTTTCTCTGCATTAAATCCTATTGGTACATAACTGAGCTGAACTTCATTTAAAGGCATAGGGATGTATTGTTTAGCCTCAAAGTAAACAGCATCCTTTAACTCTTCTTTTTTAACTCCTGGGAATTCTAGGAACCTAGTAAAAACAGAGAACTCTGGTAGTGCCATTACAACATTCTTATTCTTTATTCCTGAAGAGGAATACAATTTCTTGAGAACCTCTGCCAATTTTTTCTGGTCACCTTTATCTTCGCTGTTTATCACTCCCTTAGGAGTAAGTTGAGAGCCAAGATTAACTAATACTGGTCTTTCAGACGATATCCTGGTTAGCTCAACAGCTTTTACAGAGTGGGTTCCGAAGTCTATACCTACATGATCGGGCAGTTTTGCCATGTCCTGAGCAGATTTAAATTAATACACTTAATATATAATATAGCAGAAAAGAAATAGTTTTTAAACATTTATTAAATAAATTTTACTATATATACTTCCTTAATTCCTCAATTAAACCTTTAGCATCTATCTGACTCTTTATCAAGTAAGAGGAAGCTCCTAGTTGAAAAGTTTCTTTAATTATTCCTTCACTGGTCATATTTGTAAGTATTATTATTGGAATATCTCCATACTTTTTAGGATTACTTTTAACTGCTTTAAGAACTTCTAAGCCATCTATGCCTGCCATGGAAAGGTCTAGTAAAACAATGTCAACAATACCTACGCTCTTTGATAATATTTCCAGGCCTTTATAACCATCTGAAGCCGTTAGAGCAATATATCCCCCAGACGCAACTAAGTCTCTGTGCCTTTTAAGTGAGTCTTTTTCATCTTCTATTATTAATACAACATTTGAGTCTTTTGACATATTAAAAAATATACTATTAAAATTACCAGGTAACTCCTTCTGTCGATACTGTCCCTTGCCTAAACACCTCTCTTCTTATAGGAGATCCCGGACCCATATACCAGTTTACAGGCTCAGACAGAATATCAAAGCGAATAATATAGTTACCATCTCCTGATAAAGTATAATAGATATCAAAGTCTTTAATATTAATATATTCTGAATTAAGAACCATTAAATAACTTTCTGGGCCTGTAAGAGCAAAACAACTTTTATGTTCTCCTGCTAATTCCTCCTTAGAAGTCCAAAGTATATAGCCCCTATCTTCTTGTCCCACTATAGAAGATCTAAAGAAGCCTAGACATATCCAATCTCTGTATCCATATGGTCTAAAATGTATCTCATTGCCTTTTTCGCCCTCTGGAAGACCACTGGCATAAAGACCTTCATCCTCAAAAAGAAAGTTGTCATCTATTTTCTGTTCTACAGGATCAAATGTTCTTCCTCTTAAAGAATCAAAGATAAAAACATTAGAAGGGTCAGAATTACGTACTGTTCTTCTTAATAACTCTAAAACAAATTCAGATTCATTCCTAGCTCTAACTTTGTCACTACCAACAATAGATACCCTAATTAGGGTAGTTAATATCGAGGAGGAAATTAGCATAATAACACCCATTATGGTTATTGTTATTAACATTTCTACCAAGCTAAAAGCTTTGTATTTTTCTTTTAGAATCTTTTTCATAGTTTTATTACAGTTGTATATGTATAATCCTTAACCAAGTTTCCTCTTGAAATAGTACCATCTGAATATCTTTGTCCTACGACTATCTGTGCAACGACAAAGTCAGAAGCTCCTCCATAACCTCCAGTATAAGAGTCCAGGCAAACAATCCTGAAGAGGTAATCTTCTTCTGACAAGATTGCTTCATTCCTGTAGTCGTTTCTGTCTTTGTAGTCCTCTTGACCTTGATATGTTTCTTCTATTCTAAATTTGTCAAATTCTCGCTCATCTGTTTTTTTAAAAACTACTTGTTGATCCTCTAACGTAAGAGAGAAACAATATCCTTCATACAAAACATATGATGCTGGAAATACAGGTTCTTCAGATTCCCTGTTTTGAAAGGCTAAATCTTGAACAATCTCAGCCCCCTCTACAGCATACTGTGTCATGTCATCTATGGCTTCATTTTGCATAATCCCTTGCATAGTGTTTACTGCTATTTGCATTAAAACCACGGAAGATATCCCAACAATCATTATGGCTATCATAGATTCTACAAAACCAAAAGCCTCATATTTTGTTTTTATTTCTTTATATTTATTCATTACGATCCACTACTTGATTAAGTACTCTACCAGATAAATGTTTAATGGTAATTCGTCTAGGGGTAGGTCCCTTTGCTATTGGAGTTATTTTAAAAGAGAGGTCTTTAATATAATTAACATCCTTTATAAGCAATCTGCCATCAACTATTTCATAGTTTAACAAATTCCCGTTTTTGTCATAGAAAAAAGCCCTTCCTGAAACAGACTCAAAGAGAACATATCTTGGAGAGTTCTCATCCTCAAAGGTTAGATTAGATCTAGGAATTGTTACACTTCTCTCATATCCTGAAAAGATTCTTAGTTGGGATTTATCATCTGGGAGTATATCGGAACCACAGAGATTACCTTCAGAACCTAGGAAAGGGACAGGGAGTTTTGCACTAGCAAGAGTAGTTTCGCCAGGATAAAAAGCAGGTACTTTTGAGGTTGTAGTAATATCTCCGTAGTCTGCGAATGGAGTACACCATTTAAAAACTTTGTAATCTCCCTCTCCTGTATCCATTCTACTAAAATCTATACCTATCCCATACAACCAATTTTCCATGGGATTTCTTTCTAAGAGCATAGAAGCCCTTTGTATTCTCCTAATGTCTTGTTCTAAGGTCATAGTATATTCATTCATCTTTACACTGTTATGAAGTCCCATAAAGGAGGATGTTCCTATACCCCCTATAACTACCATAATTCCAAGAACAAGGAGCATCTCCATCAGAGTATATGCAGAGTATTTTTTCTTCATGTTTAAATTTACCATATTCGCATTAATTTAAGAAGGTACAGATATACTTCCTGTCCATATAAGATTGCAATAGTAAAAGATATTGTAAAGAAAGGAATCATTGGTACTTTTGTCTTTTTAATACTAACCTTATCTTTAACTATTAATACTAGAGAGTAGAGTAGGGCTATTACTATCCCCAACCAAAACATTACTAGATATTGTTGCCAGGTAAGGAGGATTCCTAGTCCTAGTAATACTAATATGTCTCCTAATCCAAAGCTTTTTTTAATTAAATTTAATATTAGGAACATGAATGTAAATATTACAGGGAAGAATAGGTTAAGAAGATTAAAGGAAAAGAGTAAAAAGAAGAGTAGGCATAGGACTAGGAAGATGTGAATTAGGTCTTGGTATATTGCTTTATCTTTATTGTCAAAGTAAGAAAGGATAAACAGAAAGAGAACGATTAGCCATAAATACCAGGGTATGTTGTAAAGAAAAAGGAGAAGGAGTGTAATTCCTAAGTATAACTCAGAGAGGGGGTAGTATATATTTATTTTTTGTTTACATTTACTACATTTTCCTTTTATTAATATATATCCTAGGATTGGT
>CAYGOB010000013.1:0-16345 GCA_964351475.1 uncultured Candidatus Saccharibacteria bacterium
ACATTTAAATGATTTCCTACTCCAAAGACATAATCGTAATAGCTGGACCCACAGCTTCTGGTAAATCTTCTCTAGCTATTGAACTAGCAAAAGAAATAAATGGTGTCATCATAAATGCAGACTCAAGACAGGTTTACAAAGAAATATCTGTAGGTACAGCTAAACCAACCAAGCAAGAAATGAAAGGTGTACCCCACTACCTTTATGGACACGTATCTATAAAAGACGAATACAATATCTACAAATACCAGCAAGACGTCAAAAAAATATTAAATGAAATACCCAGAGAAAAAACTCCAATTCTAGTAGGAGGGTCAGGCCTTTACATTGACTCTGTCATTTTTAATTACAACCTTACACAAAACGGTGTTGACAAGTTTGATGCGGAGAGAAGAACAAAACTTAACAGTATGGATGTTAAAACTCTTCAAAAATTAATTAAAGATATTAATCCCAAACTCTTAGAAAACCTCAACCCTAGTGACAAGAAAAACCCTGTAAGACTAGTCAGAATAATAGAGAGGGGTGGGAATAAAGATAGGGGTCAGGCCCTTAAACATGTCTATTTCATTCTAGATACACCGAAAGAGGATTTAAATAAAAGAATTAGAGAGAGAACAGATCAGATGTTTGAGAACGGTTTACTAGAAGAAAACATTAGAATCAGAGAAAAAGGCTTGGGAGAGTATCCAGCTTTAAATACAATAGGGTATCAAGAATTTGATAAATATTTTTCTAAAGAAATTTCTTTAGAGGAAGTTAAAGATGAGATTATTAAAAATACAAAGAACTATGCCAAGAGACAAAGAACTTGGTTTAGGAAACATAACCATGCAATATGGACAAATGATTATAGTTTAATGTTGGAGGAGTCAGTAAAACTCATCAATACCTTATAGTCCTCATCTGTACTTTTTACCAATTTCAACTCATTTACAAAAAATTGTATCTTTTCAATATCTAGTCTTTTAGTTACTACACTTAGGTCTCTACATATATTGGAATATTCCTGATCTGAGAGTTCTTTACTCACTCTTCCTAGGGTAAGATGAGAAAGAAAATTACTATCATCCTGTAAACAGAGTGTGTTTCTTAACTCCAAAAAAAGCTCTCTCATATCATCCCCTCCTTCTAACAGATCAAGATATATTAATTCTTTGTATTTCCTAGATATTCCTAGTTTAACGGTGTTAAATTTTATTTTAAATCTTTTAAGCGAAAAAGTTTTGAGCTTGTATTTAAAAAACAACCTTTTGTAAAAAGGCAGAGAGTTTCCTAAATGAATTAGAGTTACATGATATTTTTCTGGTTTAGACCACCTAACAGGTATTTCAAATCCATCAAAAACTTTTTCTACCTCCCCTACTACTTTTTTAATGTCATTGACTGTATTTTCGTCTGGAAAAATTCCTATGAAAAAACTCATTGTTTTATTTTGCTATATTATTTTTCTATTCTTTCTATCCCACCCATGTAAGGTCTAAGAACCTCGGGAACTACTACAGTACCATCTTCTTGTTGGTATGTTTCCAATATTGCTACCATTAATCTACTGGTGGCAAGACCTGATGCGTTCAAAGTATGCATATACTCTGTCTTGTCTCCTCCTTTGGGCTTGTATCTCATATTACCTCTTCTAGCTTGATATTCCTTAACATTGGATATTGAACTAACCTCGTAATACTGTTCTATAGTAGGGATGTATACCTCTACATCATATGTCTTTGCTGCTGGGGCACTACAGTCTCCTGCAGCTAGTTTAACTGTTTTGTAATGAAGACCTAATGCTTCAACTAAAGACTCTGCCCTTTCTCTTAATTCTTCTAAAGCCTCCTCTGACTGCTCATGCGTGGTAAATTGGTACATCTCAACCTTATTAAACTGGTGCATTCTTATTAGTCCCTTTTCGTTAGATCTGTAACTACCAGCCTCTTTTCGGTAACAAGGAGTATATGCAAAGAATTTCTTTGGTAAATCTTCCTCTTCGAGTATCTCATCTCTGTAAATATTGGTTAAAACAGTTTCTGCTGTAGGTATTAAGCACATACCATCCTTAGTCCAGTACACATCATCTTTAAATTTAGGAAGCTGTCCTGTGGTATATGCAGATTCCCTAACTACTAAATTAGGGGGGATTACCATTTGGTATCCCTCTTTGAGGTGTTCAGCTATGAAGAAATTAATCAGAGCCCATTCTAATCTAGCACCCATACCTATATACATACTGAAATTGTTTCCTGCTATTTTAGAAGCTCTTTCAAAATCTAATAATCCTAAGTCATTTCCTAATTGAACATGATCTTTAATTTCAAAGTCAAAGGTTGGTTTCTCTCCCACTACCTTTACATCTTCATTACTCTCTTTTCCTCCAGCAGGTACATCTTCATCTGGAATATTTGGCAAAACTTCTAACTTGGAAACTAATTCCTTATCTGTTTCTTTTAACTCAGTTTCTATTTCTCTAACCTCTGTGGCTTTCTCTTTTAATTGGGCTACTAACTCTTTAAATTCTTCGCTTCCTTTTTCCAAACTAGCCATCTTGTCGTTGTACTGATTCTGCTCAGATCTTTTAGTGTCAAATTGCTGTTGGAGTTCTTTTTTCTTTTCATATATCTGCACTATGTTATCTAGATCAAATTCTTCTTTGGAAAGTCTCTTTAACAAACCTTTTTGTACTTTATCCTTATCTTCTACTATCTTTTTTATGTCTATCATCTGAATATTCTTTATTTTATGTAAATTATTGTATTATATTCTGCATTCTTGGTATTATCAAGGATATGTTGAAAACAGAAAAATTACTAAAAAAAGAAATAAAAAAGGCTGAAAGAGTACTCTTACTAAGTCACAAAGGTCCTGACGTAGATGCTTTCTGTAGTATGTTGTTACTGTACAAGATCCTAAAGGATATATATCCTCAAAAAGATGTTGTACTAAAGGCTAGACAGTATCCTAATGTTAAATTACCTTTAATGAGGAACATTAAAATTGTAGATGAGGGAGAAGCTTTAGAACCTGAGGGAGAGGATTTGGTAATTGTAACAGATTCTTCTGAGTGGAGAATGTGTCTAGAGGATCGGGATACTATCCAGAATTCTACTGCCCCTACTTTTTTTATAGATCATCATAGAACTGACCCTGAAACAACCAAGAATGGAAATAGTCATTACATAAACGAGATGAGAAGTTCTGCTACAGAGCAGGTATATGTTTCTCTTAAGAGGATGTTTGGGAAGAAATTTAAGTTAGACAAGGATATCGCTTCTTTAGTTCAATATGGGATTGTTGCAGATACTGGAAGATTTCTTTTTGATCTTACTACTCCTGACACATTTAGGATTTTTGCAGAGGTTGTAGAGATACATCGTGTCGACTTAGAGGAGTATGAGTACAAATCTTCCAAATTCCCCAGAGAAGCCACAGAAGTGGTTATTGAGTATTTAAAAACATTGACTATAGAGGGGGATATGGCATATATGTACATATCTAGGGATATTATTGAGAAGAATAATTTTAAGAAACATGAAGTAAATGAAGCTTATGTTTTCTTGAAAGATAAGTATCTGAGGTTTATACAGGGAGTACATTGGGGTTTTATTGTAAAGCCTATGTTTAGTAATGATGAGAAATGGTCTGTTTCGTTTAGAAGTACAAAGGGGTACCAGGACGTAGAGGAAATTGCAAAGAAGTTGGGTGGTGGTGGACACGAGTTTTCTGCTGCAATTAAATTAAAAGCAGATAGCTCAGATGAGGTGGTGGATACTATTTTAGAGGTTGTTAGAGAGGTAGTTGCCTCTTAATATTTTTCTTTTTAGGTTTTTTCTTAGAATTCTTTACTTTTTCTTGTTTGGGATCCTTTTTCTTTTTTTGTTCATACTCCTCTTCTAGTTCCTTCACCTTCCACATAAATATTCTACTCTTCTCCTGAACGTTGGGATAGTCTGAGGTAAAGCTTAGAGCTTGCTCTAGTATGCCTCTAGGCTTCTCTTTGGCCCACTTGATGTACATGGTTGCCCTTTTCTTGTCATCTAGCTTATTTGAAAGCCTAAGACCGTATAATTGATATTCTTTAGAGATATATTTGTGTTTATCTCCCATCATTCTATTTGGATTAGTTTTTAGGTCTGAGGTGTCAAAAAGCTTTGATTGATTAGTATCCCCTTGCTCTTCTTGATTCCCCTTTTTTCTAATCTGAGATATTAGGTCTTTTATTGAGTCCATATTTAAAGGCTTTGCCTTAAATAGTTATATTTACTTTTTAACTTTCCTCTTCGCTTTTTTCTGAGTCAGTGTAACTCTATCTTGGTATATTTCCTTAGTTGAAGAGTCTATTTCATTTCTCATTTGAGGGAAAAATGTCCCTTCTCTTGCAGTTACATCTTCCATGAACCAGAATATTCTCTCACTATGACCATACCCACTTGCAGGAGGCATACCATATTCCAACATTTCTACGAAATCTATATCAAGCATGTGTGCTTCTTCATCTCCCTCATCCCTTAGAGCCTGTTGTTCTAAGAATCTATCTAATTGATCAAGAGGGTTATTTATCTCAGAGTAACCATTACCTAATTCACTCCCAGCTATTATTACTTGGAATCTTTCTGTTAATTCTTCTTTGTCTTCATGAGACTTTGCCAAAGGAGATATGAATTTAGGTTGGTTAATTAAAAATGCAGGTCCAGATATCTCTGTTCTAGCTAATTTCCATAAATTATCTATTAATCTGTTCCTGTTTACATCACCATCTAATTCAATATGATTCTCTTTTACTACTTTCAATATCTTTTTGTCACTGTCTTTGAATATGTCAATACCAAATTTTTCTTTAATTAATTCTGTGTAGTCTAGTTCTTCCCAATCATCAGCTAGGTCAAATGTGTGTCCTCGGCTTGTAAATTCAGTCTTACCATATACCTCCTTGGCAATGTGTCTAAAGATTTCTTTTACAAGTTCCATATTGTCTCTGTAATTAGCGTAAGCCCAATACCATTCAATGTCATAGAACTCTTGAAGGTGTTCATCATCCATACCTTCGTTTCTAAAGTGTGGCCCAAAAGTATATATCTTTTCATACCCTGCCCCTATTAATCTTTTTTGGTAGAGTTCTGTAGAAATTCTAAGATAGAAATCTTGGTTTAGTGCATTGTGGTGAGTTATGAAGGGTGCCGCATCTGCACCTCCAGTTACTGGTTCTAGTATTGGTACTTCTACTTCCATAAAACCTTTTTCCTTAAGAAATTCTCTCTGAGATTGCCAGAATTTGGCTTTTCTTTTGAACATTTCAAACCTATCTCTGTTGATTACTAGGTCTAGGTATCTCCTTCTAAATTGCTGTTCTTTGTTTTCTAACTTTCTTGGTATTGGTCTGAGAGCTTTTGCTAAAAGCCTTACATTTTTTGCCATTATGGATACTTGGCCTGTTTTTGTCTTTCCAATTATTCCATTTATCTCTATGAAGTCTGCTAAATCTAAAAGAGTAAAGTGCTCTTCCCCAAGATATCCTTTCTTTAAATCCTGCTGAACTTCATTGGTCCTGATCATAACTTGAATGTCAGCTGTTTGGTCTCTAATGTCTGCAAATATTAACTTGCCATGTTCTCTCCAGGCAGTAATTCTTCCTGCTAAACATACTTCTTTATCTTCAAAGTCAGAGTAATTGTCTATTATTTCCTTATTTTGATATTGTTTGTAAGATTTAGCTGGGTAAGGGTTAATTCCAAGTTTTCTAAGATCTTTTAGTTTTTCTAGTCTTACTTCTCTTTGACCTATGAGGTCACTTCTAAGGTTTTCTTCCATGCTTTGTTTTAATGAAGTTATTGATATTAATTGAGATTATTATATCACAACGAAGTTCATACTTTTGCGCCTATAGAATATTAAATGTACATCTTTTACTACCAATACTCCTTGTTATGATATATAATTTGAGCATGTCAAAGGTAGAAAACAATACAGATTTACTCGAAAAGGTTACAGCTTTAGCAAAAAGACGAGGAATTATATACCCTAACTCTGAAATATATGGTGGGATTGGAGGCTTTTATGACTACGGTCCTGTGGGAGTTGAAATGAAAAACAATCTTAAAAGGTATTGGTGGAGAGAAATGGTAGATAAGCGAGAGAACGTTGTAGGTATAGATGGAACCATAATTACACATCCTAAGGTTTGGGAAGCTTCAGGTCATGTAGAAAATTTCGGAGACGAGGTTATGGAGTGTAAAAAGTGTCATCAGAGGTTTAGACCTGAAGAGATTGAAGAGGTAAAGAAATGTCCGAACTGTGGTAGTGAGAATTTTACAGAACCTAGATCTTACAATATATTGTTTGAAACAGAGGTTGGAGTATTAGAGGGCAGTAAGGTAAAAGCATATTTAAGGGGTGAGGCATGTCAGAATATATATCTTAATTTTAAGAATGTTGTAGATAGTACTAGACAGATGATACCTTTTGGTATTGCACAAATAGGAAAAGCTTTTAGAAATGAGATAACACCTCAAAAACTCACTTACAGGAGTAGAGAGTTTGAACAGTGGGATATGCAATTTTTTGTACATCCTGATGAAATGGAAAAATGGTTTGAGTATTGGAAAGAGGAAAGGATGAATTTTTACAAGGGTCTTTACAGAAAACAAGAAAATTTAAGGTTTCATCAACATCCTAAGGACCAGTTAGTATTTTATGCTAAGGATGCTTATGATATTGAATATTTAGCTCCTTGGGGTTGGGCTGAAAACGAAGGTATACATTGGAGGAGTGATTATGATTTAACACAGCATAGTAAATTTTCTGGAAAAGATTTGTCCTATACTGACCCTAAGAGTGGAGAGAAATATATTCCTTGGATAGTTGAGACTTCTGGGGGTGTGGACAGGACTTTGTTAATGTTGTTGTTTGATGCTTACGAAGAGGAAGACTTGGGAGATGGTAAGAGTAGAACTGTACTGAAGGTGAATAAGGAGATTGCTGCTTACAAAGCTGCAATATTTCCTCTTGTTTCAAATAAAGAAGAGATTGTAAGTAAAGCAAGGGATATTTTTGAGAATCTTTCTCAGGATATTAAGGTTGTATGGGACGCAAGGGGTAATATTGGGAAGAGGTATAGATACCAGGATGAGATTGGTACACCCTATTGTATAACTGTTGATTATGATTCACTAAAGGATGATACTGTTACTGTAAGAGACAGAGATAGTATGGAGCAAGTAAGGATAAAGATTGAGGATTTAAGAAAATATATTGGTTAACAAATATCTAAAACTTCGTATTTAACTTCTCTGTCATCTACTTTAAGTTTAATCTCGGAACCTTTCTTAGTCTTCAATAACTCCTGACCTAGAGGTGATTTATTCGATATCTTATTCTTAGAAGGATCCGCTTCTATTTCTGAAACTATTTGTAGTTTCTTAGTCTTACCACCAACCTTTACCTTAACTTCTGAGCCTACTCCTACAATATTAACATTACAGCCTTTTTTATCTAAAACCTGTGCATTTTTAAGGGTAGTTTTTATTTCATCTATTCTTTGGTCAACTTTTTCTAGTTCACCCATTACTGCTATGATATCTCCAGTTTCTTCACTTACATCACTTAATCTTGCTCTTTCCAATGATTCAGACAGCTCTGTTTTTTTCTTACCCTGTAGCTTTTCAAGCTCTTTTTTAAGAGAGGTTATTTTCTTTTTTGTTAGTATAATTTTTTCTGTCATTAGACTGTATTTTATTAATTAAAATCTGCGGAAAGATTGGAATAAAAGCTTTTTCTAGTTTCTATAAGCAGACAATGATTATAGCATTTTTTCTGTCTTTTGTCTGTATTTTTCAATTTCCTTGTGATTCCCCGATAAAAGGACTTTTGGAACAATCCAACCTTCAAATTCTTCTGGTTTTGTATATTGTGGATGTTCTAATTTGTTGTCTTTAAAAGTCTCGTCTTCCAAGGATTGCTTATTACCTAAAACCCCTGGGATTAGTCTTGTTATTCCATCTACCAACACTAAAGCTGGGAGTTCTCCTCCAGAGAGTACATAGTCCCCTGTTGAAAATTCATAGTCTACAAGATGGTCGTGTATTCTTTGGTCAAATCCTTCGTATCTTCCACAGAGGATAATCATGTGTAGGTCTTTTTTTTCAGAGAAGTTCTCTAGTTCTTTTTGTACTAACTTTTTTCCTTTAGGTGTGGTTATTGCAACTACTGTATTTTTTTGTTTAAGTTCTTGTATTGCATTGTATATTGGTTCTATTTTCATTATCATGCCAGGACCTCCACCGTAGGGAGTATCGTCTACTGTTTTGTGTTTGTCAGTAGCCCACTTCCTTAGGTCATGAACGTTAATTTCAACAAGCTGTTTTTTAAGAGCGTTGTTTACAATACCTGTGTTGATATATTCTTCTATTATGTTTGGGAATATTGTTATTATGTCGAATTTCATATTTATAAATATTTGTTAAAAAAATCGTAATTCAGAGATTCCCCATAAATATCTTTGAAAAGTTTTTCCAGATCTTCTTCACTTTCAACCTTGCTTAGGGATTTGTAGAGGTTAAAGAATTTTTCTTTTCCAAAGTTTTCAATAAGTATCTGTACTGCGAAACCAGATTCCTCATATAGTCCACCCCCTCCTTGTTTAAAGAAACTAAGAAAAGATTTAAATTCCTTAGGCTTCTTTTTTAATTTCAACTGTCCCGAAGAACATATTGCAATACCTTCTACCAACCATTTAGGAGTATATCCCTCATACAAAATTCTAGAAAAGAGATGACTTAATTCGTGCTTTATAAGTGTAGAATACTCTTCCTCAGAATATTTATGAGAGGATTCCTTCTCGTAAGATTCGGAATCTAAAAGAAACAAACATTTCTTTGAACCATCTGTAAAACCCACCACCCAATCTTCCGTTTTCCTCCCCTTAAGTAAGTTTATATCCTTTCTGTTTTTTATCAGGAATATCGCTGGCCTGTTTTCAACCCAATTTATTCCATAAAACTCTCCAAGCTCTTCCATCGATTCCTCATACCATTTTTCTATTTTTTTATTGGGAGAGTGGGTTAAAGAGAAAACCATATTAATACTTTTTAACTTAAGTGGTACCGCTACGGGGAATCGAACCCCGATTACAGAATTGAGAATCCTGTGTCCTAACCGTTAGACGATAGCGGCTTACAAACAATGATTTTATCATATTACATCACTATTTTGAATGGTTACTACGGGACTTTACTTATTTGACTTTTTATACCCCCTGCATATATCATAGTAGGCCATTAATTTATTAATGAAAAGAAAAAGGAAATGGGCATGAAAGAGACATACCAAACGACAAAAAAAGGATTAGAAAACCTGGCTAAGGAGTTAAAGTACCGGGAGAAAGAACTTAGAAAGAAAATAGCAAACACCCTTAGTGAAATGAGAAACCAGGGAGATCTAAGAGAGAATGATGGCTACTCCATGGCTGTGGAGGAACAAAATATTAATGAAGAAAAGATTCGTGAGTTAAAAGGTAAGATTAGAAATGCAAAGGTTGTTAAAGAGAAGAATAAGGATAGGATTGGGATAGGAAATATGGTTACTTTAGAGAATAGTAAAACAATAAAGTATGAGATTACTAGTGAGGATGAAGCTAATCCTCTAGAAGGAAAAATTTCTCATGTATCCCCTATTGGGAAAGCCGTTATGAATAAAAAGGTCGGAGATAAAGTCACTATTGAAACCCCCAAAGGTAGTACAGAATACATAGTAAAAGAAATAGCCTAAGGATGTACTAAAGTTCCATCAGAAAGAATATCTTCAAAAGTCGATTCTTGTTCTATTCTTTTTCCCCCTGCAATCCATAAAGATATTCCCTTTTTATTACAAAATATCGCACATTCTACATCTATTGGAATACTGCTGTTAGGTTTGTGTATACTGTCCTCCTGGATACCAAATAGATTAAAATATTCCTCCCAAGTCATATCCTTAATAGGCTGAGCATCTTCATTAGTTTTAGGATCCTTGTCATATATATAATCAATATTAGATATTTTATGAATTTTAGACTCTCCTAAAATATCTGCAAAAAGAGCAGCATCCATATCTGTACTCCATCCAACCTTTAAACCTCCACACACTATAGTTTTTCTCTCCTCATCCATGAGTAATTCATATGCCTCTCCTAATTTCTGAGGTACAAATATATTAGGGTCTTCAATGTATGCCTTTAAAAGATTCGCATTCGTATGAGTAACAGACATCCCTATACTATGTAAATATTCCTCTCCCCCTATGGAACTGGCAATCTTTTCCTGCAAATCCCTTGAAAGAGATCCCCCACCGACAACCATAATTATCTTTTCATAACTTTCTCTAGAACGGTAGTACCAATCCCTAATCTTAACTAAAAGATCTTCATTAATATTCAAAGTCTTGTCATACATTACAGAACCACCTATTTTAAAAACCACGGATTTCTTCATAGTATCAAAGATTAAGAATCAAAATTAAAGCTATTAAAACATACAAAAACGGAACTAAATATTCCACAAATTTTATCTTACCTGCAAACCTAACATTCCAAATAGATATTATTAAGTAAAATGCCAGAGCCCCAATCGCAGGAATAACAAATATGTTGTAATGCCAAAAGAAGATTGTAAAGAAAGATATAAACAAGGCACTGAGAACAGAAATAAGGTATTCAAATGGACCTAATCTGTCATGTATTTTTAAAACAAAGATTAGAAGTATAAGAGCTGACACAATTGTAAGAATGGTAAATACTTCAATACTTACCCCCATTCTAATGTATGAATTAAGAAGTAGGTAAAATATTGTAATACAGATAAAGTCAAATATTGCACGAGTAGCAATAGCTAATGAATAAAGCTTGTTTAAAGAACTCTTTACGTTAAGAAATAGTACCATTAACAAAACCGTACACCCTCCTAGTACAGCATATCCTAGTACTTCGTTTCTATTGAAATAGAGAAAAAATAATAAGGAGATATAAAATATTGCTGGAAGAATAAAGTATGCAAAGAATCTGCTCTTTAAAGATATCTTAATTATTACATTACTGTATTTGGAAACTTTTTTACCAGAATACATACTAAAGGCCCTAACAAACCATGTTTCCAATAAAAGAAGGCCTAAGACACCTAAGATTATTAGAAACTCTAAAGGAGCTCGTAGAATAGAATGGTTAAAAAACTGTGTAACTGCGAGAAGGATGAAAAGATACAAGAAATCATTTTTTAGTTTCAACTTGTATTTCATTGTTAGGCAGTTTTAATATTTAATTAATTACTCCTGAAAAACCGTTTAATATTCCCATTGTTAATATTATCCACCAAATCCCTACCGTAAACACATCCCCAAGAGCATCTTTAATATTTCCTCTTTTCCAGTACATATATATCTCTATTAATATAAGCACTAAAACAAAGGAAACTATACCAACACTAATTTTATCACCTGTACTTAATCTAAGAGATGGGAATATTGTCCTTTGCTTGGATTCATTCTCTATAAAATATTCGGAAATATCTAGCTCAGACGTATTACCATATTGATCAGAAAGTATCAAAGTCACAGCTCCTTTTATTTGTTCCTCAGGAATAGACATAGAGATAATATCTCCATCTAATTCATATTCAAGCTCAATAATTACATTTCCTGAGACTATAGTTACAGATTCCCACTCTCCCTCCACTTGGAAAGATAGAATATAAACACCCTCTACCTTTTGAACTGCTATAGTACTTGAAATTGCTCTGGGAGCCCTTGAATGTATTTTAAAATCAACAGTATTCGATTTAATATTTTGCCCCTGCAATTGTGCAAATATACTGTGCTCTCCTTCTGTCCAATCACTATCTTTTACAAATTCCCATTCGGAAGAATTTGCATCTGTATCTCCTACAAGGTCGTTATTGTTATAAACTTCAACCACATAATTATTCCCTGCATTTGAAGTTTCTCCTTTGACAGTCATAAATGGATCTGTAATCGTTACACCCTCTTGTGGAGAAGTTATTCTAATACTTTTTATTTCCCCTGCTTCCCTGTTCACGACCACCTTCTCCTGCGAGGTAATCGGAGATGGTTCGGGAGTTGTTTCTTCTGGAGGAGGTGTTTGAGTAGCCCCATGAATTTCATCCGTCAAATTGCCAAACATCTGGACTACAAGAGTCGTCTGTTTACCAAGCAATTCACCCTCCACAACCGCCACTCCTATATCTTTGTAATTCCCACTTATGATATTAGCCTTATGGGTTGGACTTGCCATCCATGCTTCATGAATTCCTTCTGCTGTTCTAAAACCCTTGGCTAAATTTTCCCCAGCATAAACATAGTTATATCCTGCGGCCCTTATAAATTGCCAAGGAGACTCGCCATTTGGGCCGAAATGATCCCAGTACTGCTTTTCAAACATATCATTAGCCTTTGCAAGAGCAGCTGCAGAAAGTTGTGCATTCGTAGAAAGAGTATTAAGCCCATAACCTACTCTCTCTTGATTTGTCAAACTGATGATGTTGCCTGGAGTAATACTACTTGCCTGTGCCTGACTAAGCCCGATTAAACCCCCAAAACTATTAACAAAAATTAAGACAAAAGAATATGTAATGATAGCAACCCTACTCAAAAGATAGGGCTTATACTTATTCTTCTTAGTTGGTATAAAAAAACTCTTAATCATATTCAATACAGTTTAGGACATTTACTCTCAGATGTGAAGTCTAGCGGTTGAGGCTTTGCCTAGGTGTCCTATAGAGGGGTTTTGGTAAATAAGAATCCTTTTTCTGTAAATATCTCTATCAGGCTTAGCCTAGATTTAAGAAATTTTTAATCTTTGAGAGGTAAAATATAATATGTCTTTTCAACCAAGAAAATCATACAAACCAAACACTTTCTATCACATTTATAATCGTGGGAATAGAAAACAAAAAATCTTTCTACAAACCCAAGACTATGAGAGATTTGTTTCCTTAATGCAAAGATTTCTGACAACAAACAAATATGGCTTATTAATCTATAGCTACTGCCTAATGCCCAACCATTACCATCTCTTAGTCAACTCCGGATCTTACCCAATGGAAATAACATATTTCATGCATCGATTTATGACATCGTATGTTATGTATTTTAATAAAAAGTATGATTATGTTGGCAGATTATTTCAAAGCTCTTATAAGGTAAAAAGTATTCAAAGCCAAAAACATTTTAACAAAACCGTGAATTATCTCTCCCAAAATCCTGTTAAAGCTGGACTTGTTCAAAATGCTGAAGATTATAAATGGTCAGAATACAACAGGCTTTAAAAAAAAGAATCCCTACAAAACAAATTTCCCACTCCAAAACCTATGTTATAGGATACCTAGGCAAAGCCCTAACCAACCAAAAGAAAAGGACCCCTTTGGGCCCATTTCCTTAAAATTGCATTTCTTTTTTACAAAGAAATACCGGCAATTTATCTCTTTACAGCTTCCTTCAAACCTTTTCCTGCTTTAAATGCAGGTACTTTAGTTTCTGGAAGTTGAATCTTCTCAAGAGTTTTAGGATTAATTCCTGTCCTTGCAGCTCTTGTTCTAACTTCAAACTTACCAAATCCAGTCAATAACACTGAGTCTCCTCTTTTCAAAGATGCGGTTATAGCATCTAACAATGCATCTAATGCTTCAGCTGCTTGTTTCTTGGTAAGACCTGTCTCTGCGATTCTGTCTATTAAGTCTTTCTTTAACATTTCATAGTTCCTCCTTTCTTTAGAGATACTACACACAAAAACAATAAATAAAGAATTTGAGTGTATCCATCTCTAAAATAGGCGAAATAAAGGGATTAGTCAAGGCCGCAATTTACTATGGGTTACAACCCTAACTCTTCAAAAAGTTTGTTAGAAAAGCATTTTTAATGAATTAAATTTGTCATCATAATTTTCAGAATAGAGGAACCCTGATCCCCCACGAAATGCCCCGAAAAACCTTTTGTAGAAAGAGTTTTCCCGACACAGATTAGAGATTATCGCTTACTCAAGGCAACCGTTAAGGTTTTTGGGTAAAAAAAGCAAAGGGGAACACCTATAATGATGATGTCCCCCTATAGCAGTAAATACTAGAAGACAGGCAAAATATTACTATTTTGCGATTCCAGTAGCCCTAGTTTCCCTAATTACTGTAACTTCTACATTCCCTGGGTAACTTTGCTTTTTCTCTATTTCCTCTGCAATATCTTTAGCCATGACCTTTGCTTCGTCATCTGAGACTAGACTTGGTTTAACTATTATCCTAATTTCTCTCCCAGCTTTAATAGCATAAACTTCTTCTATCTTGTTTCCTGCTACTTCCTTAGCTGCATTTTCTATTCCTTCTATTCTCTGAATATACTGCTCATAGCTGTCTTTCCTTGCTCCAGGCCTTGCTCCGGAAATTGCATCTGCGAGATATATGACTACTGCTTCTGAACCTTCTGGATCAATATCTAAATGGTGTGCCTCTATTGCATTAACTAATTTCTCATCAAGTCCATATTTTCTTGCTACCTGCCCAGAGATATGGTGATGGGGACTATCTACCTTGTGAGTTAGAACCTTTCCAACGTCGTGTAATAACGCTGCCCTTTTTGCGAGTCTAACATCCGCACCTATTTCTATTGCCAATACTTCAGCTAGGCGAATTACCTCAACGGTGTGGGCCATAAGAGACTGACCGTAACTGGTTCTATATTTCATTTTTCCTAACAATTTCATTAAACCAATATCAATATCTGGCCAATCAGCTTCGTCTGCAAGTATCTGTCCATTCTTTTTAATTTCTTTAGAAATTTCATTTTTAGCTTTCTGTACAGCTTCTTCAATTGAACCTGGATGAATTCTTCCATCTCCTATCAATTTAGTCATAGCAACATATGCTATCTCCCTCCTCAAAGGATCGAAGGATGACAACGCTATTGCATCTGGAGATTCATCAACAATTACATCAACTCCTGTTAGCTGTTCAAATGCTCGAATATTCCTTCCCTCACGACCAATAACTCTTCCCTTTACTTTATCATCATCAACTTTAATAACCTTCGTTGTGGTCTCTCCTACATAATCAGTAGCAACTCTTTGCATAGATTCAACCAAAATAGTTTGCGCCTTCTCATCTGCTATTGCCTCTATATTTTTTTCTGCCTGCCTTATCTTCTTGGCCTCATATTCCCTAAGGTCTTGATCTATTTCTTTCATTAATTTTTGTCTAGCTTCCTCCCTAGACAAACCTGATATTTTCTCCAACTGATCCTTAAGTTGTTTCCTTGAGCTTTCCAATTGCTTCAAACCTTCTTTTAACTGCGTCTGCGCTTCTTCCAATTCGTCACTTTTTTCATCTAGTATTCTAGACCTATTGTTTAGCTTCTTTTCTCTCTCAATTAACATCTCCTCATGCTCCGTACTTTCTTTCCTAATCCCCTTTATCCTCAACTCTTCTTTCCTTCTCATCTCAGAGACCTCCTTCTCTACCTCGTCAAACTTCTCTTTCATAACACTCTTGGCCGCTTCCTCTATTTCTTGTGTAGGTATGTTGTTTACATTTACCCAATGAAATACGTACTTAAGGATAAGGATTATGACAACAACCGTTACTACTATAGTAGCCAAAATAAGTAATACTGTTTCCATGTGTCTAAATTAAAAATTTAATTTAGCCTCTACTCAGACACTTTTGGAGAATTAATCCAGGAGATTTGTCGCTCCTAGCAAACACATTGATTTTTCTGTATTTGTTTTAAATTTCATATATAAAAGTAAGTTTCTAAAATCTTTTAATCGCCAAAAGAGTCTTTATTAAAGACTTCTGTAATGATATCATTTTTGAACAATTTCCTCAAACTTTTAGGGACAGACCCACATCTGTCCCCATTTCATCTGGATTTAATATCTTCTTGCTATACTAAAAAATGCCTAGATCAAAGAGAAATTTCCTACCTAATAGCTATTATCATATATACAATAGAGGAAATAACAAAGAACAAATCCTGAAATTTAAAGAAGATAAGCAACTTTTTGTAAATCTACTGTATAAGTATTGTAAACCTTGCAAAATAAGGCTAATTAGTTATTGCATTATGGACAACCATTTTCACCTAATGGTAAAGAGTGGGAAAGAACCCAAAAACATTTCCAAATTTATGCAAAAAGTAACTACAAGCTTTGCTGTACAGATAAATAGAAAACGCCAGAGGGTAGGACACGTTTTTCAAAATAGATACAATGCAAATCTACTCCAATACAAGAAAGACCTCGTCAGGGCAACAAAATATATCGAACAGAATCCCGTTCGAGATGGGGTGGCGAAAAAACCTTCGGATTACCCTTGGAGCAAGGTTTAGG
>CAYGOB010000014.1:0-15876 GCA_964351475.1 uncultured Candidatus Saccharibacteria bacterium
GGTGTTTCTCTGAGAGTAGTTTTGCAAATTTGTATTGTGCAAGGTTTGTATCTTGGTATTCATCTATGAGTAGGTATTTAAATTTCTCTTGGTACTTTTCTCTAATCTTTTCGTTTTCAGTAATCATCTTAACTGTAAGGTATAGAAGGTCTCCAAAGTCTACAGAGTTTTGAGCCTTGAGTTGTTTTTGGTATTCAGGATATATCTCCGCAGCCATATCTTCGATGAAACCTCCGTAGTGGGACTTGAATCTCTCTGGGGATATCATTTCATTTTTTGCGGCACTAATATATTGAGCTATTGATCTGGGTTTAATTTCTTTAATATCTATATCTCTCTCTAGAAGTAATTCTTTTATTATATTCTCTGAGTCATCAGAGTCGTATATGGAGAAATTATTACTAAAACCCAACTCATTTGCATTCTGTCTTAGTATTGTGGCCCCTATTGAGTGAAATGTCCCTATGGTTGGTATTGCACCTGCTTGAGCATTTAGTTCTTTAAGCAGGGTTGTAACCCTTTCTTGCATTTCTCCTGCAGCTTTTTTTGTAAAAGTAACAGCTAAGATATTAGTAGGATTAATGTGTTCTTGTATTATGAGGTATGCTATTCGGTTTGTTATAACTCTTGTTTTTCCAGAGCCTGCTCCTGCAAAAACTAAAAGTGGTCCTTTTGTACATGTTACTGCTTTTTTTTGTTCTGGATTTAAAAAATCTAGAATCTTGTCCATGCCCACTAGTAAGTAAGAGTTAAATTAACTAACAGTATTCTCTCATATTCTAAAGATATATTGGGTCTATTCTAAATCTTTTTAAGATATGCTGAACTTACCCATCCAAATTGGTCTACACCAAATCTAATTTTAGACCATCCTTCTTCTTCTTCTTCGAAAATAAATATTTCTCCATTGTCTGCACTGTCAAGCACGTCACAGGTAAACCATCTACAATCTCTAATGTTTACAAAACTGTATCTAGGAGAGGCTACCTCTACGAGTTGTTTCTCTCCTCTAGTTATATTGAATTTAATATCAAAATCAGATTCTTGGAATGGACGTCCTTCAAATTTTAGAATTTCAAATGACTCTACTGCCTCTCCAAGGAAGACCCTCGCCTCTAAGTTGAACTCTACCTCAACAGATTCCCCAGGTAATATATTTGTTTCTGAAATACTTACTGGTTTACTAAAGCTATCCCATTCTTGGTTAATTGCAAAGGCACTTTCCTCTCCTCCTTTAACAGAAATATATATTGGGTCTCTGTTTGTAAACCATATGAAATCGTTCATATTCCTTATCTTGAGTTTTATATTTACTCTTTCTCCAATTTCTATATCTTCTTCATATGTGAGTTCTTCTATCCTAGCCTTGTATTCTAGACCTTCCTCCTGGTATCCTTTCCATTCTTCGAGAGCTGTAGCTACAGAAGTAGAAAAGTCTCCTGCACTCCCCTGTGCAGAAACGGTTGAGAGTTTTCCTTCTTCTTGGTTAATGTAAAGTTTTACTGTCAAGAGTTGAGATACTCCCCAATTAAAAGATATTTCTTCTACCATTTCCTTTAAGGATTCTGCTGCTCTGTTTGTTAATGTTGGGCTATTAGAAAGATAACCTATGGTAACAGCACCATCTACTTCTTTTAATTGAGGGTTTGCACCTATTCCGCCCTCAGATCCCTGGTAGATTATTCCGTTTTCGTCTAAAAGGTATGTGTATGGTACGTCGGTGAGATGGAGTCTAGTTATACTGTAGTAGTAGAGAGTTTTTATCCATTTCTCTGGATTTCTAACAAGTTGGTTTGAGTTTGTAGTTACCTGGGTAACATATATTTTAGTAGGGTTTACATGAATAGTGTCTGTTTTGTCCGAGAGTGTGTTGTCAAAGTTAAGAGTTTCTGTAGAGTAGTATGAGAAGGCAAATATACTTAAGGGAAAAAGGAACGATAGAAGGAGAAGGAGAGGTATTGTTTTTAAAATTTTCATTGGGATATTCATAGCCTATTGTATCATCTATGGGAGGTTGATTGCCACTCTGTTTTACTCTGGGACTGCTATATATTGAGGGTCTACCGCATTAACATAGGCTACAGCGGGAATAGAGTGTTGAGATGCTTCATACTCTATAACACATTCTAGCGTTAATCTGTATACTGGCGTTAAAAATTCCTGCTCGAAGGATTTATAAAGATACACAACAGAGTGGTTAATTGCTCTACAATTATCTACAGACTGTTGTAATTCTAGTATTTCCATATCCATATATGAATATTCATCGTCCATCCCCAATGCAGATGCTATTTGGTCAGGCCTAACATTCATTATCTTAGGATAATTAGGTTCGTTTATGTATCTAGAAATATCGTTTGAATTTAATAATGGAACAAGAATGTCTGTATCAAAGAAGTATGTTAAGAAAATTTCCCCAGCAATTATTCTTCCATTCTTTAAGATAAGGTAATCTGTTTCTTGGTAAAGATTCGGGGTCCTCTCTATGGCAATTTCATCTTCTGTAAGTCTTTTTGCATAGTACAGTTTTTCTTGATCTGGAAGATCAAGTGTACTTGTTAATTCATACTTCCAAGAGACATCAAAATATTTATTAATAAAGACAGAAAAAGAATTATGTGTAAGAGTAACTTCATCCCAAGGTATTCCGTCTACTAAATTAAATATTAAAGAATTTCTCAAGAGAGAGTATTGAAAGAAGTTTCCTTTTTCATCTATCCAGTGGTAGTAAGAGCCTTCTTCTTTGTCCTTAAGAGGAAGGTCAAGATTAAGTGTATAGATCATATCCTCTATATTACTTAGAGAAGTCTTATTAGATACTCCCCAAATTTTATATCTCTCTTGTTCGTTTATTCGCAAATCTTTGGTATCTATCTGCCCTATGTCGTTTGATGGAAGGGATTCTTGAGTTATTGGCTCTCCTGTGTATTCCTCTTGCTTTTCTCTAAAAAAGAATATGTAAATTACAAAGAGAATAAGGAGTGTGAAAATGATTACTCCTATTAATATTGTTTTTTTCTTATTTAGATTTTCCATATATTCTATTGTTCAAATATATTTATTAAAGACAGTACTATCTTGGCCAGCATTGTTCTCTGTCACAGTATCCAATATTACAATTGAAATCTTGATTCATTATGGCTTGAGTATTATAACTTCCATTAACCTTTGCAGTTAGGTGAGCATGAAGTCCTGAGGAACACATTCTCCAATCTGGAGAGTGTACTATAGTCGCAACTGATTGTCCTGAATATAGGCTCTGTCCTGCACTTACTCCTATTGCAACATGGAGAATATAAAATTGGTAGGTACGACCTGCGTGCGTAGCTTCAAATATTACATAACCTCCTGCAGGGTATTTCTTCTCCCCCCCACATGTTCCTTGTCCTGTTGCTATAACTTTACAATTTCCTTGGGTTAGGTTACAAAATGTTGGAGCATGGAAATTCCCTCCTGTAGCTATATCTATTGCTGGAGAATTAATATGGCTTGGTCTGTAGTGGTTTACATATCCTGGATCTTTTGAACAGTAACTGTATGGTCCTTGTGTACAACGCAGACTTGGACCAAGAGAAAAGAGACACTCTTGTCCTGGAGGAAGGTTCCCTGGAGTAAATGGAGGAAGTTCCCCTCCTGGTCCTGGCCAATCAGGGTCTCCTGGACTTGGCTCTAATGGATCATCTACAGGGAGAAGGCCTAAAGCATGGTACGCAGGACACTGTACTATTTGATTGGGAGCAACATGAGAGTGTTGACTAAAAACTAATAAATGAAAGGATCCAAATGCCAAAATAAATATACCTATAAAACCAATTACTACAAGAATAGCTGTCTGAACTCCAAATTTTAATACTGGCTTTGCTATCTTAATAACTACCGAAGTGGCAATCAAGCTTAAAAGACCGACAACAAAATTCCCTAAAGGGCCCGCTACTGTAAAACCAATAGCCTGTAATCCTGCGGCAATTATTCCCTTCACTAATCCAAATAATCCTCCCTTTTCCATCCATGCGTTTACAGCCGTTTCTCCAAATTTTTTAATAAAAGCTACTTTTAAAAGTTGATTCCCTACAGTATCTCTTAATTCTTTTGCTATATTTTCCTCTATATATTTTTTTATCCTGTCTCGTGCCCTAGCAATAGCGCTAAACTGGTATGCTAACTTATTTAATCTTTCCTCTTTCATAACAAAGTTCTTAATCTTTCTAAAGACTTCATCACTTACATTCCCTTCCCAAAGATCTAAATAGTCTTGACCATTTCCATTAAGGACTCCTTTAAGGAAATTGTCCATATTAAAACCTTCAATACTTTGACTTAAAACTTCTTCCATCTTTTTCTTGAAGACTTTTTCTACAACATAGGCTCTGTATGCGAATATTTCCCCAGTAGCAAGACTTTTAACCCATGTTGCTGGAGACATATAATACAAAGAATTCATACCTTCATAGTAACTATTAGCAAAGCGATCTCCCCCTGTCTTAGCCTTATGAAAGGCTACTTTTTCATCTTTGAATTTTTTACCTTTACCAAAGCCAACAGTGCCAAAAACTTCTCTTTCAAAAGATTCGGATGGTTGCAGCCATTCAATTTTATTGTATCTGTCATCAAAGAACTTCCCGTTTATAATATTGGGTAACAGGTTTCCATCAACAAAAAGTTCTTTAGCTGTATAATAATTCCCTTCTAATTTCCCTAATTTAGACACAAGCTCATATCTGCTTGCTATGCTGTAGTCTTTTCTTAATTCACGTATTCTACTTCTGTGTTTCGCAATCTCGGAACCAGGAGCACCCTGCCTTTTTAACTCTTCTATCTTTTGCCTATGAAAATCCATAGATTTTTTAGATTCCTTCTGGTAGTTTTTGATGTCATTGATTGTTGCCATATTGTCAACGAATCTGGCTGCTGCAACATAATCTTTCCTTTTGTCCAGGTCTGTCTCAAGAGAAGCCTTACCCCTAATCTCATCTGCTTCCAAAACAGAATACATTTTTGCTAAATCAAACCCCTTATCTTTGCCCGTATATATTCTTGCCCTTTCTCTTGCATCTCCAGACTCATAAGCTTTCCTTGCCTTTGCGTACATATCATATAATTCCTTTCCTTTTTTGCTACCGTATCTGGCAATTAATTGCCCTTGATTAAAACTCCTCTCTCCATCTATGAAATGTTTTTCCATTAATTTATCTGCTCTGGACATTAAATCGTGCGAGAAGGCATCTGGTCGAGTCGCTCCTTTTTGGTCACTCTTTACCCCCATACTCATACCCATCATTGCTTTTCTTGTATCAAAATCTATGCCCTTCTTTGTGGCCCAAGTACCAGCTACAACTGCTCCCATCATCTCTCCTGTATGAGCATACCTTTGCATCTTCCTAATGGCTTCTGCTGTTCTAAATTTAGAGTCTATAAACTTTCCTGGATCTTTTACTATTTCTCCCAAATCTTGTAAATTTAGCTTTACTCCACCACCCCTATCCCCTGTACTCACATGCGCCAAATCAATATCCAAGCCCTCATTAAAAGCCCCCATTGTTGCATCATTAATATGAAGCAATGGATTCTCTACTGCAGCCATAAGTGCATCTGTAAACTCTGAAGTACCATCTATACCTGTAACTTTAGTGGGCTTTACCTTATGAGGTGGTTTTTGAGATTGTTCAAATATGAAGTCAAATATTGACCCTAAAGCATCGTCATATTGTTGTTGCTTCTGTTGAGCCATGCTATATCAGATGTAATAACTATTTAAACATACCCCCTATTAAAGGAACTTTACTAAATCCTTCTTTAACTGCCGCTGCTGCATCAGCACCAGACTTACTTGCAGTTGCCGGAATTATTGCTTTCATAAAATTAGGAGTTTGGGCTGCTACAAATATTGCAATTATTTTTGCTATTGCCAAAAGTAGTGTCCCAATGTTTGTATCCATACTTGCACCTTCAAAGACTGTTTCTGGGAAAGAAAATGTTACTCTTGGAATTTCCGATAGATAGTAAGGAATGTTCACAATAGCAAAAGCTACAGGGAAAACAAGAGCGTTCCTTAGCATTGATTTAAAGATGTTTGATATCATAGCCTGGTTCCCAGGTAAGGATCCTGCCATTATAACGATAGGAGCAACTATAACATTTAACAAAAGTGCCAAATATGATTTTACCAATGCTATCCATAATTTGAAGGCTCCCCAAATTAGTATTCCAAGAACTATTAGGACAACAAATACTCCTATTAAGGCTGCTGCCCCTAATGTTGCCTTAACTAGAATTGCTATCCCAGCGATACCCAAACCCGTCACAACAGTCCCTGTAGGAAGTACCCATCCACTAGTAATAGTGCCCCAAACTAGTTTTGCAATATTATGAATTTGTATATTTGAATCTAGAGTTGCCTGAATAACCCTCATAAATATCCCCGATATATCCAGAATTATTCCTGCTATAGCAAAACTGAAAGTAACAAGGATCAAACCTACTACCACCCTTGGAATAGAATTACCAACTGTGACCAACATTTGACCACCAATTTTATGTCGGAACATGATCATAAAACCTACTATTATCATGATAACTACAAAACCTAGATATGCAATGTTCCTCGTAAAGGACCATAAAACATCTATCCCTGTGTTTAGAAGGTCATCATATCCTGCAGCATATAAAGATTGTTGTTCTCTGTGACCAGGAATCCATTCCTCTGCAAGATGAGCTACAACATCTATTCTTGGTTGAGCATTAAACATTGCCATTACTTGCTGCTCTGCAATGCCAACCACTCCTTGTTTCATAGAGGTCGGTAGGTTCGGATTTGCTTGTATGCGCTCATAGGAAGTAGTACATTGAGGACAAAGAGTTGCCAATGTAAAATCGCCTACGGCAGTAAAAAATTTTCCTACTAATTGAGCAATGCTCTCTCCCACTGCATTTGTTAGGGACTCTACAAAAGAGGTGACTGTTGACCATATACCCTCACTATCAACTCTGTCTTCTACAGGTGGGACATCATCTACAGCTGAGACAGTAACAGGCTTTAGTGCAAAGCTAAAAAAGGAAAAAGTAAGTAAGATCGTAGTAAAAACCATTAATGTTTTCTCTTTACCCATATTTTTTAATATAATATTTTAATTAAAACTATTCTAATCCATAGAACTTTGCAGATAAATCCATAGCTTGTTCTACTAGATCCCAATATATTTCAAATGTAGAAGGAAAACCCTCTTGATCAGGAGCTGTTGTCGATTTGTCTAACTTATATCCCAAGAGATATGGAGATGCATCCCACAAGCATGTTACTGTAACATCTCTTGTAAAATTACCTACCGTTATATTTGCCTTACATGGAGTTCCTATAAAGAACATAAGACTATCTTCACTGTTAGTCCCTTCATGCATTTTTGCAGAAGCTTGGGTAGGAGATAATCCTGCCTTGTATGCGTTTGTTAAATAGGCATTTGCACATAACTCTTCCTCACATTTATATGGATCTCCAAATATTGGAGTCATTTTTATTCCAATGTTTCTTGTGTCAAGACAATCTCCCTGACCTCCTACTACATTACAAATTTCTGTACCCGCTTCACTTATAAAGCATTCTAGTTCAGGAGGAGAATTACAATCATCCCAAGTAGATCTACCAAAAGTTTTAGAAATTATTCCACTAAAGAAACCCGTAACTAAACCTGGTATATCCATACAAGCTGGGACATTTCCAAAAAGCATCATTTTGTAATCTCTGTTTAATTCTAAGCACTGATTTATATCCATAGATGGATACTCATCCCCGCCAGGACTTTGCTGTCTCATATAGCCTCCACCTGCATATCCCTGCCTATTCGGAGAACCCGGATTGTAGTCAGAAGTACTAACCTCCGGAGGACAATCACATACCGCATCATCTACGTTAGTTACTCCATATTCCCCCATCTTCTCCTCTTCTAAAATTGCTCCCCCTATATCTGCACTTGCTGTAACTTTATAATCTTCTCTTAGAGTCTCAGGAAAATGTTCCTGTAACTCTTCTGATATTTTAGGGGCATGTGTTTTAAGGGTATAGTCTTCATCTATAACCTGACCACTTGATGGATAATTAGGACTCTCTAGATTAGGCTGTCTATTACTATCTTGTAATACATACTGTCCAAGAAAGAGAGCTAATGGATAGGTAACTAAGGTTAATTTCACATCTGATATAGCTTCTACATTAACTGTATCACTACCGAATATTAAATTTCTTAAAGCATTTCCTAAACTATTTTCTTTCATATCTATATCTGTAGACCCCGCAGTACACAATCTCATTGCCGAATCCAAGAGTTGATCAGAGTTATAATCCTTGCAGTGAGTAAAATTTAAAAGAGCAGCTGCTATACTACCTATACCCGCAACATCTCCACCTACTTGATCTGTTATATCAACCGTATACTTCTCATCTACCATAACTACATTAATTTCTGGATCTTCTGGCACTATATTCTCCTCTAAGGTAGGTCCACAAGTAGTACATTCTTCTGGTTGAGCAATAATTTCCTTTTCATAGTTAGATTTATTTTCACTCCCTGAGCTAACATTCTCTCCAAAGTTAATGAAAATATACCCCACTAAAACAAGCAGTACAAAGAATAGGGCAGCTTTATTGTTTTTCTTCTTTCTATACATCATATATTGTCCTTCATATTACCTTTTTTACTCTTCTTTGTCACTTTAGAAATATACACCACAGTAATGGTTCCAACAAGTGTTAATACGGACAAAGATACTAAAGCAGAAGAGTCAAAAAGACCTGTTTTAGGAGTTTGTGTCCCCTCTGGAACAGTATAATCCTCCTCTGTATCACCTTCTTCTTCTACTCTTAAACTCGCCCCTGTACTGTAACCTAGTATTCCATAATTATCTAAGAGATTTACTTCTGTATAACCAACACCTTCACTCGCTTCTAAGATTATTTCTATATCTCTTTCCCCTATTCCCTCTACCTCCTCTTGAAGAACTGTTGTTGAAAAAGTTGTAAGAACTTCTATGTACAAACTATCTCCTGAAGTATATTCAAAATATGACAAACCATCCTCTGTTCTACTATCCGCTATAGATAATATCCACCTACCATTCTCATCTACTGAACTTGCAATCTTAGAACTCTTTCCTTGACTCCCTGTATTATCCTCATCTTGAAGATGAGCAACTACAACTGCTTCCTTGTGTTCAGGAATTCCTTCAACATCCCCTCTTATGGAATCAAAAGGAGGGGGAGATGAAAGGGTTGGGAATGTCGTAACTCTATACTTGCTCCCCCCGTTATCATATACCTCATTTCCTGAATTTATTTCAAAGAAATATTCCGTTTCGGGCTGTAATCTACTTAAAGATACAATATGAACATAGTAAGGGTTTCTACTTGTAATACCATCTCTTTCATCACTCGCATCCAAAGAAAGAGACCCAACAGAAGTACCATAACTAACATAACCCTCTTCCCTTTCTTCTGATACCCATATTACAGAAAAACCAGTATCTGTAAGATTAACTATTTCTATACTAGACTCTCCTGCCACACCACTTACAGCTCCTCCTGAAGTTACCATATCTATCCAGCGTAGATCATGAACCAGCTCATATCTCCTTTCAAATGGATCTCTCTCAATAATAGGTTCTGATATTGTTACAGGAGTTGGAGTTGGAGTTGAAGTCAGAGTTGGTTCTGTAGAATATGCATCCAAGATAGATTCCGAAGGAAAATGTGTATATAAGGTTGTATCGTTACCCATATTAAGAACATATACATCTTTGAGTTTGCCATTGCTATCAAAAAGTTCTGAGTACGTACCCTCTACAAAAGCTCCTTGGTTTACTCCAGATATTGCAATTAGAATAATATTTGTACTGTCTGAGACTCTAACCAAGGATTTATCTGAGATACTTCTGAGAGCAGAAATATCCATTATCCAATTTCCTCCTCTAGGCATTATCGCAGATACAGGGTAAGTGGACCTGTCCTTTAGCATTGCAAACAACATCACATCATCTCCACTAGCACCTGATACAGATCCATGTATAGGGTTAGGCGTGGGAGTATCTGCTGTAATAGGAGCTGTTTTAAACATAAAGGTTTTCTCACCTTCACTAGTATATTTCTTACTATCTGAGACAATTACAAATTGATACTGAGTATTTGGTTCTAGATTTGTTAACTCTACATAGTGAGTATACTTCCTTCCACTCCCTCTCTTATCTAATACGGGGCTTTGCTCCGTTTCATTAAACACAGGAACTACAGAGCCTGTAGCACTTACATCTGTAACCCAACTAACAGTCACAGAGCTAGTAGTTAAATTACTAAGTGCAACATTTTTAGGTTGAGCTTCTACAGAGGCTCTTATTATTAATTGGTATACTTGGTAAGAAGCAAATACTAATATTGGAAGACCAATTAAAAGTATTGCTATTATTATTAAATCTTTTCTTCTTTTACTCGGAATAGTAGCTATTTTCATTACTAATTATGATACCTGTAAAAGAGAAAGAAGACAATTCTACGGACTATTTTCTTTTAAGACCTTCAAAGAAATCTCCTACTATTGTTATTGCACTACCTATCTTTTTAATGGGTATTAAGACACTCTCATTTATGGACATAACTGTACTCTTTAATGTAGATACTGTTTCTTGAAGATCATTTACCATTAAAGCGGCTTGTTTAGTTATTTGATCTGCACTCTTTATTATTTCTCTAGAATCTTTTACTGCATCTCTAGATTCCTTAATTAGCATAGCTATGTAGTAAAGAACTAGACAGAACATAAGGGTTACTGCTCCTATTATTACCATCCAATATATTGCGGGTATGGTTTCCATTGTTATTACTTTTTTAAATTATTGCTACATCTAAAGGATAGCAGAACTTGCTCTGTTTTTCCAGCTTACCCTCCTCTCTTTTACCCAATTTACATATTCTCAATTTTTATTTGACCATAATGATATAATCACACATGCAAAAATTCTTCATTAGACACAAACTCTCCCTAGGAGACATAACAAACCTCTCTGATTCAGACAGTGAGTTAATCATAAAGGAAGGAAAATATAATATAGAGGATGTAATAGAGATAGAAACATACGAAAAACACTTCTATGGACAAATAACAGACATTACAAAAAGTACTGTACAAGTACAAATTGTAGAAGACTTAGGAGAAAGAAAAACAGAATACATACCCAGTATTACAATAATACAATCATTAAGTAATGATACTAAGTTTAATTATTTCATAGAAAAAAGTGTAGAGATTGGAATTGAAAGAATAATACCCATACAATCTAAATATTCACTCAAAACAAAAGCAAAAGCTGTAAAAGACACAGGCTATTGGAACAAATTAGTAAAAGATGCAGTAGAACAATCTAGAAACATATTCCCTACCATAATAGAAAAACCTATTAGAATAAATGAATTAAAAAGCTATGATATGGATGGTATAAGAATTTGTCTTAGTACAGAATCCGCAGGAGTAAAATCTAAAGATCTAAACGTTGTTTTAAAAAGTAAGGATGTAAAAACCCAACCCGTACACATAGCCATTGGCCCTGAAAAAGGATGGAGTTCTTCAGATATTGAAATCTTTAAAAACTTAAACTTTGAATTTGTCAAACTAAAAGGAAACATATTAAGAACCGAAACAACAGGTTTAGTTATTGGTAGTATTATTAAGTATCTAAAAGAAGAAATTTAAAAATGAAAAAGAAAAGAACAGATTACAAAAAACCTAGGGGAAGAAAAAGTAAACAAAGAAAGTTTTATACTAAAGAAGACATATTCATATCTAGAATGGCCAGTATATTACTAAAACCTAAGTCTAAAATAAAAACTCTCTTCTCTCAAAAATCTGTTACCACTATTAGGCTTAATCCTTTAAAAGGAGATACTGAGAAAACTAAAAGGTCTCTCATGGGAAGAGGATATGAGTTTGAGGAAGTAAGTTGGGCACCAAACACATACCACATATTAAACAAGGATAAAGCTAAAGTCTCTGAGACTTATGAGTATGAGGATGGTAAATTTTATATTCAAAATCTTTCTAGCATATTACTTTCTCTTCTTCTAGAGCCTAAGGAAGAAGAAAAAATATTGGATATATACGCAGCTCCTGGGGACAATACAACACACATAGCTGCAATGACTAACAATAAAGCAGAGATTGTTGCTAACGAATTTGAAATTTCTAGGGTATCTTCCTTAAATAATGTTTTAGATCACTTTGGTGTTGAGAATTGTGATGTAGTTCTTAATGACCCTAATGATCTTGGTACAAAATACCCTATTACTTTCGACAAAGTATTACTTAGTGCTCCTTCCAGTAAAGAGGGCGATATATCCTTTAAGGACCTAACCTCCCTAAGGGCTTGGAGTATACAGAGGGTTAAGAAATATTCACATATACAAAAGGATTTAATAGAGAGTGCTTTCTTAAGTCTTAAGCATGGTAGCTTTATGATTTATTCTACATATACCTTAGAAACGGAAGAAAACGAGGGAGTAGTTACATATCTTTTAGGAAAGTATCCTAATGCTAGGTTAGAAGATATTAAAGTAAGTAAAGAGGTAGAGTTTACAAAGGGTATTACTAAATGGAGTGGTAATACATACCATCCTTCTGTTAAAAAGAGTATTAGAATATTACCTAGTGAAAAGATGAAGGGATGTTATATTGCTAAAATATTTAAAGAGTAAGCCTAAAATTTCCTCCTAGCGTTAAAACATAATCTTTTGTAAAATAAAGCATGTTAATCTTAATTACAGAAAAAGCAAACAAAGAACAAATCCTTCAAGCAAGTAAAGATTTAGATGGTTATATTAAGTTTGTAGTTGATATAGATAATGGGAATTTGACAATAGGAGGAGACAGACACTACGAAGGAGAACAAATACTGCTTAAAAACGGTAGTCAACAAACAAATCTCTGGGGCGGTGGATATGACCTAAGTTCAAAATTGAAAGATTACGACTCTATTGTTAACATAAGACCCAGAGACAATAATCCTAGCAGAGAAGTATTAAGTATAGAGATTAGAAAAGACATAGATAATATATTAAAAGAGAAATTGGGATGGTAAATCTTAAAACTTTAGATACAAAATCCTTAATACTTGACATGACAACAAATCTAACAAGGATTGGTAACTTTGTGCTAGATGAAAATTACGAAAAAGCTAATTACTTTGTTGATGAACTTGAACAGTATATTAAAGAATTAGATACCAGGAAGTATGATGAAAGACTTAGAATTTGGGTAGAAAGGACTAAAAACATTATTAAAAACGTTAGAGAAAGAAATATTGAAAGTAAATATATAGCAGACGATTCTTTTACAAACGGAATTGTTTTACAAAACCGAGCTATATATTTTCTTTAAAGATATATTAAGGCCTTAAAGTTCCCCCAAACACTTGCCAAGCTAACAATGACTTAGCAACTAAACTCAGTATTATATATACCTTTTCTCCATATAAATAATTCTTCCAAGGACCAACCTTTTTATATTGCAGTATCATATTAATTGCAAAACTATTAAAGAATATAAATATACTTACATATATCCAATACACAAAATCTGGGATATTACCCCCACCATACTTACTTGCACCATACACATAAATACCAAACACTACCCAAGGGACTATACCTGCAAAACAACCTAAGATATATGTTAACCAATTAACTTGTTCCTTTTGACTGTTATGCACTTCCATAGCTAAGCCTAAAAGATTCATCAGAGCATCAAGAGAGAATATCATTACTAAACTTGCTAGATCATATATTCCTGTTAGAAAACTAATAGCAATCATCATTACACTAGCACTAAGAGCATACTCATACCATCTAACTTTGTTAATACCTAAAAGGAGATTCTTCTCATATTTCTTTCTATATACTGTAGATATAAATAGGTGTGCAAATGCACTCATAAAAAAGAATATTGCTACAAACCATGCAATATTTACCTGTGTAATTTGCTGTGTAGCTGGTAGTAAGCTCTGAGTTTCTAAATCAAAGGTAAGGAAATTTATTGTAATTGGGACAATTCCACGATCAGGGTCACTCAGTATAAGGACTAGAATACCTTGTACAGTATGAAATATTGCCATTACAAGATTAAACATTCTAAGATTTTTTAATCTCTCTTTCATATTATTTATTCTAAAATTATTTTTACAATGTAAAAATTCTAGCACAAATATTTAGGGAGGGTTAGACCCCTCCCTATACATACTCATACTGTAAAAGAATATTCCCTACTGTTTCTAAGTTAGAAATAAAACCTTTTTACTTCTCTTCTTCTATTCCTTTTAGACTTAACTTTATCTTACCTTGACTATCTACTCCAACTACTTTTACTTTTATTATATCTCCCTCGTTTACATACTTTCTTACATCTTTTACAAATTCATCAGCCATTTCAGAAACATGTAAGAGGCCTGCTACACCTGGAGCTAGGTCTACAAATGCTCCATAATTCATTATGGATGCTACCTTTCCTTTGTATACTCCTCCTACTTCTGGTTGGAAGTCATACCCTGCAACCAACTCTTTTGCTTTCTCTATCGATTCTTGAGAAGAACTATATATATTTACTGTTCCGTCTTCCTCTATCTCGAGTTCTGCACCTGTTCTTTCTGAAATCTCTCTAATATTTTTACCTCCTGGACCAATTATTTCTCCAATCTTATCTTTAGGTACCTTTACCTGAACCACCCTAGGAGCATGTTCAGACATAGTTTCCCTGGTCTCAGATATTGCTTGGGCCATTGCCTCTAAAACCTTTAATCTAGCTTCTTTAGACTGCTTAAATGTTTGCTCTACTATGTCCATTGTAAGACCCTTGGTCTTAGTGTCCATCTGTACTGCAGTAACTCCATCTTGTGTACCAATTACCTTAAAGTCCATATCTCCGTAAAAATCCTCTACTCCCTGCATATCTGTTAGTATTTTAAAACCACCCTTGTCTTCTGTTACTAGACCACAAGCTATTCCAGCAACTGGCTTTTTAATTGGAACACCTGCTGCCATTAATGCCATACTTGAACCACAAGCTGATGCCATTGAACTGGATCCGTTCTCTCCCTGTATTTCACTCATTACTACCATTGTGTATGGGAATTCTTCTTCTGAAGGTATTACAGGTAGTAAACCCTTCTCTGCTAACATACCATGTCCTACTGCCCTTCTACTTGGGATTAATCTTGGTCTGTATGCTTCTCCGTATACAAATGGTAGGTCATTGTAAAAATGCATATATCTCTTCTCTCTCTCTCCACCCATGTCGTCTTCTAACTTCACATCCCTCAAGCTACCTAAAGTAACTACTGTCAATGTCTGTGTTAGACCTCTTGTAAACAGTGCAGTACCATGTGCTCTAGGAAGAAGGTCTGTTTCTGTTGCCATCTCTCTAATCTCGTCCATTTTTCTTCCATCTGCCCTAATGTCATCCTGGATTACTAATTTTCTTAAAGCTTTCTTAAGAAGTAAATCATAAGCATCATTTAAAGAAGATTTGGAATGTTTACCATCAAATTTCTCGTGTAATTCTTTCTTTGTAGACTCATGAATGTCAGAGTCAGCTTTTTTCAAGTTCTCCTCTATTCTCTCTTCTCCTAAAAATTCCTTTACTTTATCTACAACCTCTTCGTTTATACCCATTGGTTCGTATGTCTTATCTTTAGGTTCAAGTTTCTTTAAGAATTTGTTCTGTTCATCTAACCATATTTGCATAAATTCTAAAGACTTTTTCATCCCCTCAATAATTACACTCTCCTCTATGTCATGACATCCTGCATCTATCATAGAAAATGACTTACCATCTCCTGCAACAACATAATCCATAC
>CAYGOB010000015.1:0-13697 GCA_964351475.1 uncultured Candidatus Saccharibacteria bacterium
AACATTTGGAAAAATCAAAGGAGGTAATTTCTTTGTATGATATCCCTAAGATATCAGGAGAGAGAATGATTATTCATTCTAGGAAGGGTTATAAGGATAAATATAAGGATATATATTCGTATTCTGTTAAAAATGCTATTCCATGGGTAATAGAAGAGTAGGTTTTTAATCTTTTAATCTGTAATGATTTTTATCTTACTCTCTTACTATATTCCAACCACTTATTAATCTCCTATCTCCATATCTTTCTAGACATGTAGATATTATTAAATCAGCATAGGGAACTGTACCACCTTCTAGTATCCTAATATCTCTTTCCCATACATTTTCCATTATTACATTACCAAATCTAATTTGAGTACCTACTAAGTCTTCATTACTATGATACCTATCTAATAGGTCTCCTAAGAGAAAGAATCTTTCACCTTGGGTAAATGTATTATGTGTATGTAATTGGTATGTACCGTCTTTAGCTAGTACTATACCCCCCATAACTACATTACCTTCTTCATCTAATTGTTTTTGCCATTTGTATTCATCTAGAAGTAGGTCATCTAACAAGGTTTGTGCTTCTTGTGAGTAATTACCTATATATGTGTACTTAAAATAGGTTTCTTTTTGAGCCCAATTACTTGGTAATTCTCTGTTTAGTATTTCAGCACTCATTATCTTGGTACTGTTCTCTTCCATAGACCATAGTTCTAGTAGGGTAGGTATATCTTCTTCCTCAATAATTTTCTCTTCCGTTTCATTTGTTTCTAGGATAGGGGATGCTTCTACACTTACTACTTCGTATGGGTTTACGGTGGGGATAAATACAAAGGTTGTGAACAGGACAGTACTCACAAAGAGTACTGTCATTGTTACTATGTAATATATCTTAGGCATATATTACATTATATATTTTTTTGAGAAGAATATTCCACTTAGGATTGTAGATAGGGATAATACAGATTGAACAATATATACAAGTAGATTACTTGTAGATCCTGTTGCTGTGCACTCTGTTATATCAACCCATTCTTCCTCTATTCCTATCTCACCATTACGATCCCTAGGCCCCCTACCTCTTCCTCTAGCATCAACTCCCAATGGACTTGCAAGAAGAAGAAAAACAAATAAAAATAAAGGCAGAACTAAAAAAGGTAAATATTTAACCTTCATATATATAATTAATTAAAATTTAAATTATATTAACCCTCTTAGAAATTAAAGAGCATTGTTAATATGCAGTAACATATTATACTCCTCGGAAACATTCATAGTCAATTACTATCAGCCATTTTTATCATTCTTTTACAAACCAAAATTATTAAGGTACTATTAACAATATTACTTTTTTAAAAAACACATATGACACCCAGAGCACCATTCTCAATAATCACATGCCAATCAGGAACACCCCTAGCTAAAAAAATAGTAAAAGCACTCTCTCAAAAAACAACAAGAGAAATACAGCTAATAGAGTCTGTACAAGTACAATTTGCAAACACAGAAATTAAAACAGTCATAGACGAAAGCATAAGAGGAAGAGAAGTATACATAATACAAGACGTAGAAAATCACTCTGAAGGCATGACCACAGACCAAAACCTAAGAGCACTATATACCACCATAGATGCAAGTAGAAGATGTGACGCTGAAAGAATAACTGCAGTACTTCCCTCATACCCATATGCCAGACAAGACAAACAAGACGGTAGAGACGGTATTACAGCCGCTAGGGTAGCATGGGAGTTAGAGGGTGAGATGGGGGTAGACCATGTAATAACCATTGATTTACATAATAGTGCTATACAAGGGTTCTTTAGAAAAGCCAAAATAGACAACCTTAAAGGAGGCTATGTTCTTAAACCATATCTAAAGAAATTAATTAAAAACCCAAAGAAGGTAGTAATTATGCCAACAGACCTAGGAGGTGCTAAAAGAGCAAATTACTATGCTCAACAACTACATACAGACATAGCATTCTCTTACAAAAGAAGAAACTACTCTAAACCTAACTGTGTAGAAAATATTGAGATATTGGGAGACATTAAAAACAAAGAAATATATATTATTGACGACATGATAGATACAGGAGGTACATTAATAAAAACCATAGAGAAAGTAAATAAGATGGGAGCAAAGAAAATAACTGCAGTATGTACCTTAGCTCTTTTTAATGCTGATTCCCAAGAGAAATTTACAAAACTAAATAAGAAGGGTGTATTAGAAAAGGTAATAGGTACAGATGCTACGTACCATTCAAAAGAGTTTTTAAAAGAAAATAAATGGTTTAAAGAGATAACAACCTCTAAATATTTTGCAGAGGTAATATACAGAATTAATAGAAGAAAATCTATTGGAGATTTACTAGAGTAAGGAAAAAGGAGGAATCTGATTGTTTTGTAAAAAATGCATAATGCACAATCAGATCCCTCCAGTTCTAAAAACAATTACTTATCATATTTTCTTATAGGGTCCATTCTCTTTCGATAACAGAAAGAAGAAAATACACAACAAATCACATACCCCAATAAAAAGAAAATCATTCCCCCTACACAAATCAAAAAAAGAACATAACAAATCTCTTCTAACATTTTCCTCCTCCTTAATCTCTCCTCTATAATTGTTATAGAACAACACTACATTATATCATTTCTGATACCCCATAGTAAACACATGTAAAAACCTAATATATCTGCTAACATAATAAATATGAAAATAAAAACAAACCACTCACTTAAAAAATACAACACCTTTGGTACAGATACCAAAGCAAAATACTTTGCAAATATAAAAAGTATTAAACAACTTAAAAAAATATTACAAGCATACCCCAATGAAAAAATATTACTCCTAGGACAAGGAAGTAATACACTCTTTGTAGATGATTGGGATGGTCTAGTATTAAAAATTGACTTAAAAGGTAAAGAGATTATTAATGAAGACTCTAATAATATTGAAATAAGAGTAGCTAGTGGAGAAAACTGGGATGACTTTGTAAGGTACACAGTTAAAAAGAACTACTCAGGTATAGAAAATTTAGTAATGATCCCTGGAACCGTAGGGGCGGGTGTCGCACAAAATATTGGGGCATACGGTCAAGAAGTCATAGACACATTAATATCCATAGAAGCTTTAGATACCAAGACTTTTAGATTAAAAAGCTTTACTCCTAAAGAATGCGGCTTTAGATACAGAAACTCCTTTTTTAAAAATGAATGGAAAGGCAAATACATAATTACATCTGCTACCCTTAAACTGGAAAAGTATGACAAGAACAAAGAAGGAGCAAATAAATACCAGGAGGATTTAGAAAAGAACAAACTATATGAAGGTCTAAATGAAGAATTACAAACCTTTGCTAGAAAGCCCTATGGGATTAAAGATGTAATGAATGCTGTTATCAGGCAGAGAAAAAAGAAACTACCTAACTTAAAGGAGTATGGTACATGTGGATCTTTTTTTGAAAACCCAATAATTACTAAGGAGGAATATGAAAGAGTTAAAAAACAAATACCAGACCTTGTAAGCTACCCCGTTAAAGATAATCTTGTTAAGATTCCAGCAGGGAAACTACTCGATGAACTAGGATGGAAGAGTAGAGGAGAAGAAAATGTAGGGGTTTTTGAAAGACATGCCCTTTGTGTAGTTACAAATAAAAAAGCTACAGGAAAGGAAATTTACGAATTTATTAAAAACATGCAAAAAGATGTAAAAGAAAATTATGGTATAACATTAACACCAGAAGTTAATATTATTAAAAATTAACATGGAAAAACTACTCTGTTTTGATCTAGACGACACACTAATAGATGACAATTATAAATTTGAATTAACATTCTGTGAATGTATTAAGGCAATTATTAATTCCTTGGAGACAAGAACACCTCAAATAGATGACATACTTAAGAAAGCAAGGGAGATAGAGAATGAGACATGGGATACTTGGCCCAAACAGAAATTATATACCTCTGAGAGAGTCGCTAATGCATGGGTAAAGGCATATGAATGGTACGCCAATGATATTGGTCTACCCGTAAGAGAACATACTAAGAATTTAATAGAGGCTTTAATTGTATCCAACTATGACCCTCCTTACTTTGTAATACCAGGTGTTATTGAAACAATTACATATCTTAGAGAAAAGGGGTACAGAATGCATGTAATTACTTTAGGTTCTGAAATACAACAAAGGAGAAAGTTAACCGTTAGTAAATTAATTAAGTACTTTGATGAAGTACATTACGAAACACATGACAAATGTAAACCGCTTTCTAAATTAATAAAGGAACATGGAGTAGAGAACATGTGTATGATTGGCAATTCTATGAGGACAGATATTAATCCTGCTCTTAAATTGGGCATACATGGAATATATATACCTAGAGGTAACTGGCATAGGTTCCAACAAGACCCATTGAATGATATGTTTACAGAAATTGATGACATAAGAAAACTAACTAGTATATTCTAAAGTATAAAAAGGTTGCGGAAAAAATAAAACTAGTTAGGAAATTCTCTGACCTGTCTAAGTAAAAGCTTTCTAATATCTCTAGCCTTAGACACACTTAATTCAATAATAGATACTGCATCTACAAATATACTGCCATTGTATTTTTCATCCTCCTGAAGCTTGTTTACATGTACATCAAACTCATCCCTAATCTGAGCATATATTTCCTCCTCCTTAACCTTTATCTCTTGTAACTCCCTCTCTGAAACTCCCTGAATAGCAACTTCTAACATCTTAAATAATTCAATTACTCTATTATGTATATCTGTTAGCTTTTCAATATCTACATCTTTACTCTGTATTCCAAGATCATGCATCCTCTCAAAGACTTTAGAAAAATCATTCCCTAAATCTCCTATCTGTTCTATTGTGTTAGATACTTTTACCAAAGTAACTGTCTTTTGAGCTTCTTTCTCACTAAGCTTAAATTTAGAAAGAGCTACAATTGCCTCTGTAATTTCATCATCTAGGTAATCATTTAATGTCTCTAGCTTATGTATTTCCATTGAGGTTAATTTACTAGGATTGTAGAATGTAGAGACAGCCTTTTGATATATTTTAATTGTGTTTTCAATAGAATAGACTAACTCTTTTTTAATATCCTTTATTCTATTCTGAAGATTTCTCTCCCCATCCTTGTGGATATATTTCGTCCTAAAGAGAATCTCCTCCTCTTGCCCTGGTACTAATTTGATTATTAATTTCTCAAATGGTTTAAGTAACACTAAAAATAGTGCTGTATTAAACACATTGAAGAAAAGATGTGCTAGAGCTGTCTGTTGTGCTGGTCCATCTACCACGGACTGCATTAATGAAACAAATGGGGAAAGAAATATCATAAAGAGAAGTGTACCCAAGAGATTGAAGAGGAAATTTGCAACACCTGCTCTCTTGGCATACAAATTTAATCTAGAGGATGCTATTAGAGCGGTTATACTGGATCCTAAGTTAGCTCCCAAAACCATTGGGATTGCAACTTCAATTGGAATTATTCCTCCTAGGGCTAATATAACTACCATACCAGAGGTAATAGAACTAGAGTGTACTACCATAGTAAATAGTGCACTTACAAAATATGCAATTAGAGGATTAGATATATGTGAGAAGAAATTAATAACCTCTGAACTCTCTCGTAGGGGTTCTATACTAACTGAGAGAATATTAAGAGTAAAGAGAATTAATCCCAAAAAAAACAAAGGCTTACTTATGAGCCTAAATTTTTTACCTAAAAGACCTAGTATAAATCCCAATATTATTAATATTGAGGCTACAGTTGCAGAGTTAACAAGAGCAAGTTGAGCAGTAATAGTAGTTCCTACATTACTTCCAAATATTATTCCTAAACTATTACTAAAAGATATTATTCCTGTATTAACTAAAACAACCGCTATAACCGTAACTGCCGAGGAAGATTGTGTAACTGCTGTGGCTACTGCACCTACTACAGTTCCTACATATTTGTTTTTTACTAATTTAGATATCAATTTTCTAAATTTCTCTGATGCTAATTCCTGAAGTTCGTTACTAAGATTATCTATTGCATAAAGAAAAAGAATTAAAGCAGAAATTACTCCTAGTAAAACCTGTAAATATGTAGAATCTAATAAATTCATAGTTCATTTAATTTACCATATTGAAATATATATGCCAACATTGTATCGTTTATATATGTTCAAAAACTTTAACAAGGTAATTTTGTATTTAACACTCTCTGACACATTTGTGTGGGGACCTTTCATTATAATAGCTAACTTAGCATCTCTGTATCTTGCTCCAAGATTAGGAGCAGATACTGTCAGTTTTATTGGTATTGGTACGGGTATATATTTTTTAACAAGGGCACTTTTTCAAATGCCTATTGGGATGTTAACTGACAAGATTGAAAATGATAAGGATGAGATAATCCTTCTTTTTTTAGGAATGGTATTAATGGGAATTCCTTTTCTCTTCTACCCTATGATAACCAAACCTTTTCAGTACTATGTCCTTCAGTTCATATTTGGATTAGGAGTGTCTTTTAATCTTCCTAACTGGAGAAAACTCTTTGCTCTTAATCTAGATAAAGGCAAAGAAGGTTTTCAGTATGGTTTTTACGAAACAGTTATCAGTATATCTACAGCTATTTTTAGTGGGTTAATTGGTTATATTGCAAATTTAGGAGACATATACTTTGACTGGGCAATGAGAGGAGTAGCGATGTTAATGATGTTGGCTGGTGTATGGGTTTTGCTAATATTAAAGGTCAAAAACAGGAAGAGTCACAATGGTCATGTAATTATTCCTGTTGAAAAAGTTGCTAAGTAATGTAATATAAAAAAGAAGATTATTTTAATTTTTAATATATAAACAATGGAAAAGAAAAATGTATTTGGTTTAGGATTCCTACTAGTTGCTTTAATAGTAATTGGGGGAAGTATTTACTACCTTTACACCAACAGGCAAGAAGGTACTTCGGATGAAATAGTAGGAGATGATACCCCTCCCGTACTTCAGGAAGGGGAATATGACAATTTGAATCTAGAGTATGACTATTTAGGAGACAATATTTGGAGATATATGGTAACAGGAACATTGCCTAATCCTTGTTACGAGATATACACAGAGGCCATAGTAGCGGAAAGTTTCCCTGAGCAAGTAACTATTAGGTCAACGGTAACTCCCCCTAGTGAAGATCTGGTTTGTGCCCAAGTAATACAAGAAGTTTATGAAGAGGGCGAATTTCAAGCCAGTGAGGAAGCTACTATTACATTTGAAATAGAGTAAAACCTTTTCTCAGATTTCATACAAAGATTGATACCTTAGGGTTTTTTTGATATAATACATGCAAGTTAAATCCTAGATTTTTGCTAGTTGGTCGCTACGCAGATTTCTCTTCAAGAGGATTATAACAATGGCACTTTAAAAACAGAAAAAGAAAAGAGGATTACAATGAAAAAGCTACTAGCTTTAATGGCTGTTTTAACCTTAACGTTCGGTCTTGTAGGGATTTTCTCAATATCTTCTGCGGTTCCCGTAGAAGCAGTTACTGTTGTAAACTCGGCTTCCAATGTCTGTCCAGGAGGGGACGGTTTTATCGACTCCGATGGGTGGATAAAATTTGATGTTGAGGATTATGAGTATCAGACGGTTAACTTGGTTACCTACACAGCAGATGAGGGCTATATTATTGAAGCTGTCTGTGTGAAGGGTGGCAATGAACAAAGTCCCAATAATTATCTACACACATTCTACGTAGATGGTTGGATTCAGGTCGATGTCAATGGTACAAGTACAAACTGTGTTGGAGCAAGTGGGATAGGAACAAATTCCGCAAGAGCAGAAAGGAACTCTGAAATTTCAGGTTCTGTATGTGCAGAAATATCACACGGTAGTTTCAAGGTTCGTCCAGTAACGACAGAGCCAACTCCTGATCCAACTCCAGATCCGACAGAGCCAACTCCTGATCCAACAGAGCCAACTCCTGATCCAACAGAGCCAACTCCAGATCCAACGGAGCCAACTCCAGAACCAAAAGAGCCAACTCCAGAACCAAAGGAGCCAACTCCAGAACCAAAGGAGCCAACTCCAGAACCAAAAGAGCCAACTCCTGATCCGACAAAGAAACCAGTTTCAGTGGAAACCGATCCCGAACTAGGGGCTTCAAATCTCCCCCTAATCGTAGGAGGAGGTATTGCCCTTTTGGGGACTGGCAGCTTTTTTCTTCTCAAAAAGAAGAAATAGGCTAATCATTCTTTTCACCCTGCTTATACTAATGGTGACCTCATGTCACTATCCAGTTGTACCGCAGGAAGAGACTATCTCTATCACTACAGAGCAAGTAGTAGAGCAAGTAGTAGAAGAGATCGTTTTAGAACCCACACCTTCCCCAACACCATTCATACCAGTTATGAAGATCAAAGAAGATGAATCCCTAAACGAAATACTTGAAGAAGTTGACATTCAAGAAGAACCTCAAGAAGAAATTATTTCTTTCGCAGGTTTCTATGAGAATATCACTGTACAATCTGATTATCTTTCAGATTGGTATAGAGGCTTCTTTAAAGAATTGTGGGTCAAGGAATGTACAGACTGTTCCAGTAAACAGATTCTAGAACTTCTTGAACCTGAAAACAGGGAATGGGTTATAGTCCAACAGGGCAGAGTGCTTTACACTCATTCCGGTTGGCCAATAGTAACAGGTCCTAATTTCGGACAGATATTTAATATTATCCGAAAAGAAAATGAAGAGGGCCTGTTTGACACCTTGGTTTGTCTAAATGAAGATGTATGTCTTGTTACAAAAGATTACGTCCTTTTAGGAAGAGACCAAGTAGGAGGAATCGTCCTTATGGATGAGATTTTTGATGTACAAGAGGAAGATTTTTTCCTTGTAACATGTTCTCAAAATCCAATCCCAGGACAGATAACTCCAAAACTAATAATACAAATTAAAGTGCCATAGCTTTACAAGGAAGGGTCCATGCGACCAGCTTTACAGACCCTTCCTTAGTTCGACCTACATTTAGAACAAATATTCATAAATATATTTAAAATGATGATAGCAATATCCTTATTTTTTGTTATCTAACATCGAGAAACAAGATGATATAATCTACCTATGTATTATTTTGACAATTCTGCAACAACAAAAATAAGCAAACCTGTTTTAGATAGCATGCTGCCATATTTAAAAGATAATTATGGGAATCCTTCCAGTATTTATTCATTAGGCAGAGAGAGTAAGGATGCTATAGATACTGCTAGAGAAAAAGTAGCTAAAGCATTAGGATGTGAAAGTAAAAATATTTACTTTACAAGCTCAGGGAGTGAATCAGACAACTGGGCCATAAAGGGTGTGGCATTTGCAAACAAAGATAAAGGCAATCACATAATTACATCTAGCATAGAGCATCACGCAGTATTACATACCTGTAAGTATCTAGAAAAGAATGGGTTTGAAGTCACATACCTTCCTGTAAAGAGTAATGGGATTGTAGATATTAAAGAGCTTAAAAAAACAATTAGAAAAGAAACTATATTAATAACCATAATGTATGCAAATAATGAAATAGGTACTATTCAACCAATCAAGGAAATAGGGGAGATTGCAAAAGAGAAAGGAATATATTTGCACACAGATGCTGTACAAGCAGTAGGGAATATTGAAATTAATTTAAGTGAATTAGATATAGATCTCCTTACACTTTCAGGTCATAAGTTTAATAGCCCAAAGGGAATAGGAGTTCTTTACATTAAAGATGATGTAAAGATAGACAACCTAATACATGGAGGGGGACAGGAAAGGGGTAAAAGAGCTAGTACTGAGAATGTTGCAAATATTGTAGGTTTGGGTACTGCCATAGAGTTAGCAACAAAAGATATTGAGAAAAAAAGTAAATACCTAATACAATTAAGAGAGAAATGTATTAAAGAAATAATGAAAAAAATCCCTAATACAATACTAAATGGAGATTCCGTTAAGAGACTTCCTGGGAATGTAAATGTGTGTTTTAAATATATTGAAGGGGAATCTATACTCCTTATGTTAGATCAATTAGGGATATGTGCTTCTAGTGGTTCTGCTTGTACCTCTGGTTCTTTAGATCCTTCCCATGTGCTCTTAGCTATTGGTTTACCCCATGAGATAGCTCATGGATCTCTAAGGCTTTCATTTTCAGAGAGTAATACAAAAGAAGAAGTAGATTATCTTTTAGGGGTATTACCAGGTATCATAGAGAAATTAAGAGCAATGTCTCCATTAAAATAATTAAAGAAAATAATTATGGAAAAATATAGTGAGAAAGTAATGGACCATTTTATGAATCCTAGGAATGTTGGAGAAATAAAAGACGCAGATGGAATAGGAGAGGTTGGAAATCCTAGGTGTGGAGATATTATGAAAATGTATATTAAAGTTAAGGATAATAAAATCACAGATGTTAAATTTCTTACATTTGGTTGTGGTGCTGCTGTTGCTACAAGTAGTATGATTACAGAATTAATAAAAGATAAAACATTAGAGGAGGCATTAGAGATAACAAATAGACAAGTAGCAGAAGCTCTTGAGGGATTACCTCCTGTAAAGATGCATTGTTCTAATTTAGCAGAACAGGCTGTTAAGAAAGCTATAGAGGATTACAGAAAGAAAAAGAAACGCGATTAAGATGACAAATAATTCAAACAAAAAAGTCCTGATAGGTATGAGTGGAGGAGTAGATAGCTCTGTAGCTGCATACCTTCTTAAAAAACAAGGCTATGATGTAATAGGTGTTACCATGCAAATATGGGAGGCTACGGATAACAACGGTACCTGTTGTTCTCTTACTGCTGTAGAAGATGCTAGAAAAGTAGCATCTAAATTAGATATCCCTCACTATGTTTTTAATTTTAAACAATCTTTTGACAAAAAAGTTATTCAATACTTCATCTCAGAATATTTACAAGGTAAAACTCCAAACCCTTGTATAGCATGTAACAAACATATTAAGTTTGATGAACTCCTAAACAGAGCAATTAAGATGGATATAGATTACGTATCTACAGGTCATTACGCAAGAATAGAAAAGGTAAAGAAACAAAACAAGAAAAGATATATTCTTAAAAAAGCAAAAGACAAAACAAAAGATCAGAGTTATGTTTTGTACAACCTTACTCAAGAACAATTAGCTAGGAGCATATTTCCTCTTGGGAATTTAACAAAGAAAAAAGTTAGAAAGATAGCTAAGAAAATAGGGTTGGGTGTATCAGAGAAACCAGATAGCCAAGAGATCTGTTTTGTAGAGGATAATGATTATCCTAAGTTTATTCAAGAACAAACTAAAAAAGAATTTGAAAAAGGAGATATTGTAGATTTAGAAGGGAATATCCTTGGTCAACATGGGGGTATACATAAGTATACTGTAGGACAGAGAAAGGGTATAAAAACAATGTCTAATAAACCTTTGTATGTTGTAAGAATAGATACTCAAAGAAACGAGGTTGTAGTAGGAGAGGAGGAAGATATTTATACTAGAGAATTAATAGCCGAAGATCTTAATTGGATAAGTATAGAAAAATTAGAGGGTGAGTTAAAAGCCAAAGCTAAGATTAGGTATAGGAGTGAGGATGCTGATTGTACAATTTCTAAGATAGAGGAAAAGAATAGTGGAATAGGAAAGGTTTTAGTTAGGTTTGATAAAAAACAAAGAGCAATTACTCCTGGACAGTCAGTGGTGTTTTACAAAAAAGATGTTGTTCTAGGAGGGGGTATCATATGTACAAATGATGACACAGAGACCAATACCTAGTATCTAACTAGAAACTCAATTCTAAAAATATTACATCCTCAATTCCCAAAGACCATGTATATTACAATATGCTCTAACAATGTAGTTAGAAGCATCTTTTAGGTCAAATATTGCCTCTGGCTTGTCTGTAGACTCTAAATATACCCTGTTTACTTCATTTCCTACAATATACTCTATCCACTCTATGTAGTGAGCCTCTTCCATTGGATGAAGAGTCTCTCCAATAGTTACTCTTAATTTCCCATCCTCAAAAGAAAGAGCAGGTAAGTGCTTTTCAAAACCCTGATCCTTTATATGTTCCTCTTGTAATACCATAGGTTTATCACAACACACTAAAGTACCAACACCTGTATGTACAACCTGTACAACATTACCACACACCTCACACTTATATACTTGATTTAATTGAGTCATATTATATAACTTTACAAATTATCTATTCTTTAGTATACATAACCTTGTCAAAAATTAATAATTACAGATATAATATATTAGCGTTGTGTCCATTAATCATTTATATTAATTAAAGAATTTAACAAAATGAATAAAAGACTATACAGATCAAAAAAAGACAAAATTATAGCGGGAGTCTGTGGAGGTATTGCAGAATACTTAAACATTGACCCTGTAATTGTGAGAGTTCTTTTTGTATTTGCCCTTATTACAGAAGGTTTTGGATTAATGTTATACATTATTCTCTGGATAGTAATGCCCGAAGAAAAGAGTATTGACAAAAAAACAGAAGAAATCGTGCAAGAAAATATTAGAGATATAGAGGAAAACGTTGTGAAGGTTACAAAGGGTATTAAAAAAGAAGTTAAATCTGACACTCAATCAAAGAAAAAATAATTTAAAATTTTAATAATAATTAATATGGAGAAAGTACAAAATAAAAGAGATGTTGTTTTTGCAATATTTCTTATATTCATAGGGTCAATATTCCTCCTTAACAGTACTGGAGTTATAGGGTGGGGAATATGGCAACATATACTTAGATTTTGGCCAATATTTCTAATATTAGCAGGGATTAAATTAATTTTTGACAAATCCACTGTCGCAGAAATCATCATTGCAATTATTGCCTTTATTCTTTTTGCTTGTGTAGCAATGTTTTCATACATATCATACACAGCCCAATCTCTTCCTTTTATACCAAGAGTTATTTCAAGACATATTAAAGAAAATCCTGAGTGGTTTTCAGGAGTATCAGGAACAGAAGTAGAGGAAACTGAAAGAATAGAGTTTGAGGATTACGAAGATGTCCAAGAAAGAGTTTTAGATATTAATGTTGGAGCATCTAAATTTACACTTACAGATGAGGTTGAGATGGAAGAGTACTTAGTTCTAGAATCAAACTATGTACCTGGATATATAGAACCATCTCTAAGATCTCGTTTAGTAGGAGATTCTTTAGATATAACATTTAGAACAGAAACTGCCAGAAGATTTTTCTTCTGGGGAGGAAGTTTTTCTCCTGAATTTAATTTAATATTAGGACGAGTAGAAGTTCCTACTAGCTTAAATATTCAATTAGGTGCAGGTAAAGGAATAGTTAATTTAGAGAATGTTAATTTGTCTGAGATAAAAACTAGCGTTGGTGCTGGGAAATTAGATATAACTCTTAGAGAAAATGCTATTGCCGAGAAAATTACTTTAGAACTAGGAGCTGGCAAAACAACACTTAATCTCCCTGAAGATATTGGATATGAATTATCATACGAACTTGGTGTTGGGAGAATATCAACAAATAACGAAAGCATTGCTGATTTCATAGGAGAAGATACCTCTTTTAAATCTCCTAATTATGACGAAGCTACTAGAACAATCCAAATTTCTGCGAAGGTAGGTGTAGGATCATTAGAAATAAACAACAATTAAAATAGTTAATATTAAAAAATTCTAAAAATGAACAATGATTTTAAAGTTATAGC
>CAYGOB010000016.1:0-12044 GCA_964351475.1 uncultured Candidatus Saccharibacteria bacterium
ATGGTGATGGTAAACAAGTAAGAGACTGGATACATGTAGAAGACCACTGTATTGGAATTGAGAAATGTATTAAGAAAGGTAAGATAGGAGAGACATATCTCTTTGGAGGAAATGGAGAAAAAACAAACATCTGGATAGTAAAAGAAATACTCAAATTACTAGACAAACCTAAAGACCTAATAGTACATGTAGGAGATCGTAAAGGACATGACCTAAGATATGCTATAGACTTTAGTAAAGCTCAAAAGAAATTAAACTACAAACCATCTAAAACAGTAGACCAATGGTTAGCAGATACAGTACAGTGGTATGTAGATAACGAGCAGTGGTGGAAACCATTTAAAAAGAAAGCAGATATATTAGCTGAGAAATATTTAGAGAAAAGAATATAGGGATACAAACTCCGTAAATTGGGCCTAATTTATGCAGTTTATTCCTTAAAATAGGCCTAAAATGTGTATAAAACAGTTAAGAGTATGTATAGATAAAGGAAAATATGAATAAATTAAATAGAAAAAACATATTGACAACTACACAAATTTGGCGTAATATGTGTAGTGTAATACACAAAATAGGCCTAAAATATGCAGTACACTATTAAAAGAACAATAGAAGAGGCTTTAAGAAAAGACTTTTTCCAAGGGAAAGTCATAATTCTTACTGGTCCAAGACAAGTAGGAAAAACAACCCTTGTAAATCATATTCTCAAGAGCTATACCAGCATTATTACATTTAACGGAGATAACAGAAAAGACAGGGAAACTCTTGCTAAAAATGATTTTGAATATTTAGACAATCTACTTGGTGATAAGAAAATAGTATTCATAGATGAAGCACATAAAATAGATGAGATTGGAAACACACTTAAACTATTTGTAGATAACTATCAAAAAGAAAAACAGATAATAGCTACTGGTTCATCAAGTTTAAATCTGCTATCCAATACATCAGAACCTTTAACTGGAAGAAAATACACCTATGAACTATTCCCATTATCAATTAAGGAAATATATTCTGATAGACATCCTCTTGACATAGATAAGGAGTTAGAAAGTCTCTTGATTTATGGAACATATCCAGAGATATACGAAGGAGACAGAGAGATTAAAGAAAAGAATTTAATGGAAATTTCAAAAAGTTATTTGTATAAAGATATTTTAGAGTTAGAAAACGTAAAAAATTCTTCTTCATTAGACTCATTGCTTTCGGCTTTGGCTTTACAAATTGGCTCTGAGGTATCGCTTACAGAACTAAGTAATCTTTTGAATTTAAATTTAAGAACAGTCGAAAGATACATTGATCTTTTAGAAAAAAACTATGTAATTTTTAGATTACCTCCATATTTCACTAATCAAAGAAAAGTACTATCCAAACAAAACAAAATATACTTCTATGACTTAGGTATCAGGAATGCATTAATAAACAATTTCAACCCCCTAAGTAAAAGAAACGACAGAGGTGCTCTATGGGAGAACTTTCTCATTGTAGAAAGAATGAAAACAAATGCATACGAAGGAAGACATGTATCTAGATTTTTCTGGAGAACCTATGATGGTGCAGAAATCGACTATATTGAAAAATATGCAGATTCTTTAGATGGTTATGAATTTAAATGGAGTAAAGAAAGAAATGCCCCTAAAACTTGGTTTGAATATCCTTATGCGACATATAAGTTAATAAACAAAGAAAACTACAAAGAATTTTTAAACCTTTCTAATTAATTTAAAATATTTAAAACTAATGAAAGCACTCATACTAGCAGGAGGAAGAGGTACAAGACTAAGACCACTTACTCATACTAAAAACAAACACATGCTCCCCATAGGGAATAGACCCATGATAGAAAGAATAATACTGGATGCCATAGACCTAGGTGTTAAAGATATCATCATAAACATAAATCTAGGAGACAAAGAAATGCCAGAGCTCTTAGGAGATGGTAAAAGATTTGGTAAAGACATAAAGATACAGTACATAGAACAACCAGAACCAAACGGAATGATGTACCCAATTAAATTAGCCCAAAAACTCATTGGTGATGACGACTTCCTCTTTTCAGCAGGAGACAATATCTTAACAGGAGGACTTAAAGAACATTACAAAGATTTTAAAAAGAAAAAGTCAGATGCACATGTACTAGTAGTAAGAAGACCAGACTACCAAAACTTTGGAGTAGCTGTAATGGAAGGAGACAAAGTAATTAAGACTGTAGAAAAACCAAAAGAGTATGTAAGCGATTTAGTACTCTCAGCTATCTACTTCTTTACCCCTGCGGTATTTAAATCATTCGACCACATTAAACCAATAGACCCTAAGAAAAGTGGTAAACCAGAATACTACCCACCTGTGGTTAACAACTGGCTAATAGATAATGGTTACACCATGACAGCCTCAGAGGTAACAGGTTGGTGGAAAGACACAGGAGCACCAGAAGACATAATACTAGCTAACAGATTAATCTTAGAAAAAGAATGTTTAAACAAAGATGAAGGTAAGGTAGTAGACAGTAAAATAGAGGGTAATGTAGAAATTAAAAAAGGTACTAAGATTAAAAACAGTGTAATTAGAGGACCAGTATCCATTGCAGAAAACTGTACTCTAGAGAATGCCTACATTGGACCATTCACATCCATAGGGGAGGGTAGTACTGTTAAAAATGCTCAGATTGAAAACAGTATACTTATGGGTAACTGTAATATTCATGACCTAGATACAATCCTAGATAGTTCACTCATAGGATGGAACGCAGAAGTAACTCAAAAGAACGGATACCCTAAAGCAGATACTCTCTACATAGGAGATGACTCTGTAGTACAACTTAGTAAGTAATATATCTATTACTGATATATAATATACTGCCAGTAATTAAAATTATTTATTAATTTAAGCATGGAGTTTAACAAAAATATTGAAGGTATAGAAGGTCTAGTAGTAATAACCCCAAGAGTATTTGGAGATGAAAGAGGTTATTTTATGGAAACATTTAATGAAGAAAAATTCAAAGAACAAGGTATAGATATACAGTGGGTACAAGACAACCAATCAGGATCATCCAAGGGAACATTTAGAGGTTTCCATTGGCAAGCAGAACCATGTGGACAGGACAAACTTGTTAGAGTAGTAAGTGGGGCGGTGCTAGATTTTGCAGTAGATATTAGAAAAGGCTCTCCAACTTATCTTAAATATGCAAAAATTGAATTAACAGCAGACAATCAAAAAATTTTCCTTCTTCCTAAAGGATTTGCTCATGGATTTTTAGCATTGGAAGATAATACAAGTTTTGTATACAAATTAGGGTCATCTGTCTACACTCCCGGAAGTGAAAGATCCCTAAGATGGGATGATCCAGAAATTTGTATAGATTTGGAATTAGATAAGCATGGTATAGAAAAATTAATAGTATCTGAAAAAGATGCTCAAGCACCATTTCTTAAAGATATTCCTGATGAAGATCTTTTTTAACTACTTAAATTAAAAGATAAAATATTAATGTCAAAGAAAAAAGTATTAGTATTTGGATCTAGTGGAATGTTAGGATCGTACTTCTCTAATCTCTTAGAAAAGAAATACAAAGAGAAAGGATATGAAGTAATTAGAAATGACAAAGCAGATGGAGGTGTAGACATCACAGACCAAGGACAAGTAAACGAAGCAATTCATGAATCTAATGCAAATTATGTTGTTAACTGTGCAGCATATACTGATGTAAATGGAGCAGAAGAAAATCCCGAGATAGCATTTAAGGTAAATGCAGATGCTCCTAAATATATGGCCCTAGTTTGTAAAGAATTAAACATACCGTTCATACATATCTCTACAGACTATGTATTTGGAGGTAACAAAGAGGATGGTTATACAGAAGATTACAGAAAATTTAATCCTCTAAATAAGTATGGTGAATCTAAATTGCAAGGAGAAAAAAATGTACTAGAGGTAGGGGGAAACAATTACATATTTAGAACATCATGGTTATTTGGTCCAGGTGCTACAAACTTCATAGATAAGATATCTAAGTACGCTAAAGAATTACCAGAACTTAAAGTAGTAACAGATGAAATAGGGTGTCCTACCTTTGTAAGAGATTTAAGTGAAGGAATACTCTTAGCTTTAGAGGGAGAAATAGATTTGGGAATATATCATGTGTGTAGTAGGGATTCTCTTTCAAGGTATGAATTTGCAGAAAACATATTAAAACTTCAAGGTATAGAAACACCAATAAAAGAAGCTAAATTAGATGACTTTCCAAGAAAAGCACAGGTACCACATACCTCCATACTCCTTAATACTAAGTTAGATGAGGCAAGAACCTCAAATGAGATGCTGGAAGAATACTTCAATATAGTTTAGTATTGTAGTATGCACCTAATAATAGACGCTACAACAACCCAAGATCAATTAGCCTATGCCGGTATAGGCCAATACACTAAGAACATAACATGCACCCTCATAGAAAATTACCCTAACATAGATTTTAGTCTCTTGCTCTTTGCAGACAGAGCTACTACCCTTTGTGACACAATCTACAAACATAAAAACGTAAAAATAGTAAATCTAGGTAAATATGAAATAAACGACTTTAAAAACGACCTCTGGTATTACACAAAAGTACTACCTAAAATAAAAAAGATTAAGAAAGAAAACAGTATATACTTCTGCCCATACTTCTGGAGAAACTTCCCAGCTAATACATTACCCACCGTACTCTTTGTACACGACATGAACCTAGCCATGTTTAATATGTACTCTCAGAAGTCTAAAATACATAACCAAATTAGAAAAAGACAATACTGGATGACAATGAACAAATCTATGAAGTGTGAACACATCATATGTAATTCTCAAACTACTAAACAAGACTACCTAAAATATTATCCTAAATACCCTGAAGAAAATATCTCAGTGTCCTACCTTGGAGTAGAGCTAGAAGAAAAAGAAACAGATTTAAGCAAAATATTACCCATAGACTCCAAACAAAGAGGCTACCTAATATATATGGGTGGAGGTATTAATAAAACAAAAAACTCAGAGGGTGTAATACAGGCCTATACCCAATTCCTTAAACTATTAAACAAAGAAAATAGCGAAGGGAATACAAAACAAAATCTCCCATACCTAGTAATAGCAGGAGGTAAATTTGAAAACAAGCAACTAAAGGAAGTACAAGAACTCTATAATCTAATTGAAAAAAATAACATAAAGGAACAAGTCATCTTTACAGGCTTTTACGAAGATGAACAAAAATACTCCCTACTTAAAAACTCCTTTGCGTTTATACACCTCTCCTTGTACGAAGGTTTCGGATTCTCTCCAATAGAAGCCCTAAGAGCTAAAGTACCTACAATATTACACAAGAACCCAGTATACGAAGAACTATTTAATGATGTAGCAGTAATGGTAGATGGTACAAACTCAAAAGAAGTAGCCGAGAAAATATATGATGTGTATGGTAATTCTGAAAAATACCAGGGGAGAGTAGAGCAGGGGTACCTACTCTCTAATCAATACACATGGGATAACGTTGCTAAGAAAACCTATGAGGTTTTTGAGAGAATTTCTTCAGAAAAAATACAGTAGGGGAGTTTAAAAAATTTTCTCTAATTGATGTAAAATCAAGTATGAATGTAAAGGAACTCCTAATTAGTAAGTACAAAAATAATAAAGAACTAGCCCACTCTTTTAAATGGAGACTAACACAAATACTCTTTAAACAAGGTACTACCGCTATTATGTTCTTTATAGCAACATACCTTCTTAGTAAGAGAGATATGGGGATATATAACTACATTAGTGCCACCCTTCTTCTCTTAGCCCTTATAACAGACTTTGGAATATCTACCTCTACCTCAAGGTATGTAACTTTATACAATACGAAAAACAAGGAGCGTGTTAAAAAAGTTTTTTTTAACTCCTCTATCATTATATTTTTAGTATCCGTTTTAGTAATATCCTTTGTGCTACTCTTTAAGGACACCCTCTTTCCTAAATACTCTCAGTATCTACTCTATGCACTCCCTATGGTCTTTATATACCCTATGACCTCTCTAATGGATGGAATATATAGAGGTCTTAAGAAATTTAAAAAGATTGCCATTCTATCCATAGTAAACAGTATTGTAGGAATATCTGCCTCATACTTCTTAGTTACATCATTAGGTCTAACAGGAGCAATACTCTCTCCTTTATTATTCTTTTCTTCCTATCTCATTATGTTAATCATTTTTCATAAAGGATATGAATTTAAGATTGAGAAAAAGATTCTAAAAGACATTGTGGGTTACGCTTTCTTTTTTGGAGTAGCTGCCTTAGGGTATTACTTTTTCTCTAAGGTAAATATATTAATACTAGGTAATTATGATCTGTTTGAAGAGATTGCAGTGTATGAATTACTTAATAAAATATTTACAGAACTTTTAATTCCATTTGTTGTATTAGGTAGTATATTAGCTCCTAATGTTGTTGAATTGTTTGCACAAAAGAGTAAAGAGAAAATGGTGCGTTTGTTTAAAAAACTTCTTAAATATCTTCTTTTAATTAATTTAATATTTATACCAATAAGTATGGTTATTGCTTACTTTGGTATTAACTTAATCTTTCCAATATATTCAGGAGAGATATTATCTACAATAATTCTTCCAGTAGCATTAACCTTTGCAGTAGCAGTTCCTGTGGTAGTTATTAATGCAGGCATGATAACGTCCACTGGTCATGCTAATTTAATGGCCATACAGAATGTAATATCTGGAGTGGTTAATGTTGTTTTAAATATTATTGTAGTTAGAGTGTATGGCTATGTGGGAGTAATATGGGTTACATTTGTAGTACAATTGGTGTCTACAGTAGTACTGTATTCAATTTATTATTCTAAATTAAAAAGGTTAGGGTAATGTTAGACATACTTATTTACACAATCTTTGGACTTCTTTCTTTCTCTGGGATAATTCTTACCATATTAGATATGCCGGGTATATGGTTAATATATTTAGCCACGGTGATACTAGCAGCAGCAACCGGTTTTGAAATAATAACCCCCCTACTCCTAATTATTTTATTTTTTGTCTCTGTATTATCTACCTTCATAGATAATATTGTAGTGGCTTTAGGTGCTAAAAAAACAGGGGCAAGTAAATGGGGTATGTTAGGTGCAATATTAGGAGGTATGATTGGGTTATTAATTGGAAATGCCGCAGGATTATTCCTGGGACCTCTTGTAGGAGCTACCCTCTTTGAATATTTTTTTGCACGCAGAAGTATAAAGGAGAGTTTAAGAGCAGGTATGGGGTCATTTCTAGGAGTTTTTCTTAGTATATTACTAAAAACAGTAGTTAATGTAATAATAATTATTTTTGTAATATATTTACTGCTTTAAGATTCAAGTAGTCTTAACCACTCCCTTTGACTTTCTATTAAACAGTTAAGAATTAATTCTATGAAATCTGTATCATCTGTATGTGCTTTTTCTAAGCTCTCCATATATCTAGATCTCAGTATGGTGGGTACAATCATTATATTATATCCATGTTGTAAGAGTATTAAGTTCATAATCAGTCTTGCTATTCTTCCATTTCCATCTACAAACGGATGAATATTAACAAAATCTTTATGTATTTTAATTGCGGCTACTGCTGGATGTTCATCTTTAATATACTCCTTTACCTTCTTTTCAAACTCCTTCATTAATTCTTCTATGTCTTTAGGTTTGGGGAAAGAATATTTAGATCCAGTAATTAACATTTCTACCTCTCTGTACCTTCCAGCATTCTCTCCATCTATTTTTTCATAAAACAACTTATGCAACTTCAAAATATCTTTTATATTAACTCCCTTTTTTGATATCAATGAGAACATATATTCGTATGCTCTAGCATGACCCTGTGCCTCAAGATGGTCCCTAAGAGGTTTACCACCAATGGTTAATCCCTCTTCAATTACAACTTTTGTTTCAGATTCAGTTAATGAATTACCCTCTAAAGAGTTGGAGGTATATGTTAATCCTATGAGGTAGTAATTTTTTAACAACTGAATTCTTTTCTGTTCTAGAGGTCTTTTACGATTAATTTGTTTTTGTAATTTGTCTACTTCTTTAAGAAGTTTTTGTATTTCAGGAGGGTATTTTTGCATACTTCATTATATCATTTCTTGGTTGTCACTATTACTTTAATTTGTTGTTTTGCTATACTACAGATATTATACAAACAGTGTTAAGACAGTATGAAACTAATTGAGAAAGTATTAAAGAGTAAGAAGGGTCCTGAGATTGTACTGTTTTTTGTACTACTAATATTCATCATCTTCTCTCTTTATTTGGCATACAATCTTAAAATGGGTGTGTCCCCAGACTCATATTACCACCTAGAGGTATCTCAAGCTTATTCTAAAACATTAGGGATACCAGAAAATACTCCAGACACATACAAGTGGCAAGATATTACAAGAATCCCCTACCTCTCTCTCTGGGTTAATGGAAGGATACTGAATTTAAATGAGATGACTTTCAATTTTGACGAGATCTTTCTTCTTCGTATCTCTAATGTTCTTACTGCTCTAGGGACTTTAATCTTTGTATATTTAACATCCAAGAGATTAATTAAGAACAAATGGGGACAAGTACTTCCTGTTTTTCTTCTTTCAAATACTCTTATGTTTGTATTTCTTTCCTCTTCTATTAATTACGACAATTTAACAATTCTTTTTTCTTCAGCTGCTATATATTTCCTAATTAGGTTCTTACAAAATCCCAACCATCTAAAAAATTCTCTCTTAATGTGGGTATTCCTTTTGTTAGGATCTTTAACAAAAGATACCACACTACCCCTAGCAGCTATTATGGTAATAATATGGGGAGCTTTTCTTTTAAGAAGGAAGGTTTTAAGGAGAGAGTTTTTCAAACAGTTTTTAACACTACCCAATGTTCTTTTCTTAGGAATTATACTTTTCCTCTTAGGTTTAAATATGAATTTGTATTTAGTTAACATTTTAAGTTACGGAGCTCTAGGACCTAGCTGTCTAGATATGCTTACCTATGAGCAGTGTTTGGAGAGTGGTGTGTTTGCTCGTAGCGTATACAAAATCCCGGTGGTTTTTGAAGGCAATATGATTGAAGCTTCTGGACTTGTATTAAGATTTGAAAGAATAGGGCCAATATTGTACTTACCGTATTGGATAGTACAGATATTTAGGAGGATTTATGGGATTATGGGAGACAAATTTTTATTCATGCCGTATGAGTATGTATCTTTTTATCTTTTGTATTTCTTTGTTGGAATATACCTCATATTTAAAAACAGAAAGAAGTTGAGAGTGGAAGAGAGGGCTTTGATTGTAATCTCTGTTTTCTATGCTCTGCTTGTAGCATACTATGTTAACTACAAGGCATATATACGAACAGATTGGAAGGATCTAGCTCTTCAAGGTAGATATATATTTCCTGTACTTGCTCCTATGTATATAGTTTTTTCTAAATATTTATTACAAATTAAAAACAAGAAATTACTTAGAATACTCATAGGCATATTAACAGTAGGATTTTCATTAGGTAGTATAGGGTATTTCTTTGCATATGTACCTAATGATTGGTTTATGTAAAAGGTGGGTTATTTTTCTTTGACACTCACATAAACATTCCCAAACATATCCTCTATTACATACTTATTATCCTCTCCAAAATATATGTCCTTAACATCAATATCCTCAGGAATAAATACAGGACTAATTTTTTCTTTAGGTTCTTCTATCTCCTCCATATCTCCACTCTTAATATCTATCTCGTAAAAATATGTCTCTAGAAAATCAACAGCTGTAACAGCTATAATTTTTTCACTATCTAAATATATTGGCCTAATAGTTTCAAAAAAGTACATTTCTCTTTTTTCTTCCTTATTCAAATCTCTAACTACAAACTTAGTAGAAAACTCATCATATGAGGAAATTGTAAAATGCTCAATACTACACAACAATATCTCTCCGTTTCCCCCAACCCCTACAAACTCATTGGTTTCTCTTGTCCCTATAATCTTACTAATGTCTTGAGATATAGAGTATTCCCAAATATCTGCATCAGTTACAAAAATAATTTCATCACTACTTTTCCAAATAACCTGCTGAGGACTTGTAATATTGGCAACCATATTAATAGCTATCTCCTCTTTAGGAAAAAGCAAGTTACTTAGTAAAGTAAATATGTAAAACAAAAAAGATATAACTCGGGACATACTAATAGAATGTAAAATTAAATTTGTTTTTTCATACACCTTTAAAAAATTCCTTTTTTAAAATCCTCTCCTCACCACCCAGGATGAGGATTCTCTCCAGTTAATCTCCCAGGATAAGAACTGTATCCAAGAGTAGGAACAGTATTCCAATCCACATCTATATACCTAACAGGATTAGTATGAGAACTAAATGAAGCATTTAATCTTGTCTCAAAATGTAAGTGGTATGCTAACCTTTGACAATTCCATGCCCCAGTATTTCCACTCTTAGCAATAACCTGGTTCTTTTTAACAACATCCCCAGTATTTACATACATATCCTCTAAGTGAAAATAAACAGTATACATACCATTATTTTGCTTAACCTTTAAAAAATTACCCCCAGAAAGACACTCTCCGTAATAACTGTCCCAACCTTTGCTAATTATTTGACCATCTGCAATTGCAAGAACCTCTTCTCTCTTTGCTCCAAAATCTATCCCACTATGTGGAGTCTGGTAAGCAGTATTACCATACCACTGTGTAACCCCTATTATTTTGCTAAAAGGAAAAGAGAACGGTTTTACCTTTATGTCTGAATAATCTTTAAGATTATCTTTGTTTCCTTCTTTATCCCTTTCTTCGTAATCCACTGGCCAAATAGGATATGCATACCTCTCTTCATGGTACAGATCATAATCTCTATGTGCCATCCTGTATGTATGTACCAGTCTCATACCCTCAACATCCTTAACATGTCCTGCCATAATTCTAAAAACAGAGTTTTCTAAAACGAACGATTTAATGTCAACCCTCCTGTTATCTTTGTACAAATGAAAAAACATATTAGGTTTTAAAGAAAGAATATTGCTTTGTAAAAACCTCTCCTCACACCTAAACCATGTAGAAGGTTTAAGCAAATTAAAAACACAAGAGTATTCATCTACCTGAATATTAAAAGAAGAGAGTGTTTCTCCTTTTACAAACACACTGTATTCATTTGCAAAAGGGTACTTAATCTCTTCTAAAAATTTAATCTTAGGAATATTACAATATATTTTTTCAAGAGAGTTACTTCTTTTAAAATATTTAAACTTACATACTATATTTCCCTCACTACCTTGTTTAAAATTCTCTCCTTGTGATGCCCCAAGGACTGCTTTACTACCAATTACATTCCAATTAAATTCACTCTCTTGAAGTAACCCTGTGTTAGTAGATTTTACTAAAGATATGTACTTAGAAGGGAGATTTGGTCTCACATTCTCAGTCCTGTTAGAACTATTTTCTAAAAAAGGAAGCTCTCTTTCTACATCTTCTTGTACACCCTCTTGTATATTATCTTCATTTTTACTCTCTAATTCATCCTCAGCCTCTTCTTCAATATTCTCTTCATGTTCTAATGTATCCTCCTCTTCTTTTGCTACATAAGTATTCCACATTTCCTCCGGTATCTCTTTGTTAACGCTAAATACAAAAGGCTCTGTTTCATAGTCAAAAGTACCCTCAAAACTCTCTAAAGGATGGTACTGTACCTTCCAAAAATATATCTTGTAATTCACAGCTCCCCTTGTAAACTCTCTCTCTTCTAAAATTCTAGTAATTGCACTACCATAGGGGTTTTCATTTACGTAAAAAAAGTGTTGGTAGATATATTCATTGTCAGGATCGGTATTTTCCCAACTAAAAAATATTTCAGTATTCTCAAAAAACTCTCCGTTAGTTGGAGTAAGTAAAGTTACACCTCCAAAAACTAACCTGTTTAACAAGGAGAGAAAAAGGAGAGTAAAAAGTACCTTAAGAAAATATTTAACCATATATTTACCAATATACAGGGTAAAAATTAAATTTTTCTTA
>CAYGOB010000017.1:0-11179 GCA_964351475.1 uncultured Candidatus Saccharibacteria bacterium
TTGTTGTAAATTTGTCAAATTTGGATATGAAGTACGTTAATGCCTCAGACTTAGTTTTCTTGTCAGTCTTAGCTACCTGATCGGTCCAGTATCTTCTAACTAAGTCATCTTTGATCAAAGGAAGCCAATGACTCATCACCCACTCCTCGTCTTGCAAGATTCTTACAACCTCTATCAAAGTAGAGTTTGGTTTGGACATCGCAGTTAACATTGAATTCCTTACAGCCTGTTGAAATGCGGGACCAGCATACCCTTGGTTGTGTGGGTCAAAAAGCCTAATTAATAGAGCAATGAAACTGTTTACTATCTGGTGCTTGTGTTGCTCATTGTAGTACTCCATTATATTAATACCAAATGGTCTTTCAAAGTCCCCAGCATCGAAATATATTACATCCTCCACCCTCTCTGGGGGAATTCTTTCTAAAAGCATCTCGGCTGCCTGTCCATGTGGGTCTATGAATGCACAACCTTCCCCATTGTAAATATCTTGTATCATCATCCTAACCATCAACCATGATTTACCTGTACCTGTTTGTCCAAGAATGTATGAATGCCTTCTTCTGTCATCTCTCTCAAAACATATGACCTTTTTCTTTCCCCTAAAATGATTATTCCCCAACCATATGGTATCTTTGGAATTAACATCTGAACTAATGTCATTATCTGCTATGAGTTCCTTAGAAAGCAACCATTTAATATTGGGTGTAGAAATATCCTTGTTTGGGAAATGATACAAAGCAGCCAACTCCTCCAAATTTAATACCGTCTTCTCATCCTCAGGGGTTCTTCTGTAAACAACATCATATATAAAAGTTTTCTCATTCCTACCTGGAATTTTTCTCTTCTTTAATTTGTTTATCCCAGGATTACTGTACTGGTCAAAAGCCCCTATTATATTATCCAAATGCATCTTTGCTATAGCCTTCTGTGGAGCACTCGTTATTATCCGAATCTCGGCCATTAACCCAGGCTTAGACACTTTCTTACTAATTGCTTCTAACTTTTCCTGAGACACTTTAATCTTACTCTTCTCTGGATCTGCATTATTATTCTGAACATTCTGGACAAACTTCTCTCCATTCTTTTGCCAGTTACTATCTGTCGGAGCAACCACCAACTGGACCAAAGCCCCCTCGTTTTCCGACATCTTGCTAAGGGTACTTAAAACATTTGCCATTGGATCTCCAGTAAAATTCTCTGCAACCCTTATTGGGCAATATACATCGTCATCCAGACCAAGTTGGGCATACGCAATCTCTGTATTAGGTGCAAATATATTGTATTCATCTACCACCACTACATCCGCATCTTGGTATGACCCTAATATTTGCTTTTCTACCAAATCTGCTAACTTCTTAGGACAATGTACAAAGAATCTAATTTCCCCTGGCAAACCAACCATTTCAAAACTAACACAATTACTAACACTAAATTTCTGAGCAAGCCCCTCTCCTTTCCCCCCTATCCCATACAGATTTGCAAACATACTCTCCGCAACTCCAATCTCAACCTCATTATTTCTTGGAACTCTTACTTCCATCAAAACCCCGCCTGTAGCTTTCTCATTCCTGTCCCTTTTCTTAAGTTTCTTCTTGACGAAAAGAAAGCCCCCTACTAAAGAGGCAAGTAAAATTGTAAAGAATATTATCCAACCCCAGGGAATGTTTATATCCCTTTGTCCGTAGTATTCATCATATGTGTTACTTGGATACTCAATGGTCGAACCAGTCTCTATCTTTGGTGGAGTTGGCCCTATTAACTGTGAATATATATCTTTATTATTAGGCATATTAGGAAAGTATAACACAAAAGAAGGTACTAAAAAGCCCCTTGTTTCAAGCCTATAATCTAACTAGGGAAATATTAATATAGAGGTGAGAGCCCTTCTCTTTTTCTCTTATTAGCTTCTATTGGTGTGGGGAGTCTCTCTTGAACATCTTCAGGAATTGGAAATCCGTAATAAGGGGCGTTTACAACCTTAGGAGTTACAGGGGGTTGAACATCTATTTTCTCGTTAAGTTCAGGTACAGATATTACTTTGTCTGCAGAAAACTCTTGTCCCCCTAACTGCTCAACAGAGCTAGGAGGGAATGTCTCTCCCATAGAACCCTCTATAGTTGTTTGTTTAATTTCTTTTTCTGCCATAACCTATAACATTATATCATATGTTTTCTCTTTTCGTACAGTAGTTCTCTCTCTAAATCCTTCTTCTTTTCTCTAGCTTTCTTCTCATACCTCTTCCTTCCCTTTCCGTATCCCACCTCCACTTTCACCTTCCCTCTAGTAGTATATATAGAGACAGGGATTAACGTAAGATTCTTCTGTTTTAATTCATTCTCTATCTGAATCAACTCCCTCTTTTTAACTAAAAGCTTCCTTGACCTCTGAGAATCATAATCCTCACTTCCATCATATTTATACCTAGGAATCTCTGCACCTACTAACCAAAGCTCCCCTCCAACTATTTTTACATAAGCATTAGAAAGATCTGCCCTCCCAGACTTAATTGATTTAACCTCTGCACCAGTTAAAACAACACCGGCCTCAAAGGAATCTGATATTTCATAATTGAAAAATGCTTTTTTATTCTTAATTTTCATCCCATTATTATACTACAACACCAATTTCCAAATCTCAGAACCATCGAGAATATACATGTTGTCTTCATTAGCATCAACCACAAAATTCTTAACATCATCCCAAACGGAATTTTTCTGGCCTCTGTATACATACTGATTAAGCAATGAAACTTGATTTGGATGCCTAATATCTACACCCGACTCAATTGGTTTTTGCAACTGAAGAAATCTTCTACCTTCAGCATCAAACACATACAAAGGATAGGTAAGATCTGGTCCCGTAAATGCCTTAGTTAACCTTCCATAATTACCATCAAAACCAACCACTCCTAGTGGTGCTTCAAAATACTTTGACTCAAAAAAACTGTAATTAAACCTCAGAATGTGTGGCTCTTCAGAAATAATAATATAAATACTAATATCTGCAACCATATCTGTAGAAATAGCCATTTGTTCATGACCAAAGTACTCGTATGCCAGACCATACCTATCTCCATAAGCAACTGTGGACCTTAAAAGAGCTTCTCTGTCTCTAGAAAGAAAATACACATTGTCTGCAGCGGTCCATACTGTCATAGCCGAGATATCTGTCGCCCTAATATCTCCAGCCCCTAAGCCAGAAAGAGGTGTAAATGCACTAAACCAACCCTCTTCATCGAACCCTGCCTTCAACATTCCTTCTGTCTCATCATACACATACACCCCATTGTTTCCAACATACACAAATTTAGGTTTTTTAATTAACCCCTCATTATCTGGAAGAGCCCGTACACTCTTGTCATACAAAGAAACCCTGTGCACACTCTTTCTTCCTAAATCTGCAGCTACTAAAAATTCATTACCAGACCTATCAACATATATTGCCATATCTACAACTTCAGACCCTTCCCCAAATGCTAACCTAGAGTCCAAAAAGTTACTAAGTCTAGTATCCTTCTCCACAACCCCCACCCTCTTGTACAGAGCGTCTCCTAATTCCAATATCTTCTCCTCCAACTCCTTGTATCTCTCCATATCCTTCTCGCTTAAACCCTCCGGAGCTTCCTCCAGTGCTCTCTCTGCTTGGAAGAGATACGTTTCTGCGGAACCCCTATCTGCAACAAAATTATTTTCAGTTTTCTCAACTAAATCCTCTACCTGAGCAAATACCTGTTGTGCCAAATCACTAATCTGCCTAGCCTCCCTCATCTTAACCGTAAAGTTAATTCCCACAATTAGAAGAATTACAACAACTACAAACATTGCCAACAATTTAAACCTCTTACTCCTTAGATTATTACTCTTGTATCCATCTATACGCATACCCTGAACTCCCACAGGTCTCCTCTTTTTTACCCTAACCTCCGACCATCTCGCCGCTATCTTCTTGTACCATCTCTTCTTTCCAACATTCTTGACAACCCCTTCTTTAAAAACTACCCATTTTTCACTAAAGAAAGAAGAAACTTTCTTTGTGAATGGCATTATTTTTGCCCACACTTTTTCCCAAAGAGCTTTTAACTTCTCTGTCCTCTCTGTGAGTTTAATCTTCTTCTTAAGATCCTGTATCGTAGTTTGTTCTTTTGGTTTCTTAATTCTTTCAACCCTTGCAATTGGACCAAGAAGCTTCTCTGCACCCTCTTTAACACTTTCTACGGTTGGTAAAATCTTTTTCTTTTTTACAACTTTCTCTTTCTTTTCACCCTTAAAGAAATACAAAAGCACATTAGTCTCTTTAAGTTTAGATCCTAATGCATCTAGGATTTTCTCAAACTCTTCCTTCTTTTCTAATCTGGAAAACCTAGAATTATTTCCCTCCAATAGTCCAAGAGAAGACACCATTAGGACATCTTCTTTAGAAAGGGCTACTCCTGCAGTATTTGCCTTCTTCTCTTTGAGAATCTCCGAGATATTTACAAGAGAACCTTTTTTAAACGCAAGTATGTCGCTTTCTCCAAAAACACCTACATATGTTCCTTCTTCTTTGACTAAAATAATTGTAAAGCTTACATCTACACCTGTCTCTTCTAATTCTTTGTCATTTTTCATTAATTCCTTGACCTTCTCTACTCCTTTCTTTATGGCATCTTTTAGAGATTCGTTGGTTGTCAAAGAAGTTGAATAGAGGTATCCATCGACAATGCTGTCCCATACAAATTTTGAAATCCTCTCAACACTCACACTTCTCTCAGCTGATATATCTAGGAATACATAAATGTCTCCTTCTTTTCCCACCTTCTTTTCGCTACTGTCATAGTAGTGTTTAAAAATGGTGTTGTAAGAACTTTTATCCCTATTATTGGATATATATTGTTTAACTATTGTTTCCATATTTATGTAAGGATTACAAACAACAAAGAAAGTAATGTACCCACAATTACTACAAGGATATGGACTCCCATTAGCATCTTCACTATTTTGTTTTGTGGAGTTTTAAATGTATCGGCAAGTATTCTAACTCTTAAGAAAAGGAGTGTAGAAAAAAGGATATTTCCTAAGAGGGTTAGGATTATGGGGATTTTGAGGATTGAGAAAAGGTCAAGAGAGAAAATATCTCCACCTCCATATGATAAGTTGTTTAGCATTTCTATTGGTCCTGTCATATTTTCCCTCTCTTTCTAGAATCTAAAAGTTCATATAAAATATTTTGTACATCCCTTGGTCTAGGTATGTTGTCAAATTCAATAGAAGCGGTTGCCCCTGCAGTCTGGAAATATATCGTACCAATGTCAAAAACACTTCCTAAAACTCCAGACTGTTTGTGAGTAACATCCTCTATTTTGCTTAATCTAGCCTCAGAAAGGCTATGAGATACTACACTTGTAAAGTCTAAATCTATTACTCTCTTGTCCGTAACTATATTTACATCGTAAAACCACCTCACAAAAGAGTATATGACTATGGTTAACGAAATAGTAAGACAGGATGTAAATAGGGCTAAAAAGAGAACCATGTTGTCTGAGAGACCAGACATCATAATACCGAAAAACAAAGGTAAGAGTAAAACAATAAAGGCTACTAAAATAAATGGGGTATACACTATCCAGTGGGATCTAACAACTAGAACTACATTTTCATCTTTTTCTTTTCCTTGAAAGGTTAATTCCCTTGGAAAAGAATAAAAGAACCCATTGTTTTTTTTCTGTAATGGTTCTAAAAAAGACTTATCTAATTTTCTAAATTTTTTGGGTATTTGATTGGGTTTTTCTCTTTTTGCCATATGATTAATAATAGCATAAAAAGGGGTTAGACCCTATATCCTGTAAAAGGCCTGACCCCTATCTTCTCTCAACGTTAAAGTATGCGTTTAGAAATATGGAAAGGTTATTAAAAAAGATTTTATTCGAAAAGGAAATAGAAGGTTTGACTATAGATATAGTCTGGAGTTCCTCCTAAACCTCCTTGCCATATATTCCATATGTTCTTAAACCACCAGCCTCCTATTGGCTGTGGGTCAGCAGAGGTATCAAAATAAAACAGCATTCTAGCCACACGGCCGGATGGATCTCTTTCAAATACAATCTTCTCTATCCTGTTTGCATTATTTATCCTAGGATAACTAGAAGTCTGAGACTTTAGCATTCGCAAAACATCATCATAGGAATAAGCTTTACTTTGATAAACCCAATGAGTCCATTGTGTAGGCTTCGCAAAAGAGTTGTCGTTCACAGACCTAAGGTATGTATGTGGAGTTCCAACTCCAACAAAATTTTGCCAAATCGTTTCATTATCAGCTGTACCATTTCCCTGACTGTTATCAGAAGAATAAACTGCACTTATAATGCTATTCTGATGAGTACCACCATTCGAGACAATAACTAAATCCTTGGTCTCATCTGCAGCCCACTGCTTAGCATTACCTCCAATATACACTTGATCTGAAGCAGTAGAACCTAAAGAGCCTCTATATCGCCCATATGTTCTAGCGGCAATTACCTGTGCTTTTATAGCCTCCTCAGGCCAACAAGACCAAGAATTATTAGGATCTCGTAAAACATATTTATCTGGACGCTCAGCAACTTGCTGAGCAGTTCCACAAGCCTTACTCGGAACCTCACCAAGACCAGCAACATAAACATTTTGGTCCATCGTTTGACCATCAACCGTAATATTACCTCCCCTAGGCTCTATACGCACATTAGTATAGTAAAACTTTAATATCTGTTCGGCAGATTGACCTTTTTCAGCAGCACCATAGGCTCCCCACTGAGACATTCCAACACCATGCCCTTGATATAAATCACGCCCTCTACCAGTAATATAGAATTCTCCTGCAGACAATTTTGGTGGGTCAGTCGGTTGAGGGGGGACAGCTCCAGATAGCAATCCAGCCTCTCTTCTAGCTGCTTCTTTTTGTTCTTCTAAAAGGTGAGATATCTGTGTTTCTAAACTTTCGATTCTTTTTACAATAACCCCCCTATCCGCCACCTGCTTACTTAATTCTGCCTGTAACCTTGCTTTTTCATCTGCAAGTAACTTATGTGCCTCATCTAATCCCTCCCTCTGTTTATCTAACCCTTCCTTCTCCTTATCTAACTCTGCCTTACTCTCTGCTAACGAACTAAACTCCCCCCCTATCTTCTCTGCCTCAAACCTTAACATTGAAACAGTACTCATCCTAATATACAAACTCTCTACCAAACCATTCCAATTAGCAATATCTAAAAAGAAATTAGCAACCTTATACCTACTCTGTATATACAAATCCCCAGAAACCTCATCTATTAAAACCTTAACCTTTTCTAATTCCATTTGCTTCTGTTCTATTCCCTTAACCTTGTTTTCTATTTCATCCTCTGTTTCTTTAATATTCTTTTCTAAAATATTAATCTCCTGTGTTAAAAGAGAAATCTTTTGAGATATGGAATAATTACTACTCCCAATCTCTTTAATCCTTCTCTCTACACCCTGAAGGACACTCTCCTTTTCTTTAATTTCCTGTTCTTTCTGAGCAATTTGGTCTTCTAATTCTGCCACGGTATTAGAATAAACTGGGAAGTTAAAAACTAAGAGAGAATAAATTCCTAAGAGAGAAAATATTAATATATTTTTGACTATTCGGGGCACTTTTAACATACGAAGATTATACCACTAGCTCAAGAAACTTTTGAACCATTGAGATGAGGTATGGCATAAAAATTATTATCCCAGTAATTACAGATACAAACACAGTAACTAAAACTGCTCCAGCACTCACATCCTTAGCATATTTAATATTTACCTTGTAATCTAGGGAAACTGTATCACACAAAGCCTCTATTGCACTATTTATTGTCTCAGCTACAAAAACCATAGAAATTACCAAACTAATAGCTATCCAGTCGGTATATGATATCTGAAACGCAAAACCTGCTAAAACAACAACCATAGCAAATACTAAGTTTATTCTAAAATTTCTCTCATTCTTAAATATTAACTTAATACCACTACGAGCATGACCCTGACTCTTAAAGAAACTCTCTGCTTTGTATTTACGATTTTTCATACATTAAGACATGAATTTTAATATCACTTGTAGCACACTGAAAATAATTAGTATCACTATTAAACCAATTACAGCCCAAGTAAGAGTCCCCTGGGCTTGCTTTACTCTAGCTGGGTCCCCTGCAGATATGATCCACATATACCCACCTTGGATTATAAAAATAACAGCGATAAGTCCCGCTAGAGGGAAAAGATAACCAAGAACCTTATCAACTATTGAAGAAATAAGTCCTGGGCCTCCACCTTCAGGGACTATCCTTTGTGGGGATCCCTCATCGGCATAAACTGGCAACACCAAAAACATTGGTAAGAGAAAATATAGTTTTTTAAAAAGTTTTTTCATTATCTAGTTGTTAATACTTCGTTTATTATAAACTCTATTATGGAAGGAGACAAGAAAACAATTATTAAACCTAAAAGAGAGAATGTGAGAGATCTTGTAGCTTCTTTAATCTTCTCATCATCTCCCATAGAAAGAATATATTTAAAACCAGTAATTATTAAGGATACAACCACTATCAGTACAGAAAAGGAAATAACAAAATTTATGAGAGAAAATACAAACTCTGACAAATCCCCATACGCCGTAAGATTAAGAGTACTTAAATCTATGAACATAAGAATCTTTGGTTAAAAACTACAATTAGCTAAGGACATTCCTAAGGATAAATTGTACTAATATTACAGAGATGAAACAAATAACTAGTCCTACAATTGCGTATGTTAATGTTTTAGTAGCTTTCTCTATTTTATTTTCGTCTCCTGCAGCTGTGATATATGAATAACCACTTGCAATTAAAATAACAACACAAACCAATGCAGCTAATCCTATTGCCAAATTAATAACTTGAGGGACCCAATCTTGAATAAGATCTTTATCCGTCCCATCTAAACCTTGAAGGTATTTCTGAGCTTCTGAAGTGTCAGCAAACGCAGCAGATGTCAAATACAAGTTAGAACCAAATGCGGAAACTGCTCCTAGTACTTTAGAAATTTTCATATGTTTTCTATTTAAATATTATATTAATGACACAATTATAACCAAAGACCCTAAAAGATGCAATACTCTTTCCTAAAATTTCATACCCTTATTGGTTGCTCTATACAATCCCTCTTCTCAAATCCTTCAATATTCCCCTCACCAATATCTATAACAAGCCCAACTATCAACCTTGCTAAAAACACTATTATCATACCTACAACAGCTGCTGTAATAGCTTTTTGAGCCTTCTCTATTTTCTCTGGGTCTCCAGCAGAAGTTATAAACATGTATCCAGCTACAACTATTAGAATTACCGCAACCAGAGCTGAAAAGGCAACAAAAAAGTTAAGGGCGGTAATAATCCTGTTTTCCACAACCATTTCCAAATTAATTCCCGCCCCCCAATTTATTAAAAAACCCTCTCCTATACTACTTATCTCTTCCATAATTAATTATATATTTTTAAATCTAAACTATTACTAATTAACAACAGTATAACAACAGATAAAAGAACAATAAAGAACCCAATAATTGCATTTGTTAAAACCTCTTTCCCCTCCTTAAGTTTATCTGGATTTCCCTGACTAGAAATTAACATATATCCAGCATATACAACCAAAACAATTAAACACAGTACCGCTACAGGGACTGCAATCTCTACTATGGTATTAACAAAAGTAACCTTATCCATATCCCCTCCTCCCTCTATTTTTCCTATTCCACTCTCTATGGCACCACCCAAATTTTGAGCATATACCCTGTTTAGAAAAAAATTGTATATTTTAAAAACTGTTTCCATGAGGACAATTATACTATATCAATTATAACTCTGCATATTCACATATTGAATTGTAATCACAATATCTACATAGATACCCAGGGTTCGCCTTAAACCTACCTTCTTTAACAAGTTCTATAACTTCAAGTAATTTCTTTTTTGCTAACTCCCTTCTCTCTTGTGAAATATTGTGCTTTTACAACCTCAAAGGCTTTTCTGGTTTTCATTTAGTCTAATTTGAACCACTATCTAAAGAGGAAAAACAATATTGTTATATACAAAATTACTGCTAACAATATAGCTATGACTACTGCACAAAGAATTTTCGCAGATGGAAGTTTATCTAATGCTTCTAATGCGTGTTGTTTGAATTTATTTTTCTTAGACATTTACAACTTAGTTTAAAAATTATTTAGCTAACTTTCTTAATACCTCTACTTCCTCTTCTATTGTTTTAGGAGATTTCATGGCTGGAGTTTCTAAGATGAAGGGCATCTTTTTAAATTTTTTGTACTTAAGAATTTTCCTAAACGTATTCTCCCCTATCTTTCCTTCTCCTAGGTTTGCGTGTCTGTCTTTGTTTGACCCACATTCTGGGAGGGAGTCGTTAAGGTGGATACTTTTAACATTTTCTAACTTAAGAATGTTTTCTATGTCCTTTACTACAGAGTCAAAGTCATTAACCCAGTCATATCCTGAGGCAAAGGTGTGTTGAGTATCTAGAACATATCCTACTCTTTCTTTGTTTTTTACTTCTTCCCTCATCTTTGTTAATTCTTCAAAATTTCTTCCTAAGTTTTTACCTGTTCCAGCGGTTGTTTCAATGAGAAGTTTTTGACTTCCTTTTACTTCATCTAGTACCCACTGTATACCGTAGGATACTCTCTTCATACTTTCTTCGTAATTAAGGTCTTGTTGGGACCCTGGGTGAAAGCATACTCCTAGTATTTCACTGTCTATTTTTCTTTTTTTAATTTCTTTGGCTATTTTTTCTGCAAAGTCTAGGTAAACTACTAGTCCCATTTTTCCCAAATGAAAAAGTTTTTTGTCTCCTCTTGCTAGGTTGGTTAAATATATTCCGTGGATTAGAATTTTTTTAATATTTGAGGTTTCTAGTTCATTAACAAAATTTTTAATGCCTTCGTCAGGAATTAACTTAGTAGCCCATCTCATTGGGGCCGTTGGCATCATTTGTATGGTATTTACTCCATACTTTTCTCCATTCTTTATTGCATTTTCAATACCACCTGAGGATGATACGTGTATACCTAGGTACATAGTCTATTCTAGCATAGATAGTAAGAATGCAGTATAATTATGGCTGTTTGGAGAGGTGCCTGAGTGGTCGAAAGGAGCTCACTGCTAACGAGCCGTAGG
>CAYGOB010000018.1:0-11146 GCA_964351475.1 uncultured Candidatus Saccharibacteria bacterium
CTCTTTCTCTAACCTTTCAACACAATTTTGTTCTTGGCTCTCTAAACCATGCCCATCGTTTCTTTGTCCTCTACTTGAAACTCTTGTATATACTAAACCAACTCTTCCCTCACAGAGATTATTTTGTTTTTTTAATGGTTCTCTCATAGGATTCTATGTTTTCTTTTATTATTTCCCTTACAATCGATGTAAGCGTATCTCTTAATTCTTCTATTTTTGAATCATCAAGATTTTTTTGTAGTAGGTATTTTCTACACTCCTCAATTTTTAACATATTAACTTTCACTCTTGAACTAGTTCCAAGTTCTTTGGCAACTATGTTCGGTTAGTAATTGCTTCGATATTCACGACAGCATACATATCTATTTTTTATGTGTTTCCTCAAAATAAACAACATTGTCATTTTCGATGTTTACACGAATTTCTTTTCTACCGCCACTTTTTATTGCTTTATTAAAATTATCAAGAGCTTTCTTAGGATCAGATGTTTTTTTGTAGTTTACTCTTGATATTTTATTGTTGGCAATTTTAAGAGTAGCTTCTTTTAGGTTTTCTCCGTTTTTTATCTCGTTTAATAAATCTAATTCTTTATTTGTTGGGATATAGAGGAACTGTTTTCTTTTTATATATTTGTCATTTCCTGTAAATTCAGCACACAATTTGTTAATACTTATTAAAGTATAGGTTTTTGGGAAATCAACACAGTCCCTTTCTGTTTCAAGAAGTTCTATATCAATTGCTAAATCACCTTCTCCATTAGGTTTTACCAATAGATATACATCTCTTTCTGCAACAACACTTAAAATATATTGTTTAAATCTTTTTGTGTCAGAGGTTTTAGATTTAGGTAGAGTAGGGAACAGTAATTCTTTTAATTTTAATATCTTCTTCTTACTAAAACCTATATCTCGTAATTCCCTTATGATGTAAATCCAAATTATTTCTACTAAACTAAATTTCCTCCATTTACTATCTCTGTTGGGGAGTGTGAGAAGCATTCCAGCTGTATCCCAAGAGTTAATGGTTCTGTAGGTTAATCCAGTATCGGATGAAGTATATATTTCCTCTGTATAGCTATCTAAGGTTTTCTTTAGATTAGGATCGTTAGTTAACCCGTTCAGGAATTCCTTTAGTAAAGGGTTATGAACTATTAAAGCATTGTTTTTGTTGTTCATATTAAATTATACCAACCGGTACAGTTTAAATCAAGAGTAAAAAGGGGAACTATCTGTTCCCCCCTTTGTTACAATTGTTTGTGAGATCTAGAATCCGAGCGAAATATATTCATGTCCACTCTTGAGAAAATCTAAATTTCCAACCTTCAACCGGAAACCTTCAGATTCTTCCGGAACTTCATATACTGCAATATAACTTAATTCTATTCCTGGGTTTATGTTATCTAAGATGAACAAATTCCCTTCAACACAAGAAAAGACATCAGAACTAGTAACAAATTCTCTTTTTTCCGAATCATACAAATAAAGATCTGTTAAAGAAACCATCCCTGTCCCGTTATTTTTAACTTTAAGATCTACTTCAATAAAAGTACCACTTTTAGCAACACAATCTTCTCCCCAATCTCCATAAGTACTTTTAAGAGTATTTCCTAAATCTCTTGCACCTACGACAAACCATTCAATATCTCCGACTATTACACTTTCTCCAATAGAAGAAGGATTGTTAAAAGCATCCTCTTCCGCTGTTTCTCTTTCTTGTTGTTGCTTATCAACATCTTCTATAACTTTTCCTAAACCTGCAATTCCTACAACAGTAATAATAACAAAAATAATTATTCCCAATAGTGTTATAGCGCCACAACCTATTGCGATTTTTCCCCCAGTTCCTAACTTCTTTTTCTGGGTCTCTTGCTTTTCTTCCATAATAAATAGAAAAGTAAATTTATATATTGCTCATTATATCATTTTTTTAATAACTAATCCCTTTTGTGTAGTATTAAGTAGAAGGTGTTGTATGTAGAATCTGGTTTCTTTGTAAATAACATATGTTTTATAGGAATTCTGCCAAAACAAGTATGCACCAGAAAGCTATTGATAATGAGCCTAACACTATTGAAGTCACAGCCAATCCCTTACCACTTTCTCCTTTTTCTTTAATTTGTTCGAGGGATATAATCCCCATAATAAATCCTGCTACTCCAGAAAGGGGTACGAAGAACAACATTACGGCAATAAAAGAGATTATTGCTAGGGTGTTTGTTTTTTTCTCGTCTGTATAACCCTTCTCTCTAAGATACTCTTTAGTCCATTCCTTCATATCTGCTTGGACTTTTGTAATTAACTTCTGATATAGCTCATCATTTTCTTCCATAAAACAATATTAAAAATTTATTCTCACATTATATCAGAATACACCTTGCTTTTGCGCTTTTTCCCATGACCTTATTCTAATTTGTCCTTTTTACCACCCACTATTTCGAATGTGTATCCTGTTATTTTATTATCTTTAGGATGGTTAACATATTCTCTTGTTATTCTGATTTCCTTCAATTCATCTTCTAAAGGATCATTCATTTGTTTTGGTTTTCCTATATTCATTTCAATTACCCATTTGTAAATATCAACTTTAACCCTTAAAGGGGTATTGAAATCATTAGCAATTTCTAAAAGCTCCCTAGTGGCTTTTTCAATAATTTGATACTCCTTGCATATTGCGGAAAAATCTTGAAAACCTATTGTTTGAATTATGTTCTTGTCTTTACTTTCTTGCTGTTGTTTTGTTGTAGAATTTGCCATTTCTTTACCTCTATAAGATATTTAAGTTAGATATATATTCAATACCCATGTAGTGTATCTATCCATACTGATTATTCTTGTTATTTAAGATATAATTAAGGGTAGGAGGATTGTATTTAAAGAATTCTGCCCATTTAAGAATAAAGGTTCTTAATGGGTTCGAACTTTTTACTACGGTCTCCACCAGATAAAGAACAATTCCCATGAGTAATGACATTGAAAATTTAGAAGAAGATATAAAAGCACTATCTGTAGAGGAAAATCCCATATTTAAAGCTCCATACCTCATATTTAACAAAGAAGAAAGAGAAGAAACTAGAGAACAAGTTTCTACTTTAGGAGGAGTTAATACAGAAGGAGAGGAAAGATATGAAGCATTAGAGTTAGTTATTAGGTATGGACTGTATGAGTACTATGCAGATATTCCAGAATTATCAAAACCTTTAAGAATAAATAGGGTATTTAATTATATATCTTCAAAGGAACAAACATCTGAAGAACAAAGCTTAAAGAAATTAGAGCTTAGTAGATTGTATTGGAAGCATGTCCTTTATCCAGAAGCAGTAAGGCAAATTATTAATGGTACTGTATATGAAGAAGGAAAATATATTTCATGGATATGGATTAGTATATTTCCTAACTTAAATCCTACAGATGAAGAGGGTGATATTAGGGTAGGGTATCTTTCAGACCTTATTAGTTATTACAAGGGTTGTGAGTCAGAATTACAGAGGGATGCAATAAGAAGGTTTTTAGCTAAACAAGTAGGGGATTATCCTTTGTAGAATAAAAAATTTGTAGTATTAGAATCTTACAGAAGAGTTATGGTTATACAAGAGTTTTACTTGTTCTTCTGTTAGGGGGTAGTTGTAGATACGGACGTCGTCGATTGAGGCATTAGAAAAAAAACTGTCACTTCTGCCAAATTGCAGAGGGTAGGTCCCCGAAACATCTTCGTTTATTCCACTTATGTCTAAAGTCCCATTTAGCTTTCCGTCAATATAAACTCTCATTAAATTGTTTGTTTTATCAATTACGGAGACGGCGTGGAACCATCGACCAAAAGTTGCAGGCGAAGTATAGACTTGATCATGAGTCTCGTAAGTATCAGAATAAATGAAAACTATATCTGTCCCCAATTGATAGAAACCATACCCTTCACGAATAGTGCCCCTACCTTTATACACCAATCCCCCGTTGTTAGAGTCTTTTAGATAAACCCAACCACTAACGGTCAGGTTACTACCGATAAGCCTCAAGGTGTTATTTGATGGAATATCCACATAATCATCCGTCCCATCAAAACTCAAACTAGAGTTTATTGTACCCTCTCTACCGTTATACCAAGCATGTGCTGTATTACCTGATGTACAAGTACCTGCAGAAGTTTGTGTACCACTACTACCTATGTTTATAGTACCATGATTATTATTACCTGAGATGTCATGTACAGTAGTACCTTGACATTCATCTAATCTCCAATGTCCTACAGGACCACCTTTATTATAATCCCACATTATTTGAGCAGGGGTACGGGCATAGTCATAGATACGGAATCGGTCCATGTCTCCCTGGAATGGCTGTGTAACAGCACTTCTAACCCCGATTGTAAGTGGCTCTGAGCCTGTATTACAGATAGTAGCAGCAACGGTGCCTGTATTTGCGAGTGTCCCATTAATATACATTCTCATAGGTTCACCTTGCTTATAAGTAACTGCAATATGGGACCAAACATTTGTATTGGTAAAACTGCTAGAAACAAGATAAGAGTGAGAGTCACAATTGGAACTAACCCCCCAAATAACGGTGTTGTTTTCAATTCTCAACCACCATCTTTTATTACCATTAGCATGGCCATGGTTTGCTATGTATTGTGTTGTGCTAGTGTCTGTTGGTTTAATCCATGCTTCAACGGTGGTTTCTGTTTCTGGGGCAAGTGTGCTGTCATTTGTTACGCTTACAGACTGATTCACTCCATCAAAACTCAACGCCCCCCCTCCATCTCTACCACCTACCCAATTAGGACTATTTACTAACGTCCCATTGTTATTATTTCCAGATGTATCTTTAGCTGTACTACCTTGATTATCATTAAATAACCATTCTCCTACAGGAGGATTACAAGTAGATGTATCTCCTGGTATACAGTATTCACTAGCACTAGATCCTCCCCATATATTACCTGTACTAGGGGGAGAGGTACCTAATACTGCTGTTTTACCTTGATTATAATCAAGTAATACTTCTTCAGGGGATAGGGCATAGTTATATATTTTAAGATTGTCTAGGTATCCTTTCCAATAACTCTGGGTATGAGTCGAATAGCTTCGGCAAACATGACGAAAAGCTCCGTTACTATGAGTATACCCTTCATTTCCGATGTTATTAACTCCAACATACTGACCATCGACATATAACGTAGCTTGGTAGGAGGTTTGATTTATGGTTAAAGTAACATGATGCCATTCGTTATCGGCGTATTGATGGTTGACTGTCCAGTAAATTGATTGCCCACCACCAGAATGTTGGCGATAATGATAAAAACGCTTGTTTGAGGGCTGGTAGCCTACTACGGGATATGTTTGATTGCTTCCGAAAATGGATTTGTAGCCAGAACTAGCAACTTCTCCAGAGTCTAAATTAAACCATGCGGTATAGGTGTGGTCACTAGTTCCTGCTAAATAACTAGTACTTGGTATCGCAAAACTGTTCCCGTCACAATAGATACTTCCACCCTGCCTTCCTTCTTTTGACCAGCTAGGGGTATTGGGATCGACGGCAAATGTTAAATTTCTAGAACCTACAGAATCATATGCTGTAGTACCATTACCTTCATCAAACTTCCAGTAACCCAACAGTTTGGATGAGAGTGGGTTAGATGTGTCAACTCCTGTTTTGTGACCCATAACTACACTAGACCCCATGGTAGAAGAACCAGCAATGTAATCAGTTTTAATCTGTTCGGGAGTTCTTGCATAAGGGTATATCTTAACTTCATCTATTAATCCTGCATATCTACTAGTGTATCCGTTTCCTATGAATGCGCTAAGAGTACTAGCTGTCGCAGAGGAATAATTAGCATTTGCTTCATTTGTTTCTTTTCCATTTATATACCAACGAAGTTTCATGTTTTGTAAATCCCTAACTATAACAACATGATTCCATTCATTTAGAGTCAATGATTGACTGGTTCCGAAGCCTTGGTATGGGGAAGTGTTCCCCCCTGCAGTTCCGTAGTAATAATTTAAAACACCGCTAGTCTCTTGAGTAATTGTTCCTTCCCCTCCATACGCTTTCGCATATGGATTTCTTCTAGCAGAGAAGTTTGCAGGTTTAAGCCACATACTAATTGTTTGGCTTCCTGTTATTTGTAAGTCTTGTGGATTTCCTAAGTCTACATACTCACTAGCATTGAATTGCATGCAAGGACCTGAAACACAATTTTCTTCAGATACCCAAGAAGGAGTTCCTACAACAGATCCATGGTTTCCCTTTCCTGAAGAGTCAGAAGCAGTTGATCCTGTTCCCTCATCAAACCTCCAATATGCTATTGGGGCAGGGGAGACTTCTTCTGAGGTAGATACAGAACCAATAGTAATATCGGTAGGAGTATTAACATCTGATTCATAACGAACTAAGACTATGCCGGAGCCGCCGGAACCGCCAGCACCTCCAGTTCCAGAGTCTGTACTTCCTGCACCACCACCACCACCTGTATTAGGTGTACCAGGGGAACCAGAATCGTTGGGTGCAAGTCCTCCATCACCACCCCCTCCGTCTCCACCATATCCCCAATTTCCTGCAGAGGGAGCTGGGTCATGAGAGCCCCCTCCTCCTCCCCCTCCAAACCATCCACCGCTTCCATAATTTGTAGAAAAAAAATCAGAAAAATTCATACCAACCCCTCCATCTCCAACAACACTGTCTGTTCCATTCACTCCTGGTCCACCACTACCACCACCACCACCACCCATCCAAGTACCTGACGTTCCGGAACCACCGTTATTCCCATAACCGCCTGAGGCAGAAGAAGGTTGTGTTGCCGCACTCCCACTAGCTCCATATCTCCCTCCTCCTCCCGATCCTCCCGCAAATCCTGAGTTATTGCCGTCAGATCCACCACCACCTCCTCCAAGCGCTATTAAATCGAATGCTGAAGTGTTTTCTCCGCTGCTCCCAGCAGTTCCATTTATTGTACCTCCTTGTCCACCAGATCCGACGTTTATGATCTGTGTGCCAGTTTCTACTTTGAGACCTTCTCTAAAAACCAATCCTCCTGCACCACCACCGCCACCAGATCTCCCACCACCCCCTCCACCTCCCGCAATAACCAATACATCCACCTCTCTCCCCGCATAACTAATATAGGTATCAGAACCAGTATTTAAAAAAGCATGTATTCTGTAATCTTCAAAATATGATATCTCTCCACCTAAATCAGCCATCCATTTAGAATTACTACCACTATTAACATTACTATTACCATAATACATAAATATTACAGACTCACCCTCTATTAAAGAAGGTATAAGGATCCATACTCCGACAGCTGAAGCAGTATCATCTTCTATGTAATATTGTAGTAAATTACCTCTGTAATCAGTAAACCTTAAATCATTCAAAGAAGACTCTAACTTACCTGCACTAACTAAAGAACTAAGATCCTCTCCATCAAAAACCTTAATCTGTGCATTCTCTACAGTACTACTAGGATTAGTTAAAGTAATACTCCTCCTATACGTCCACGTCTCATTCCACCACCCAGCCTCTATCTCCTTAGGTTTAGTAAGAAGAAATATAGCAATACCAACTAAAACAAGAGAACATATTAAAGAAAGTAATAGATATATTCTTTTTCTAGTAGATAACTCTTTTAAAAACTTCATTTAATATGTAAGCAGATTTAATACCTATAATATTACAAAGAAAAGGGTTTTAAATCAATAAAGGTATTCTAAAAAGGTTCTACCATAAAAACTCCTATTAACATCCCTTCACATATTTAGTAATATATAGCCGATGTATATCCCATTTGATGAAAAAATAATAAAGAATGATACTAAAAGAAAAGTTCTTTTAGTATTAATAATCATCTTTCCAATACTCTTTGGTTTAGGTATGTACTGGCTAAGTAGAGAAAACAATTCTCTTTACAAACTCATAGGAAGTGAAGATCATCTAATTGAATGGTTACAGTTTTTCCTCTTTGGAGCGAGTGGAATTATATCTTTTATATTAGCTCTTAAATTTAGAAAAATTTCTAAATTAATGTTCATTATATTTTTAATTGTTTCCTTTGGACTAATATTTGTAGCAGGAGAAGAGATTAGTTGGGGGCAAAGAATTTTCAATATTGATGGACATGAGGTCTTTGATGGACAAACAGAGATTCCTATTCTTAAATATAATGTGCAGTCTGAAACAAATATACATAACTTTAAAACCTTCCATAACAAAGTAGGGTATATGTATTTAGCAGCAGGGGCATATGGCTGTTTTGCATGGCTATTAGTTTGTATATTTGACAAACTTTTTAATTTTAGAAAAAGTATTAGAAAGTTTTTTCCTTTTTTTGTATCTCCACCATACCTTTTTTTCTACTTCCTACCATTGGGAATAAACTTACTCTCAAGGAGGGAGTGGGGTATAGCACCGCAGGATTACGAAATGGGAGAATTTTTGTTTTCCTTAGGAGTATTTATTTGCTTTTTACTTGCCCTTGTTTACTTTAAGAAAAACTTTCAGCAAAAAGGGAACAAGGAGAGTAAGTAGGCAAGTCCTAATTTTCAAAATAAGATCAACAAGTTCTCTAATTGGCCGTCATACTTATTAATATCTGGTCTAGTATCCTTAATTCATCCTCTGTAGCTATTTGAGAGATTGTGTACATGTATGTGTCTCCGGTGTATCCCCCTTCGTCTTCAAAGCCAAGTTCCTGCAATCTAAAGAAAGAAACTTCACATTGAGGTTCAAAGAATTCATCTCCTTCTACAGTATCATAATAAAGGGCTGCTCCAATTCTCCTAAATCTTTTCTCAAACCATTGAAATTCAGAGTAGAGGACATCTGTATAGTCTAAATATTCAATTTCTTCTTCCATTACTTCGTCGTTCAAATCTTGTTGCATTTGTTCATACTCGGTGGAACTGTCTTCAAACCTTGGGAGTTCCCTACATCCAACAAACCCAATACCTGAGACACCCTCAAGCTTCATTATCTCTCTTCCCTCGTTTAATATTTGTACTCCCGTTAGTCCTGTATATGTGGTTCCAGGGTCTATCATTTCCGATCCTTCTCCATCAAAATATTCCCTAATCTCCCATCCTGCGGGAATAATTGCAGAAAGATATTCTCCCTCATAAGTTTCTAGGACCAAGGAGCTCTCATCTTCAAGAAAGACTGTTTCCTCTCCTTCTTGAGAATCAATTTCCTGTTCCTTTTGAACATTTAAAATATTGTCAAGATTAATGTATCCATTCCTGTAGGCTATATATCCCAATAATAATACAGTTACTAAAGCAAGTAGGATATTTAAAATGACAACTCCTAGATCTCGATTCTTTTCCTCTTTAGGAGGGATTCTGTTAACCGAAGTGTTTGGGGAGTTTGTCTGCATACCTTCTTTCTCTTCCATAATATTAAAATATTTAATTTAAATCATCCATTGGCTCCTCACAAGCCATTTGGGTACACACAACCTCTCCATCATTGCAGGAGCAAATATTGCATCCATCTATGGAGTCGAAATTTTCGTTATGAGCATATGCCCACCCATTATATTCACACCTTGACATTTCCCTCCCAGGGAGTTCAGAAGTGAAGACAATGTAGCTAGTTAAGCCTACTACGATGGTACCTAATGTGATACATAAACCAAGAAGGAAGGAATTATCTTTCTTTTTGTATTCTTCCATACCTTAGTATATATTATTTTATCTTAGATGATAATACTTTACTTAGTTTTGGAAGAGGTAGTAACTTGTTTGTCCTTGCAACATATTCTGCCCATTCAGGATGCTTCTTAAACTTCTTTTCCAAAAGGGGTATGCCTGAGACAAAAACAATTAGGTAAGTTATTGTAAGTGGTCCTATGAGGCCAAGATAACCAAAAGAAACAGGGTACGCTATTAGTCCAATGGCCCACCATTGAAGAATCTCTCCAAAGTAATTAGGGTGTCTGGAATATTTCCAAAGTCCAATATCTGCAAACTTCCTTTTTATCTTGCCAGCTTTTTTAAGTTCTATAAAATAGTTAAGTTGTATGTCCGAAAGAGTCTCTATTACAAACCCAATTAACCATAGCCCTACTCCTACATAAGCAAATATTTCCAGAGGAGGGTATGTAGAATTAGAAATTAAGAGAACGGGGATAGAAATAATCGTCATTAACAAACCTTGTAAGAGGAAGATTCGAAAGTAAGATTTTACAAAAAATTGTTTACCCCAATCTTTTTTAAATTGTACATACCTGTAGTCCTCATCTTTTCCTCTGTTTCTAGAATATATGTGTAGGGTGAGTCTAAGACCCCATATTAAAACAAGGAAGAAAACTAGAACCATGCGGTTGGTTAAAAGATCTTGACTAAGCAAAGAGATTAGGGCAATTAGAATAAAACCAATTCCCCAACCAATATCTACAATGTCTGTTCTCTTTATTATTAAAGAAAGGGTATAGAGTAGAGACATGTAAATAAATACTGTTATTGCTACAGTCCCGAGTAAGTTAAGAATGTCTGCCATTTATTATATATTTAAGAAATTAGCTATGTAGTATCCTGCAACCGAAGTTGCTGTTGCAAGAGATGTCCCCCAGATAATATCTATGATGGTTGTGGAAAGAGGCCAGTCCCTAAGTGTAGATAAATTGGTAAGGTCGTATGTGGCGTATGTAATCATTCCAAACAAAGCTCCGAGTACAATTGTTTTAGTAAGGGACTGTGCTTCATAGCCAGGGATTACAACAAAAACCAGAAGGGTTCCTACAAAAAGAAGGTAGAATACTCCAGCGGCTATTAGATTAGGGTTTTCTGCTAAGAGGTGACCAATTTTCTCAGAGTACATATTTTTTGCAATTATTCCTAACCATATTGCATCAATTGCTAAGAAAACAATAAAGGTGAGGAGATAGAGATAGAGGTATTTCATATTAATTATTAATAAAATTAATAATATATTTTAGCATTTTAAGAAGTAAGTTCGAAGTTCTAAATTCGAAGTTCGACATAGCTTGAAATCGCTTTTCGATAATCACTATAGAGGTTTTGTTATGATTAGTTAATACACTATAAGTTAGCGGGACGGAGAGGGCGGGATTCGAACCCGCGGTAGGCTATTATGGCCTACGGCTCGTTAGCAGTGAGCTCCTTTCGACCACTCAGGCACCTCTCCAAACA
>CAYGOB010000019.1:0-11036 GCA_964351475.1 uncultured Candidatus Saccharibacteria bacterium
TAGAACGCTGCGTTTGGGACGCAGAGGCCGCAGGTTCAAGTCCTGTCTCCCCGATCCCGCTAACCTATAATCTCCCTAAGTCTAGGTCGAACTTCTTTAGTTATCCCACTATGATAAGGACTATATCGAATATTTGTTCTTGATTTAATATTCTATGGGATTTCTCATGCGATGTTTTATTAAAAATTTACTTTTGTGGATAGGGCACCCTTTTTAAAAGGATTCACTGCCTTCACAGATCTTCTTTTTGGGCTTGACATATTCTCTGAGTATTGTTAAGATAATAATGGGTATATACCCATTATTAAATTTAAATAAAAATATTGTGCCTAACTTAGATAGAACTGGGCCTTTAGGAAAAGGTCCTAGAACAGGAAGAAGGGGAAAAAACATTTCTAGGCCAAAAGGTTTGGGAGGCTCTCCTGAGTGTATTTGCCCCTCTTGTGGTTTTAAGCAAGAACACAAAAGAAGTATCCCCTGCTCTACAATCAAATGTCCAAAGTGTGGAACTATGCTAACAGGAAAGTTTTGTTAAAATATAAATATATGAGAAGAAGATCTCGAAGACGAATTCAATACAAATTTAGCGAAACATATTTTAAACCTAGAGGCATCCCACTTAACCTTTTAACCGAGACGTCTATCTCTTTTGAGGAACTAGAAGCTCTTAGGTTAAGGTATGTTAAGAAGCTAGATCAAGAAACAGCCGCAAAAGAAATGAATATATCTCAAAGCCAGTATCAACGAGATTTAACTAGCGCCTTAGAGAAGATAACAGTAGCATTAATTAATGAAAATGCTATAAAAATAGAAAAACCTATTGCAAACCCTTCTAAAAACTCTTAAAATATAAGTGTTAAATTAATAATATAAAATATATGATATACGTAATAATTGCATTAGTACTCCTAGCTGTAATCCTAGTAGGACTTTACAACAGGCTTGCTAAACAGAAAGTTTTAGTAGAGGAAGCATCTGCTGACATTGAGACATTCCTTAAACAAAGATATGACATGATTCCAAATCTTGTCGAAATTGTAAAAGGATATGCCAAACATGAACAGGAGACATTCAAGAAAATCACAGAGATGAGAGCCAAGGCGATGGCCTCTGGATCCCTAGAACAGAAAATGGAAATTGAAGGGGAACTTACGAAAGCTCTTTCTAGAATAATAGCTGTAGCGGAAAACTACCCAGAACTTAAAGCAAATACAAACTTTTTGGAATTACAAAAAAGCCTAAATGAATTAGAAGACAACATTCAGAAATCAAGAAGGTTTTACAATGGTGCTGCTCGTGACTTTAACAAGATGATTGTTGTATTTCCTAACAACCTTTTAGCAGGAATCTTTGGATTTTCAAAATTACCATTCTTTGAAGCCACTGAAGAAGAGAAGAAGAATGTTGAAATAAAATTCTAATCTAAGAAGGAGACCTAACGATGAGGAGAATTTTAAAAGGTTTTCTCTTTACAGTGTTTGTGTTTACCACTTTCTTTGTAGTTGGTACACATGCACAGGAAGATTTGCCTACAACAGAACAAATAACTCTCTTTAATAGTAGTATTGTACTTGAAGAAAACACAGACATACAGATTAAAGAAGAAATTCATTATTTTTTTTCTTCTCCACGAAGGGGAATAATTAGAGAAATACCCGTTGATTACAAGATTCAAGCAGGATTCAAAAGACCCACAACTCTAATCTTGAATAACATCTACTATTATAAAAAGAATCAACCAGAAAGTAGATTTTCTGAATACGAAAGAAGTTCTAAAAGTGGTTATGCAATATTTAAAATAGGAAATCCAGATATTACAATACAAGGAGAATATGTATATGTCATAGAATATACCTTAAGAAATGCTGTTAACTATTTTAATGATTATGACGAGCTCTACTTAAATATAACAGGACAAGGATGGGATGTCCCAATTAAAGAGGCATATGCAAATATCAAAGTACCTGGAGAAATTACAGATCAACTCTGTTTTACAGGTTCTATAGGTTCTACACTTTCTAACTGTACATTTGAGAGTGTGTCTGAAGAAGAAGTTAACATTATCGTAGATTCTGAACTTACTGCTTTTGAAGGGTATACAGTTGTTCTTAAGATGCCAAAAGGGACCTTAGAAGACACTACAGGAAGACAGAGAATCGCGTTTCTCTTAAGTAATATAGGAATACTACTTCCTGTCCCTGTATTTTTATTTTTACTTAATATTCTAAAGAAAAAAGGTAAAAACAAGAAAATAACAATATTTCCTCATTATGAACCTGAAAAAGATATGTATCCTCTTTTAAGTGGATATATCTATCAATCAAAACTAGACAATAAACATATAACTGCAGAATTAATACAGCTAGCTATAGATGGCCATATTAAAATAAAACAAGAGAAAAGAAACAAGTATGTTTTGGAAAAAGATAATATAGAAAAAGAAATTAAATTAGCATTACCAAGAACTCTTTACTCGGGATTATTTAAAGGGAAAGATTCGGTTAGTACAAAAAATATCCCTTCTGATTTTTATCTTACAGTTAGAGATCTAAACAACAAATTACAAAAAGAATGTTATGAAGAAGGATATTTTGATAAAGATAGAAAGAAATTGAAAAACAAATTTTCATTATTTGGATCACTAGGTTTGTTTGTATCCTTTTTAACAATATCTCCCCTATCAAATATTGCCGCAAGTGGATGGAGTGTAGGTTTTATAATCTCATCCATAATTGCCGTCATATTCTCATCCAAAGTAGATCTTAAGGGTCAGAAAGGAAATGAGATGTACTACGAGTTAGAGGGATTAAAAATGTACATAAACACAGCAGAAAAACATAGGATCGAATTTCATAACGACCCTGAAAAATTCAGGGGCGTATTTGAGACATTACTTCCCTATGCCATAATATTTGGATTGGAAAAGAAATGGGCAGGAGAATTTAAAGACATCTACAAAGAGCCACCTTCCTGGTATGAGGGAAATATGGCAACCTTTAATTCCTATCTGCTTGTATCTTCCATTGCGGGTATTAGTAGAAACGTAAAAGCTAGATCAGTAGCTCCAAATAGTGCAGGAGGCTTTACCTCTAGTCATGGGGGCTCTGGAGGAAGTGGATTTAGTGGAGGAAGTAGTGGAGGAGGTTTTGGAGGAGGAGGAGGAAGTAGTTGGTAAAAACCAAATTACCATTTAATAGTATAACCTTTTAAAGTTGTTCTTAACCAGGAATAATAGAAGTAAAGAGTGTATTTGAATTTGTTTAAAGCCAAATCCCTGCTGTGTATATACGTAATCTTTTTACCTCCTAAACTCTCTTTAAATGCACCTACCCCACTCCAAGGATGTTTTTTATTCTCATATCCCTCCGGTACTACCCCTCCAAACAAATCAAAAGTCTTACATCCTAACTCCTTTCCAAGTTTTAAGCACTTCCAATACAGTATGTATGTAATATTTATATTCTTATCCCTAAACTCCGTATCTGTGGCAGCCTGGTACAGGTGCATATTCTTACCATACACTGTACATTGCCATACACCAATTGGTTTGCCCTTGTAATAACCAACTACCATATAACACATTCCCTTTTTAACTTGGTATTCTAATTCTTTAAGCAGTAAAGAGATAGGTTTATCTGTATAGCCCTTTAATTTAACTGTCTGGTTGTGTAGATCTCTAAACAACTCAAACTTTGATGTGTCATTAACAATTTCAATTTTAACCTCATCATCCTTCAATAACCTATTTAAAAGATTTCTCTTAGTCTTATTCATACCTCTCCTTAACTCTTCCATATCCTTTTGTAGATCAATATGTTGGGAAACTAAAGCGTCAACATTGTGTATAGGAGCAGAAATAAAAGAATTTTTCTTGTAAAATTCAAATAAAACATCGTTTTCAATATACAAAGGAGCAAATCGCAACATAAAACAGGTATTTTCTTTCGCAATCTTTTTAACAAATTCTAACACCTCTTTCCAGTGAACCTCACGGTTTTCCAGAAGTAGTGGAGAGTGTTTACACTCTAGGAAATTTCCAAATAATTTAGATCTTCCTATTGTACAAGTTATGATACCTAGAAAATCTTCATTATGAAAAACTACATATCTAAAAGCATTTAACCCTATAGACTCATTGTATCTGTACCTAGCACTACTGTTTAAAAAAGAATATTCAGGTAAACTCTTTACTAAGTTATCCCACTGAGTATCGTCTTCTATATTTTTAAAGGTTAGGGTCATAGATATATGCTATTAAATATTAAAAGGTATTGCAAAATTATTAATAATCTCAATTATTTTTATTATCTCCCTTTCAGATACCTCAATATTTGCAGGTAAGTTTAAAATGTTTTTTCCTGCTTTAAAAGCTACAGGGCAGGGATTACCTTTATAATTGATTTTCTTTAACTGCTCATCTTCGTTTAATGGATATACAGGAGAGCTATACCAATTTCCTGTTATGATTTCTTCTTCTAAGAGCTTCTTTTTAATCTCCTTTCTATTTGAGATAAGAATAGGATACCTTAAAAGAATTTTATTCTTAGAATTAAATATAAACTCTTTTTTTAGATTTTGATTATAAATATCTACTATCTTTTCTCTGTGTTCATTAATCTCCTCTACTTTATCTAGTTGATTTAACAGAAGACAAGCTTGAATATTACCCATTTTTTTTATTTGATTTGAATCTGTACTGTTTACAGAGGCTTGTTTTTTTGTTAAACCTAAAGACCTGAATAACACTATGAGTGCTCTTCCTAAGGTTATATTTGTGAAAGGTATTAGTTTAGTATAGTAGTATTTCTTGATAACAGACCAAAGTTTAATATATTTAGCATTGTAAAGAGATTCTTTCTTAGAAGGTTTTTGTACATTCTTATACTTTTCCTTCGCGGCATTTAATATCTCAGAATCTACAATTTTAATCAAAGCTCCTTGTGTGCAACTGATAGCTTTATCTTGGGAGAAACTAAAGAAATAGGAATCGCTATACTTTCCTATCTGTTCCCTTAACAACTCTGGAGAGAAAATATGTGCACAGTCTTCTATGATATATATTTTCCTCTCTTGAGTCCTTTGGTTATTTATTCCATTAATTATTTCTCTTACTTTTCTAACATCTACCATATTCCCAAATGTATGTTGTACTATTACAGCCTTTGTTTTGTCTGTAATTTTTCCCTTTAGTAAATTAATATTCATATTAAAAGAGTTAAAATCTATGTCAACATAGATAGGTTTACAATCATTCCAAAGTATAGGGGCAACTACAGCAACACATGTAAAAGCTTGTGTTACTATCTCATCGTCTTTCTCTAACCCTAAGAGACTTAAAAAGAAGGAAAGGGAGTCTCTACCTCTATTAAAAAGAAATATGTCTTTTCCAAACCTCTTTTCTAAATCTTCTATCGCACAAGTGCTATCCGCAACACTCTTTAAAAGAGTATTTGCTAAAGCGATATCGTCTTCTTGTGCGTTTGGTATAGAACCAATAAATACAGACATTTAATAATATTTAATTTAGACATTAATTAAAAACAAACAAGGAATCTTCTCTAAGGTTTTCTGTTCTCTTTTCCATTCCTTAATAGTCTTGGTAACTATGTACTCATCTTTACCCATTACATTCTGTGCAATGCAAAGATATGTGTTCTCTTCACAAACATCTAGGATATCTTCCAACATGTGTTGATTCTTATATGGAGTTTCCATGAATATTTGAGTCTGTTGCATATTCTGAGCTATCCTTTCTAATGTTTTTATCTTTTTTCTTTTCCTTCCTTTCTCTTTAGGTAGGTATCCATAGAATGCAAAGTTCTGACCGTTTAAACCTGAGGCCATTAGGGCAAGGAAAATTGAGGATGGCCCTATCAAAGGCATAACCTTTACTCCTCTAGATTGTGCAATCCTTACTAATCTGTGACCTGGGTCTGCTATGGAAGGTGCTCCAGAATCTGATATTAAGCCCATGTCATGGCCTTTAATAATAGGACTTAGCAGTTCTAACAAGTCTTCTTCTTGTGTGTTTTTATCCAATTGAGTTATTTTAATATTCTGAATTTTTCTTGTTAAGGGGATATCTTTTAGAAATGCCCTAGCAGTTTTTGGGGTTTCTGTTACAAAATATTCCAACTCTTTTACAATTTCAATATCTTTACTGACGAGTACCTCTGAAAGTTTTTGGTCTTCACTTATAGGAACGGGTACTAAGTATAGTTTTCCTGTTTTCATTATTAATATGTCCTTTCAAAATTATTATCTATCTCACTTAATGCTAATTTCCATACAGCTGGTCTACCATGGGGACAACTGTATGGGTTTTCACATTCAGAAAGCTCTCTAAAAAGGTTTAGCATGGTGTTTCTGTCTAATTTTTGACCACTTCTAATACTACTATGACAGGATACTGTTGCAAGAATATCATCTCTTCGTTTCTTAAAATTCTTCTTAAGGCTTGAGAGATTGTCATCTAGTGAGAATATTTCATTAAAGATGTTTTCAAAATCTGATTCTGCAAAAGCTACTGGTACTGTTTTTAATATAACTTTACTACCTTTTACCTCGTACATTATACCCATGTCTTCAAAAAGCTCCTTACATTCCTCTAAGAAGAGGACCTCTTCCTTTTTTAAGTTAATTTCTACGGGTACCAAGTAATTCTGAAGATCTAATCCTTCTTTTCCTTTAGAAAGTTTTTCAAAATTAATGCGTTCTGCTGCTGCATGTTGGTCTATTATCCAAAGCTTGTCGTCTGTAAATTCAATAAGTACGTATTTATTAAATACCTGGAATATGTTTCTAATATTCTCTTGCTCCCAAGGTAATTCTTGTTCGTGGTCATCTATATCTTGAGTTTGTGAAGAGAGTAACTCTTTTGAGAAGAGTAAGCTATCTTTTACAGAATTTGATTTCCTGTATATATTACTTGATTCATACTGCTTGGATGAAGATGAGGTAGCACCTTTATTAAATTTCTCTCTCATAGAGCTAAAATCTTTTTGCAATCTACCTTCTCTTTTACTACTAGAGTTTTCAAATTTACTAGAGGTATATTCAAAGGAAAGTTCCTTCTCTAATGTATGTTTTACAGCTTGTTCGATTGCAGAATATATTCTAAAAGGATTTTCAAATCTGACCTCTTCTTTTCTTGGATGTACATTTACATCTACAAATTGAGAGTTAATGGATATGCTTAGTACAAAATCTACCTTTTGACCATAAGGTAAGTACCTAGAATACCCCTCATATATTGCTCTAAATATCCCTTTGTCTGAAATTGGTCTGTTGTTTACGAAAATATATCCCTTAGCTCTAGAGTTTTTATGACTAGATGGGTGTGCAATGTAACCAGTTATTTTTATCCCTGAACCTTCGTAGAAAAGCTTAAGGAACTTCTCCATATCCTCATTCATTACTTCTTTGACTCTCTCTTGTGTTATCTGACCCTCCTTTGCTCCCTTTATAGCCTCTAGATTTACAACATCCTTACCATCTTTTTCAAGAACAAAATTAATGTTGGGATATATTAGGTAATAATTGTTTAAGAGTTCATATATTTTCCTGTATTCTGTCTGTGGTGTTTTAAGATATTTTTTTCTAGCTGGAATATTGTAAAAAATATTTTCCACTCTAACAGTTGTACCTTCTTCCTTAGCTGTTTTTTTAACATAAGACTTTCCTTCTTTGTTAAATATGATTTCATTTGCGATCTCTTCCTCAATATATTTAGAGGCAACAGTTACCTTGGCTACAGAAGTAATACTAGAGAGAGCTTCTCCTCTAAAACCCATGCTTATTAAGGTGTTTAGGTCCTCAATATTTTCAATTTTAGATGTAGTATGGGCATCAAAAATTAGAGGTAGTTCTTCTTTGGAAATACCATAACCATTGTCAGAGACTTCTATCATATCTATACCTCCGTTCTTAATTTTTACAGTAATTTCTGTAGCTTGGGCATCTATGGCATTGTCTACCAATTCTTTAACAACAGACGAGGGTCTTTCTACAACTTCCCCTGCTGCAATTTGATTTACAACCTCTTGTGATAATTTAGTTAGTTTTTTCTTTTTCACACCATTATTCTAACATTTTTATTTAGGCTTTGCTTAGAAGACTTATAGTGTACTTATGAGGATTGTTTCGTTGCCACAACAGGAAAGTTTCATTGTAAACCCTTACAACTAGGCCTGTTCCATTATTTTTGCCTATTTACCAATTAAAAAAAACAATTTTAAAGTTTATAGGCCTAGTAGGACAGGCCTGTTATAATACAGCATGGATCAATTCAAATTAAACTTCCCTTATAAGAAATCTCCTGACCAGGAAAAGGCGGTGGAGGAAATTGTTGGAGGGATAAAAAAGAAGAAGGAAAAACAAACTTTGCTAGGAGTAACAGGCTCTGGAAAAACTTTTGTTATGGCAAATATCGTTCAGGAGCTTAACAGACCTACTCTGGTAATATCTCACAATAAAACATTGGCAGCACAATTGTATGAGGAATTTAAAGAATTTTTTCCAAATAATTCTGTTAAATATTTTGTGTCCTACTATGATTATTACCAACCTGAAGCATATCTTCCTGCTAAAGATCTTTACATTGAGAAAGAGTCACAAGTAAATAAAGAGATAGAGAATTTAAGGTTTGGTGCTATGAACTCTGCTATTACTAGACGAGATACTCTTGTAGTAGCTTCTGTGTCGTGTATTTACAATATTGGGAATCCAGAGAATTATGAAAATAAGAGTATGTCATTTTTCATAGGACAAGAGATCGAGATATCTGAAATGGCTCTTGAATTAGTATCTATGAGATACACAAGAGACAGTATGGACTTTACAAATGGAGTTTTTAGAATAGCTGGAGATATTATAGAGATATTCCCGCCATATGAGGAATTTTCCATAAGGATTGAGATGTGGGGAAATAAGGTTGAGAATATTTCTAAGGTACATCCTATCTCTAAACAAAAGATTTCTGAATTAAAAGAAATTTTAGTATTTCCAGCGACCTCCTTAATATATTCTCAGGATGTGATTAAAGATGCAGTAGAAAATATTCGTAGAGATTTAAAAAAGAGGGCTGATTTCTTAAAGAACATAGGAAAGGACATTGAGGCTTACAGGCTAGAACAGAAAACAAACTATGATATAGAGATGTTGGAACAAGTTGGTTACTGTAAGAGTATGGAAAACTACAGCATATATTTTGATGGTAGAAGGTCTGGAGAACCACCATACACTCTTCTGGATTATTTTCCTAAGGATAGCCTCATTTTCATAGATGAATCCCATATTACCATCCCACAGATTGGAGGTATGTATTATGGAGATAAGGCTAGAAAAGATAATTTAATAGAATATGGTTTTAGATTACCTACAGCTAGAGATAATAGGCCTCTTAATTTTAATGAATTTCAAAAGAGACAAGGAACCACTGTGTACTTTTCTGCAACCCCTTCTGAATGGGAGATCAAAGATAGTAATGGGAGGGTAATAGAGCTTCTTACAAGACCTACAGGGCTTCTGGACCCTGTTCTAGATGTAAGGAAGACAGAGGGTCAAATAGATGACGTTATTGCTGAAATTAATGAGAATGTAAAGAAAGGGCAGAGAGTGTTAGTTACTACTTTAACCAAACGTATGGCAGAGGATCTTACTACATTTCTTAAAGATTTGGATATTAAAGTACAGTATCTTCACTCAGACATTGACACTGTTGAAAGGGTAGACATACTGAGAGATTTAAGACTGGGAGAATATGATGTATTGGTAGGGATTAATCTATTAAGAGAAGGTATTGATCTTCCAGAGGTTTCTTTAGTAATAATATTAGATGCAGACAAAGAGGGTTTTCTTAGGTCTAAAGTTAGTTTAGTTCAAACAATTGGGAGAGCTGCTAGGCATGAAGAAGGAAGGGTCATTATGTATGCAGATATGGTAACAGATAGTATGAAATATGCTATAGAAGAGACTGACCGAAGAAGGGCATATCAGTTAGAATACAATAAGAAACATAATATTACTCCTAAGAGTATTAAGAAAGATATTAGGGATAGGTTAGTAGATACTCAAGAGAAGGAGAAGGTAGATATAGATATTGAGAAGTTAGATGAAAAACAAAAGAGATTACTTATTAGGGATTTGGAGAGAGATATGTTAATAGCTGCAGATAATTTACAATTTGAGAGAGCAGCTAATTTAAGAGATGAAATTAAGGAGATTAAACTAAGTATTTAGTTATTCTTTCACAAAGTTGAAATTACAGTCTCTATTCTTTTATATCCATCTGAACTGTTTCGCTAGGTATTAAATCTCTCAGAAAAGGTATGCTGTCCAAGTTAGAAGCAGCTAAGGCAACCAATAGGCTTCCAATTAAAGCAGCCCCTATAACGCTTCCTATACCAGTAACTATACCTAATAGAAAGTTTCTCCAAAATGAAACTCGTGCTTTTAAAAGAGAGTTTAATTGTTCAAAATTTTCATTTATTTTGTCTCGGTCTTTCATAAATTTGATTTTTTCTAATATGTAAACATTATATCACCTTGACATTATAATGAATTAAAGTGTAGATTCTAATAACAGTGAGAAGAGGTATATTGGTTTTGACAAGTAGTGAATTGCTAGAACTTTCAAAGTATGTTCAATATAAGAAGGTTGATATTGCTTTAGAGAACTTAAAGGAGGAAAACAGGATTCTCGTTACAGATGAAGAGCTGGAGAGTATTCTGGATGAGATAGGTAGGCCAGATGATAACGAGGTAATGAATAATATCATTAAAAAGCTCTCTGATCTGTTACTTTCTCTTAGAAGCCGATAGTATATTAAATCTCTCTAAGTTTTTGTGTATAGTCCTTGTGATAAGGGGATAGTCAGTTAAGTCAAAGATAGAAGATAGAATTGCGGGACATGGACTCGAACCATGATCGACGGCTTCAAAGGCCGGTGTCCTACCATTAGACGATCCCGCAGTACAAAGAAATTATACTACATGTAAGTGTTAAATAAAAAGAATATATTGTAGTATATAATTAC
>CAYGOB010000020.1:0-10984 GCA_964351475.1 uncultured Candidatus Saccharibacteria bacterium
TATTGTATAATGTTATGGGCTTTCTGTCAAGCATAATTGATTATTTAATAACCTTGTAACAATGTATTTCATCACCTTCCATTACTTCAACATCACTATCCATTAATTGGATACCACAATCAAAGCCTTTTTTAACTTCATTCACTTTCTCCTTGTTAATCCTTAATGTCTTTATTTTTGCCTCTGCTACTATCTCATCATCTCTGACAATGTCACACTTATGATCCTGTTTAAGATATCCTTCCTCAACCCTTGAGCCAAGTATCTGCGTACCATCCGAGAGTGTAAAGAGCTGTCTTACAGTTGCCTCACCAATCTCCTCTTCGGTACTAGAAGGAAGAGACATTAAAGATACTGCTTCCTCAATTTCCTCCAATAGTTTGTATATTATGTCATAAGTCTTAACTAAAATTCTTTTCTTTTTAGAATAATTAAGAACACCAGATTCTATCTCCACCTCAAAACCTATTACTATGGAACCTGAAAGTTCTGCTAACTCTACATCCTTAAGAGAAACGTTTCCAACTCCTGAGTCTACTACATTAACTCTATACTCATCTTCTTTTATTTTACTTAAAGAATTAAGGATTGCTTCCAAACTTCCTTCAGAAGAACTTTTTACAATTACATTTAAGAATTCACCCGTATCTTCTTCTTTTACAGTAAAGAATTCTTCCATTGTTAGTTCTTCCTCTTCTTCTTTTTCTTTCTTTGTTAGTAAAGACTTAAGTAATCCCTCATCTTTCTTTTCTAAGGCATATACCTCTGTACCAAGCTCTAAGAGATTTGAAATACCGATTATCTTTCCTCCACAACCAATATCTAGAACACAGAACGTATTCCCTTCCTCTGTCATCATACCTTTAACCTTTTCTATAACTATCTTATTGTCTAATTTATAGCCTAACCAATTACCCTGGCATATTAATCCTTGAGTTATGGCTATAGAGGATATATTTCCTTTAAATTCATCTTTTACTGACTCTAAAACAAATGCCCTTCCTAGTACTCCTTCTGGTAATTCCTCCGAACTCTTTATACCCTCCACCTCTGCGACAAGGAGTATAAGATCTAGTAATTCCGAGATTCCTTTTCCTGTTTTCCCAGAGACTTCTACAACTGGGACATCTCCTCCAAGTCCTTCTATTTGCAAACCACTATTTACAATTTCTCTTTTAACCTTTTTCAAATCTACATCTGGGAGATCTGTTTTGTTAATTACAACTATTGGTTTGACATCAGAGTCATTAATTATATCTATGGATTCTTTTGTTTGGGGTTTAACTCCAGCATCTGCAGCAACTACTAGAAGAGCAATATCTGCGATAGCACCCCCCCTAGTTCTCATTAAGTCAAATGCTTCATGCCCTGGAGTATCTATGAATGTTATTCTATTATCTTTTGATACCTCCACCGTAAAAACAGAAACTTTCTGAGTAATACCACCTACCTCACAATCTTGAACATTACTTTCTCGAATCTTATCTAATATTGTAGTTTTACCGTGATCAACATGCCCCAAAATAGTTACAATAGGGGGTCTAGCACAAGGTTTTGTGCCTTTGACTTCCTTTTTTGTATTCTTACTATCTTTAGACATTCTATTGTTCTAAATATTAAATTACTCTGACTTCTCATCCTTCTTTTTGGTTTCTTTTCTGGCATCTTTCTTTTTATCTTTTTTCTTTTCCCCTTTGACCTCTTCTTTACCTTCTTCTTCTTTAGCTTTTTTCTTTTCCAACATCTCTTTCTTTGTAACAACCTCTCCCCCTGAACCAACTATATCTATTTTGTATCCTGTTAACTTCCATGCCAACCTTACATTTTGACCGTCCCTACCTATTGCTAATGAAAGTTGGTCGTCTTCAACCGTAACCGTGGCTGTCTCACCCTTTATTTGTACATCTTCTATTTTGGCTGGACTTAGAGCCTTTGCCACAAATACCTCAGGATCTTCATCCCACTCTATTATATCAATCTTTTCCTCTCCCAATTCATTCATTACATTTGCTATCCTAATTCCTCTTTGACCAACACAAGAACCAATTGGGTCAACCCCGTCTTGTGTGGAATTAACTGCCATTTTACTTCTAGAACCCTCTTCCCTTGCTATTGCTTTAACCTCTAAAACCCCTGACTCTATTTCAGGAACTTCAAGTTTAAAAAGCTCTATTAAAAATTTAGGGTCTGATCTTGAAACTATCATTTGAGATTCTACAATGTCTTTTAACAATACTTTGTACCTATCTCCTAGTCTGTAAAATTCATTAGGGATTTGCTCCTCAACTGGCATAAATGCTGTAGCTTTTCCTATTTCAAATATTACTTGCCCCCTTTGCATTCTTTGCATTAAGGCTGTAAACACCTCTCCAATCTTATCACTGTATTCACTAATTACTGCCTCTTTCTCTGATTCCCTTATCTTCTGAAGTATTACCTGCTTTGCAGTCTGTGCTGCAATTCTTCCAAAGTCTTCTGTAGGCATTTCAATCTGTATTGAATCTCCTACCTCTACACTCTGTGAAATCATTTCTGCTTCTTCAATAGATATTTGGGTGTCATTATCCTCAGCATTTTCTACAACTTCTTTAGTTGCTATTAATTTGAATTCTCCTGTTTCTCTATCTAATTCAACAGTTAAATTCCCACCTAGTTCTTCTTCTCTTTCCTCTTCTGAAAATTTCTCTTTTTTGTATGCAACAAGTATTGCAGACTCTAAAGCTGTAAATATTTCTTCTTTTTCTATTCCTCTTTCCGCAGCTATTTGATTTATTGCGGAAATGAATTCTGACATCATTGCCATGTTAATTGTTTAATCAATTTAAATTCGTATATCTAAAAAAAAGGTGAGAATTATTATCCTCACCCTCCTCTTTGTATAACTTTCAGGTTTAGTATAGCATAAATTGAAAAAGTTGGGTAGTTGAGAAGACACTAAGTCGAAGTTAGTCAGGAATCCCAACATTGTAAGAACTATACGTGTTTTTATACTAGCATTTAATATTCTATAAGATAAAAAAGGTTAAAAACCTCTAAAGCAGAATTATCAAATAATCTTATAGAATATTAAATACCTTGTGGAAAACTCGTATAGTACCTTTAACAACAGGGATCCTGACTAACTTCGACTTAGCCTATTCAACCCTAGCTTTCATTTTCAGCTAACTCTTCCCAAATCTTTTTCTCTTTCCTACTTAATCTTGTTGGGACATCAACATTAACCCTCACATAATGATCACCCCTCTTGTCTTCCTCATTAAATACAGGACAACCCTTTCCTTTAAGTTTGAATATTGTTCCTGGTTGAGTACCCTTAGGAATTTTTAATTTTACTTCCTTAAATATTGTCTCAACCTCTATAGTATCTCCTAAAACAGCTGTATGAACAGGAATAGATTCTTGAGAATATATATCATTACCCCTTCTTTCGAATTTATCAGAAGCTTCCACCTCTATCTCTATGTACAGATCTCCAGAAGTACCATTATTTCTTCCCGCATTTCCTCCTCCTCTAAACCTTAAAACCATTCCATCATAGGCACCTGCTGAAATTTTAACCGTAACTTTTTCCTCTTTTGTTACAACTCCAATACCATTACACTCCTCGCAAGGATCCTCTATTACTTCACCCCTACCATTACAGTTACTACAGGTAGACATTACTGCCATTTGGCCAAGTATTGTATTCCTAACTTGTCTTTCCTGTCCACTACCTTTACATACAGGACATTTCTTTTTCTTTCCATCTTTACTTCCCGTTCCATCACACTCTTCACACTTAACCTCTCTCTTTATTTTAATGTCATAATCTCCACCCTCCATAGCCTCTTGGAAATTAACCCTAACTCTGTACCTAATATCTGCTCCTACATCCTCCCTTGCACCCCCTCTTGAGCCTTGAGCTTGTGAAAAGTCAAATCCAAAACCTCCTCCACTAAAACCGCCGCCAAAAAAAGTATTGAAAATGTCCCCCATGTCAAACGGTGCTCCCTGATACTGGTAGGCTCCTTCACCTCCCCCTGGATTAAAACCTGCTGTCCCTGCATGTCCATACTGGTCATAAGCAGACCTCTTTCCCTCATCTGAAAGCGTCTCATACGCTTCTTGAACTTCTCTAAATTTCTCCTCAGCATCATCTTCCTTACTTACATCTGGATGATGTTTCTTAACAAGTTTTCTGTATGCCTTTTTCAATTCTTCTTTAGATGCATCTTTCTTTACACCTAAAATTTCATAGTAATCTCTCTTTTCCATAACAAGATGATTTTAGCAAACTAAAAATATATTTGCTAGTCCCCTATTTCATCTCTTGGGACAAATCTGCTAATATTATCTGTATGGAAAACACATGGAATGTTGCAACTCATAGCGAGAAAAAAATTAAAAGAACAAGGATTATAGTGTCCGTAATTTTAGCTGCCTCTGGACTAATAGTGGTTGCTAGCCAGGTTGTTCCTTTAACCAAATCTTATGTAGAAGGAATGGTGGAACAAAGAAGAGTAGATATTAAGGTAGATCCTGTCCCAGAATCCTACAAGACGTACATTCAGGAAGAATTCGCATATTACGACCCTGGTCAAAGTTACTTTGCTAATTTGTCTAGACAAATGGGAGACTTAGAATTCTCAGGACAATATTCATACGACCCTATTACCAAAACTCAAAGAGAAGTCATTATTAACAAAGACTACAAAAACGATATGTATATAACAATAGAGAGTGTTGGGATTAAGGATATCAAGATATCATCAAATGTTGAGAGTAGTAATGAGGCAGTTTACAACCAATACCTTAAAAACGGTGTTGCTCATTTTCGTGGTACCCCTCTACCAGGAGATGGTGGAAACTCATTCATCTATGGCCATAGTGCAGTAGAATCTTTCTTTAGTAGACACAGAGATTTACCCGAAACAATATTTTCCAGACTAAATGACATCGACATTGGACAGAAAGTAGTTGTAAACAAGGATGATAAAGTACTAGAATATACGGTAAGGAGTAAGAAAATTGTAGAACCAGAAGATTTTACAATTTTACAACCTTTACAAAATAAAGAAACAGTTACCTTAATGACTTGTTGGCCATTGGGACTGGGAACAAAAAGATTAATAGTTGTAGCAGAGAGGAGATAATAAGAACTTAATATTTAATAATATAAAAAGTTAGTATAAAAGAAGAAGATATTTAAATAAGATATGTTTACAAAAAATCATGGATGATAAGCAGAAAAAAACATTAATAATTGTAGGTGTAGTTATCTTCATACTTATACTAGCAACTACTATATTACTCCTCCTAAACAGAGGAAGGCGAGAGACACCGATAGTAGGAGGTCCAGACACAGGTGACGGCATCATAATAGAAGGTCAAGTAGAGTTGGACTACTGGGGGTTATGGGAACCACCAAGTGTGCTACAACCTTTAATAGATGAATTTGAAGACTTAAATCCAAATATTAAGATTAATTATTCTCAACAAAATTTCTCTAACTACGAATCTAGGTTATTCACAAGATTACAACAAGCAGCTGGAGCAACAGAGCCCGCACCAGACATATTTAGAATTCACAATACTTGGACACCTAAATATTACAACTACCTCTCTCCCGTACCTACACAAGTAATGAGTTCTGAAGAGTACACACAGAAGTTTTACCCTACAGCAGTATCTGACTTTACAGCAAAAGACGGAAATATTTATGCAATCCCCTGGTATATAGATGGCTTAGTGGTCTTTTACAACAAACAACTACTTTCAGCGGCAGGGGTTCAGAAACCTCCTGACGATTGGGACAGCTTTTTTGAATTAGCACAAAGATTAACCCAAAAGGATGCTAGTGGAAGAATACTAAAATCAGGACTAGCTATCGGGACCTCAAGAAATATTAATCACTCCGCCGAGATCATGGCATACCTCTTAGTATTAGAAGGGGTCGAAGTAATGGATGAAACAAGAACAAGAGTAACCTTAAATACACCTAGGGTCCAGAGAGTTTTTGAGACATATACTGACTTTGCAAGAGGTGATGATGCAATATGGTCATCTACCTTAAGAACAGACTTAGAGATGTTCTTTGCAGGAAACCTCGCGATGATGATAGCTCCAAGTTGGAGAACCTTTGATATCATAGAGGCTGCACCAACAATAGAATTTGACACAGCTGCCCTACCACAACTACAGGCAAATTCAGAAGATGTGTTCTATGCTTCTTACTGGGGAGATGCTGTAAGCAAAACAAGCTCAAATCCCTTAGCCGCATGGAAATTTATCAACTTCTTGTCTCAAAAAGAGCAACAGATGAAACTATACTCTAATGCCTCTCGAATCAGAGCCTTTGGAGAACCATACTCTTTGATAGAATTAAATAGTGAGATGTTAGGAAAACCATACGTTTCAGCAATTGCCCAAATGGCTCCAAATATGACATCTATACCTTGGGGAGACGAAGAAACTGCAAATACTGCTATAAATGAGGCAATAACTGGTATTATTGAAAACAGAAGAGATGTAAATATAGCTCTAAGAGATGCAGAAGATACAATTAATGCTACAATAGAACAGACAAATAGATAAATATTTAATTAAAAATTAGATGCGATCAAAAAGTGCCCATAAAAAATATGCCCAAAGATCAATAATCTACCTTACTTTCTTTCTACTTCTCTCAATACCTGTAATACTATTTGGATTAACACAAGATGATTTTGACACAAGAAGAAGAGCTTTTGACGACCTTGAGTTAAGTGAAGAGAATCCTTGCCTCATATCCCTACCTAATGTAAATCCATATAGTTTAGAAATTGACAAAACAGTTACTATACAGATAGATGCAAAATTAAAAGATCAAGGAATTTCACAATTACAAATCTTTAATTCTCTAGGAGAAGTAATATACCAAGAAGATTTCCAAGACTCCCCCATAGAGATTGCTACTAGTTTTCCTTTCACACCAGAAATTTCTGGGAAAGTTGATCTCTCTGGAGTACTCACAAAGATACAAGGAGGTAGTGTAGCCTGCCAGATAACCAGCCCCTATGGAATCAGAGGGTTAGAAGTTGTTCCCAATAACAGAGCCCCTGAATTTACATCTAAGCCATCAGAGTCCATACCTTCTCAAAATATTGAGACAGGAGATAGATATGAATATACACTAGTAGCTACTGATGAAGATGGAGACAGAATAAACTACAGTTACTCCTTTACACCAAGGGCTGACTGGTTAAAACCTACCATTATAGAAGACGGTTCTAGTGGAAAATTGACAATTAAATTTAGTGGAACATCCGACAAACCTGCCAGCTATCTTGCAAATATCTTTATCCACGACGGATATAGTAAAAATTTAAGATCTCAATCTTGGGTAATCAATGTAAGTCCTAGTGAAAATGACATTCCAATAGTTACCATCATAGATCCTGCAAACAGTCTGAGAATAGACAAAGGTACAACATTTTCAACCGCTTGGGAAGCATACGATTTAAACCACATAATTGGGTACGAACTTTTCATCACAAATAACCCTGCAAACGAAGACACCTGGACAACAATAGATAAGGACATACCATATGACACAACCTCTTACAGTGTAGATACTTCAAGTCTTGTACCTGGTACTTACAAAATCATTGCAAAAGCCATAGACAATCAAGAACCCCCAGGAATCGGAAAAGGCGTCTCCCCTGAGATAGTCATAAGCATAATAACCGACCCCGATCCTGATAAAAAACCAGATACTGATGATAGGGTCATAATTAGCCAACCACAAGTCACAAATATGTCTCCTCTTAGCACGGAAGAGATAACAAACAGAAGAGTTACGGTGAGAGCTACAATAGTGGCTAGTACAAATGCACAAATAGATGAAGGTACTATCTTGTTTAAATTAGATGACCGAGACATATCCGACGATATTAGAATTAACAGAATCTCTCAACAGGAACACACTCTAATTTACCAACCCGAGCAAGACCTTGACTCTGGACTACACAAAGCCGAAGTAACATTCTCTGACACAGAAGGTTTAGAAACTACTAAATCCTGGAACTTTACAATACAAGAAGAGGACAGAAGAGATGAAGATACCTACTCAATATTCGGTTATGACATTGCAAAAAACATAGTTCACATAATTGGAATAGGAGTCCTAACAGTAGTACTAGCACTAGTAACTCCTTTCATAATATTTTCCATATGGAAAGACGACAAGGATGATCCAGAGAAATATACAAACCGAAAACTTCCCCCCTCCATACCTTCTGATGATACAAAATATCTAGAACAGGAAGAAACTTCAGAGATTAGAGAGAAGGTAGAAACAGAAACAAGCCCTGAAGAGGAAGAAGAGGATGTATGGGACAAATATTCAGCTGCTAAGCCCGTAGTTACACAAGAGCAAAAAGAAAAAGATCTACAAGATCTCACAGAATTTGACAAAGATCCTGACAAAATAGAAGACAAAGGAGAAGATAAAAGCAAAACAGAAACACAATCACCAGTTGTTACTGAACAACCTGTAGCTGAACCTCAAAAACAAACTTCTCCACCTGTACAACAGGAGGTACAACAACCAGAGCAAGAAAAACAAGCTCCAAAGCAAACAGAAGAAAGAGATGAAAACCAACAACCACCTATTCCAGAACCAGAAATTCCAGAGATATCTGACCTTGAAAATATCTCTAAGCAATTACAAGAAATTAGAGCAAATGAACAAACCCAGGAACAACCCTCTGAGGATACTCAGTAGTTAAACCATAACGAAGTTGATATAATCATACCTATGGACACTCTCAAATACAGGGATATCAGAAAAAAATACATAGATTTTTTCAAAAAGAACAATCATGAAGAAATACCAAGTGCCCCATTAGTACCTGAAAACGACCCTTCTGTTCTTTTTGTTAATGCAGGAATGTTTCCCTTGGTACCATTTTTAATGGGAGAACAACACCCAAAAGGAAAAAGATTAACAAATTCACAAAGATGTGTAAGAACCGGAGATATTGAAGAAGTTGGAAACAACTTCCACTGTACTGCCTTTGAAATGCTCGGTAATTGGTCTCTAAATGACTACTTTAAAAAAGAAGCTATTAATCTTACCGTAGAATTTTTTGTAAAAGAATTAGGCTTAAATATTCAAAATATCTATGCTTCGGTCTTTGGTGGAGAAGATGATATTCCAGAAGACAAAGAATCAATATCTGTTTGGAAAGAACTTTTTAAAACCTATGACATAGACGCAAAGGTAGGACCAAAAGAAAGAATACAGAAATTTGGTAAAAAAGAAAACTGGTGGGGCTTAGAATCAGGAGGTCCTTGTGGTCCAGACTCTGAGATTTTCTATGACACAGGAAAAAATGCTTGTGATGGAAATTGTAACTTGAACTGTGACTGTGGTAAATATGTTGAGATTGGAAACAACGTCTTTATGCAATACTTTAAAGAAGGAGATAGTCTAAAACCATTAGGTATACACAATGTAGATTTTGGAGGAGGATTAGAAAGAATAACAGCATTAATCCAAAATGTAGACAACCTCTATGAAATTGATATTTACAAACCAATATTAGAAAAAGTACAAGAAATTAGCAGAGATGGAGATATTAAATCTCAGAGAATAATCGTTGACCATATTAAGGCAGCTACTTGGATCATTATGGACGGTGTAATTCCTAGTAGTAATCAACAAGGATATATCCTTCGAAGATTAATCAGGAGGGCAGTGAGACATGCAAAAAAACTTGGTATTGAAAAACCATTCACAAGAGAAATTGCTACTGTTGCCATAGATCAATTTTCAGAAATATATCCAGACTTAGGAAAGAAAAGAGAGAAAATATTAGATGTAATAGAACAAGAAGAAGAGAAGTTCAATAATACCTTGGAGAATGGTCTTAAAGAATTGGAGAGTCTGCTTGAGAAGAAAATAGCTATAGACGGAGAGAGTGCCTTTAAACTGTATGAGACGTATGGACTACCTCTTGAAGTTACAGAAGAAATTCTCTTGGAAAAGGGAGTAACTCTAAAGGAGAGAGATTCATTCTTTCAAGCCCAAAAGAAACATCAGGAGAAATCTAGAACTGCTTCGAAGGGCTTGTTCAAAGGAGGCCTCGCAGACACTTCAGAGATGTCGCTTAAGTACCACACAGCCACTCACCTACTCCTTACAGCTCTTCGTAAAGTACTAGGAAATCATATATATCAAATGGGAAGTAATATTACTTCAGAGAGACTTAGATTAGATTTCCCAAACGAGTCTAAGTTAACTCCTGAACAAGTTAAAGAGGTCGAAGACATTGTAAGTATGGCTATTGAAAAAGAATTAGATATTTCCTATGAAGAGAAATCTAAAGAAGAAGCTCTAGAAATAATAGAACAGGAATCCTCAAGTGCCTCATTTGTAGAAAAATATGGGGACACTGTAAAAGTTTATTATGTAGGTCCTAAGGACAATCCTTTCTCAACCGAGATATGTAATGGGCCCCATGTAGGAAACACTCGGGAACTTACAAAATTAAAGATTGTAAAACAAGAAAATGTAGGTGCTGGTGTAAAAAGAATTAAAGCTATATTACAATAGATATATATGTACCCAATACTAGCCATAGATTATGGAGAAAAACATTTTGGATTAGCAATCTCAGATTCTAATGGAATCATTGCATCTCCCCTAACAGTTTTGTCTATAACAAAAAACAGAAACGTTAACAATATTATTCAAGATATTCTTGACATAATCGAAGAATACAAAATAGAAACAATCCTAGTTGGGAAGCCACAATCATTCTCTCCTGAACATAAGAGAACAGAGAAAAAAATTAATTCCTTTATATCCTTACTCAAAAAAGCCACAAAGACAACAATTAAAACATATGACGAAAGTTTTTCTACTACCAATGCTCAAAATATGCTAACATCTTTGGGACAAAACAGTAGACACTCCAGGGGGAAAATAGATAAAATAGCTGCTACCGTATTTTTACAAGAG
>CAYGOB010000021.1:0-10835 GCA_964351475.1 uncultured Candidatus Saccharibacteria bacterium
GGATGTATATAGATAAGGCTAAGGAGGTAAGTTTTCCTCAAGATAAGATAGAGAAAGCAATACAGAAGGGTACAGGAGAGGGTAGTGAGGGTGTTTCCTTTGATAGTTCTACTTACGAGGGTTTTGGGCCTTTTGGAATACAAATAATGGTAGATACGTTAACAGATAATAAGAATAGGACAATATCTGATATAAGAAAACTTTTCGAAGACATAGGAGGGAATATGGGGACAGAGGGTAGTGTTTCTTGGAATTTTGACATTAAGGGTTTAATAGTTATTAAGTGTGGGCATATGGAAAAGGCTAAGAAGTATGGTGATGATGATAAGTTTGTTGAGGATGATGTAGAGGAGGTTATGTTAAATATTATGGAAATAGATGGGGTGTTAGATATTGACGAGGTAGACTTAAATAGTACTAAGGGTTTAGAGATATATACAGAGTATAGGGATTGGGGTAAGGTAAGGGATGAGGTTAGTAAGTTGGGTTATGTATTAAGGGAGGCAGGTATTGTAAAAGAGGCTAAGACATTAAAAGAGTTAAAAGGCGAGGATTTAGAGAAGGCAAAAGAGGTTTTAGAAAGATTAGAAGGACATGATGATGTACAGGAGGTTTGGAGTAATTTAAAGGTTTAATAATATATTATTATAATAGAAATTTATGGAAAATTTTGGAAAGATTGAGTGTATGTCTCGGGATCCACATTCTGATGCAATACTGTTAGGGGCAGTAATAAACATAACTACCTATTTGTATGAAGGAAGAGATAATCCTGAACTAGAAGATTGGCGTAAAAATGAAAACTATTACTATTTTGAGATCGATGGAAATGGTTACAGTCTTGTAGATTTTGATATTAAACCAATTAGTCCAAATTCTGATAGGGATGTTATTTTTCACATACGTTTTTTGGAAGGAAAAGTTGGGTTAGAGGAAAGAGAGAGTCGAGAACCTGAAGATTTATTTGATAGGTTTATATTTGTTTCTGGGATATAAACCGACCCCTTATACATGCTACAATATCCTATGCGTATATTAGGTATAGATCCAGGTTTAGCTACTACAGGTTGGGCTGTGGTGGATTTTGACAATGATGGTACTCCTACAGCCATAGATTATGGTGCTGTAACTACTAAAAAAGGTCTTACAGTATCTCAAAGGTTATTAGAAATATATAATGATATTTCTGAATTAGTAAAAAAATTTAATCCAGATTTAGCTGGTATAGAGACATTAATATTTTGTAATAATGCTAAGACTGCTATGAATGTAGGAGAGGCTAGGGGGGTTGTTAGGTTAGTTTTAGAGAAGAGTAATATACCAATTAAGGAATTTACACCTTTGCAAGTAAAGGATGCGGTAACAGGGTATGGGAAGGCGGATAAGAAGCAAGTACAAGAGAATGTTAAGATGTTGTGTAATTTAGGGAGTATTCCTAAGCCTGATGATGCTGCAGATGCTATTGCTGTTGCTATAGCATCATCCCGCTAGCTTATAGTATTGACAGAGGGGTGCTTTTCTGTGAGAATATTAGAAACTTCCCATCTTAAATTATTATATTAATAAATAATGAGCAATGAAATTCCTGCTTCCTGTAAAGACCCCTTCGTCTACGATTACCCTTCATTTTATTCTACTTTTTCAGACCAGTCTTCGTCCTTTCTTGATAATGTCGAATCATATGACAATTTTCTCCAACTTCTGGCGGTAAATACAATAGCAAAGGCTATTAAGGAATCTTCAGAAGAGCTTAGAGAGCCTTTAGACCCTGATTCTATGTGGAGTGTAGCCACATATGAGGATATAATTGTTAACAGAATAGGGAAATCGTTTAAAGAGGGGCGGATACGAAGGATAGAGGCACACAGGTATTCCGATTTGTTGATGGAAAGGGATTCTCCCGAGATTATGGAGAAAATGTTATATATATTTTATGAAATGTACCCAGTATCAGGCCCTAACCCGATTTTTAAAAAATTTGACGCAAAGGAAATAAGGGATACTAGTTACATCGTTACTATGGAGAGGTTGCGGATGGTAATTCCTAAGGCTGAGGAAGCTGAGTATGAAGAATGTTTTTATAATCTTCATAGGGCAATTAAGTTGTTGGCAAAAAAAACTGAGATGCAAGGATATATGCTAGATAACTAGTTAGGAGGATATTGCATAAAACTAATCTTCATTTTTAAATTCTTCCTTCTTTTAAATCCTGTATAATATATTATGATCTCATACATAACAGGAACTATACTTAAAAATCATATATCTAAAGACTCTTTTGTAGATATACTCACAGACAGTGGTATTGCTTACAGAATAGACATACCTTCAACATATATGCCCCCACCTAAAGGTGAAAAGTACTCATTATATACTCATTTCCATGTAAGAGAAGATAACCAAACACTCTTTGGTTTTAAGAAAGAAGAAGAGAGAGACTTTTTTGAACAACTAATATCTGTATCCGGTGTAGGACCCAAGATAGGGTTAGCAATAATATCTGTCTTTTCAAGAAAGGAATTAGAGAAAATGATACTAGAGGGTGATGCTAAAGCCTTAACCAAAGTATCTGGTCTAGGTATGAAAGGTGCTCAAAAGATAATCTTAGACCTAAGAGGTAAGATAGATTTTGACCAAAAAGAAGATTCTGAGGAATCTGTAATTAAGGAATTAAAAGAAGCTCTTAAAACATTAGGATTTAGTGGAGAACAACTAAAAGAAAAGATTAAGTTAAGTGAAGATATTGTAAAGAAAAAGAAAGATATTAGTATAGAGGAATTAATTAAAAAGGTATTAAGTGAGTAAAATGATAGAGTCTACTTCTAAACTAAAAAAGAAAAAGAAAAGAAAACTAGCTCAATCTTCTGAAGAGAATACAATCTTAGAGCAAAGTATAAGGCCAAGTACCCTAGATGAAATGATAGGGAGGAAATTGGAAAAACAAGCTCTGCAAATGATGATAGATTCAGCAAAAAAGAGAAAGGAAGTAATGGATCATATTCTTTTTTACGGACCTCCAGGTTTAGGTAAAACCACATTTGCTATTGCCATAGCAAACGAAGTAGGGGCTTCTATTAAAATAACTTCAGGACCAGCTGTTGAAAGACAAGGAGACTTAGCTGCAATATTAACAGGCTTAAAGAAAAATGATGTACTTTTTATAGATGAAATACACAGATTATCCAAAGTCGTAGAGGAAATTCTTTACCCAGCTATGGAGGATGGAGTGTTAGATATCATTATGGGTAAAGGACCTTCTGCAAAAACAATAAGGCTAACTTTAGAGCCTTTTACCTTAATAGGGGCAACTACACAGGTAGGCAAGATAAGTTCTCCTATGAGAGAAAGGTTTGGTTTAGTTCAAAGGCTAGATTTCTTTTCCCAAGAGGATTTGATATCAATTCTTAAAAGAGCTTGTAAATTATGGGACATTGAAATAGGGGAGGATGCATTAGAAAAGCTGGCAGATAGCTCCAGAGGTACTGCCAGGATAGGTTTGCGACTCTTAAGAAGAACTAGAGATTATGCTGAGAGTAGGGGCGAGAAGAAGGTAACAACAGAGATTGTTTCAAAGACTATGAAGCTTTTGGGTGTAGATGAAAAGGGTTTAGAGAAGATAGACAGAACGATATTAACAACACTGTTAAACAATTTCGGAGGTGGACCAATAGGGTTATCTACTTTAGCGGCATCCATTTCGGAAGATGAATCTACATTGGCAGATGTTTATGAGCCTTTCTTGATGAAATGTGGTTATATTAAAAGAACTTCTAGGGGTAGAGTTTTAACTACCAAGGGTCTAAAATATTTAGAAACAATGAATGGATAGAGCTATAACAAGTACAGATGAAGAAAAGAGAGGTAAGTTGCTTACATTAGCTGCTTTAATAGCCTTAGCCATCTTTATATCAAAAATAACCCAAGCACAAACACAGATAATTGTATGGAGGGTGTATCTTAATGCAGGAATATACTTTGTAGTTACTTTTTTAGGACTACTCTGGGCATTTAACTTTAAAGTTAAAAGAAGGTCTGTTCTTTTTCTTTTGCAATCTGCTCTGTATGTATTTTCTCAAGCGTTATTTATTGAATTCTTCTTCTTTCAAAAATTTAGCCGTATATATGAAGCCTTTATACTTCTTTTCCTTATGTTCCTAGTCTTCTTAGGTAACTACATATCCTTTTTAATGGCTAATGTCTTAAATGTAGATCTTTTTAAAAAGATTCCTCTCGCTCAAGTTGGTAGGACATCCTCGTACCTTGTGTCCCTTCTAATGATGTACTTCTTTACGTTTAGTTTCTTAGTAACAGGTTTAGAAATATATTTTCTCTTACCTTTAATATTATTAACCTACATATTCATTATCTCAATCCATTATTTAAATATTGGGATAGAGGAGGGGGAGTTGTACAAAAAAAGCTTGTTGACATTATTAATAACCTTTATTTTGTTTCTAGGAATATTCCTAACTGGGGATTCTCATGAGATTGTAGCTGCTATACCGGTTCTTGGTTACTATTTCTCAGTAGGGGTAGTTAGTCAGGAGGAAGTAGCATATGGGAAAAGTAAAGGAATATATTTTTATATTGCTATTTTAGTTATTGCCTTCATGGTAGGTGTTTTTTTGAACATTTAGATTTAAGAAATATATACACTGTTTCATAGAGAGTAGGGGTAGAGGACCCAACATCCCATAGTATGTGGTATCCCATAGTTAACAGTGTGGATAATTAATTGCTAATCTTCTATTGATAGTGGTTATTGTAGAGGATATATACATAGTAAAAGAAGGAAATGTTATACTAATATTTATGTCTAACAAGTAATGTATACGATATTCTAGGAGAGGGGTTCTACCCTTTACGGAAATGTGTTATGATTTAAAATATAACAACCGAGTATAATCGTCCTTATATGCGGTGAGTCTGAAAAGAACCAGAAGAACGATAGAAATGTAAGCTATTTTAAATAACGAAAAATATTAAATGATATATAACCATCGACAAAATTATTCTTTTTTTATTTCATTTCCCCTCTACTTTGACTTTTTAACAGAACATGCCATTTCTCAAAATTTTGACATCCCCTACTCCCGTTTAAGTATTTTAAATCTGATATGCGTTTGATATGTATTTAATTTAATATAAAATAAGACATGAAAGATTTTCCAAAATTAAATGAGCAAGATGACTACCTGTTGTCTTTGCAAAATAATAATTACAGTCTACAGACTATTTACAATTACGCTCGAGATCTTTGCATCTTTGCTACCTTTTTACATTTCAGAGGAACAAAGTTTGAGGATGTTACTAAGAAGGATATAGATACGTTCAAAGGCTACTTAGTTGCGGGTGAACATTTAAGAGATTTGGATAATTTTAGAGACAAATACGCTAAAAAGGTTGTAATATCAGGGGTTAAGGATAGCGAAGCTCTTAGCGACGATTTAAGCGGCATTAAGTTTGAGGGTGATATGAATACACCTAGAAAGGAGAATAAAAATCCAGTGAAACCCAAGAAGAGATTTGAGAGTGATTTTTTAACAGATGTGTATGCCAAGGTGTATGGAAGTCTTGGAAAATTTTCAAGTTCATCTAAATCTTCTAAAGCGTCTAGTAAAAAAAATGAGGGTTTGAGTCCAAGGAGTATTAATCGAATGCTTTCATCTTTAAGGTCATTTTTAAAATTCAGAATATCATATGATTTAGATATCCCATTACCTCCAGATGCTGTAAATTTAATGAAAGCAGAAAAGAAGATGAAGAAGGTAGCTAGTTTAGAGCAACTGAAGAAATTGATAGAAGCGCCAATGGTTTTTGAGAAGGATGAGAAGGTTGCTATACGAAACAGGTGTATGTTGGAGATGTTATTTGCTACGGGTATGAGAATCTCTGAACTTATTGATTTAGATCTCGAGCAATTAAATGTTGAGGGAAAGATTTATATTTTTGGGAAGGGTAAAAAAGAAAGGTCTGCATATATGACTTCTAGGAGTTTGGATTGGTTAAATAAGTATCTAGTAGTTAGATTGAAGTATGCTTTTTTAGACAGGGATGAGGATGAGCAGCCTGCAGAAATGGAGAAGTTTTTTATTGAGAATTCTAAAGAAAACGAGCGTGAAACATCTGGTGGTTCTGAGTTAAATTTAGAGATTTTTGATAAGGGTAATAGAAAATATATTAAACTGATTGAGGATTACAGACAGAGTGGAATGTTAAGTAAGTTTGACTCCCCTGCTCTCTTCATACCTTTCTCTGGTAGTAGGTCTGGGAAGCCTAATGCAAGAATATCGACTAATTATTTTCAAGAGAGAATAGTTGTTTACAGAAAGAAGTTGGGTATACAGATACCTACTTCTGCACATAGTTTAAGGCATGGTTTTGCAACATATTTAGCTGAAGATGGTGCTAGTCCTGCAGCATTACAGGTATTACTTGGTCATGAGAGTTTAAATACTACTACTAAGTATGTACATGCTAGTGAGAAATTTGCAGAGGAGACTGTTAGGAAGAATCATCCTCTAAAGTAAGTTTTTGTGAACAACGTTAATTTAAACACCAAGTGGTTGAGGGGGTGGGAATCCTTCAGGTTCTCTAGTTGGTGGTTGTTCATAAGATTGTGTTGAAGGTGTTACTGGCGGCTGTGTTTGATCTCTACTTTCCTCTTCTCTTAGTATTGCATTATTAATCTCGTCAAACTGGAAATGATTGAGTCTAATTATCTTGTAATCGTTCTCTTGTTCTAGCTTAATGTATACACCTTCGTTGGGGGGTTGTATACCCTGTTGTAGAGCTTTTACAAAGTCTTCATAATCGAATGAGGTTTGCCCTTCGAAAGTGGCTGAATATTGTGGGTCTTGAGAAGTGTTAGCAGGAAACGGGAAAATTATTTCTTTCTTTTTGGTCCCCTGATTAATTTCGACTCTTGGGTCTAAGGAGGTGGGAAGGTGTGACAAGTCCAAAACATTAGAGTTAGGGAAAAATTCTCCAGTAGGAGAAAGTTCTTTTGGTAAAGGAGCAAGTGGATCCTCATTGAGTTGTTGTTTGTAACTATCAAATACCTGTTCTAAATTTGGAAAAGTTTCTTCATTAGATATTTCTTGAGTTAGTTTTTGTACAACTATACGGGGATCTTCATCTGTGCTTAGCTCTTCGTTGTCTACCTTCTTATCTTTGAGGGCGCTTATCCCCTTTTTTAATTCCTCCATTGTATCTTCAGCGTCAGTTATTAAGTCTAAAAGTCTTAGGTATTCCTTTCCTCCTTCTTCTTCAGTAGGGGTTGTATCTGGAGTAAAACTCTCAGATATTTCAGAAGGTTGTATTCTTTCCTCTATATTTACCTCTTGTTGAGAAGTTACAGGTTCTTTTTCTTCCTCTGTTGTTGATGTAGGGAAATTTCCTAAACCCTGAGACAGGTCTGTGTTAGGGACTGAAAATTCAGAAGGATTTTTAACTTCGAGATTTGGGTTTTGATATTGATCCATAATGATTGTAGGCAGATTAATTTATCTACTAATCATTAAACAATATGGGTACTTTAAAGTCAAGAAGGAGGCCTAATGTATATTACTTTCTCACATTTTTTCTCTTTGTTTAAGTAGAGAATATATCAACATTCTGATATATTAATAGGTATATGCTTATTATTAAACTAAAAACTCTCTTAAAACAAAATTACGGATATATACTATTAATAATATTCTTAATAATTATATGCATATTGTCCTTTAATCCAAGTAAGTACACACTCTCTAATGACAACTATTCCCCTGAATTAAACCCAGTATTAACTGTAGAAAGATCCCTACTCTCTCCTGCTTGGCGAACATACCGAGTACTTGGTTTTGGGTCAGAAAGTGAACAAGCAGATATATTTAGGGCTGGAATATTTCAAGTAATGGATGTTGTTTTACCTACTAATATGTTAGGGCAAATATATTACCTAATATGTTTATTTATAGGTAGTCTATTTATAGCAAAGCTAGCAGAGAAAATAGCACAAAGTTACAAAGGTATTAGGAGAAACAGTCAGTTAATTGTACTTCTTGCAGGGGTGGGATATGTAACAACTCTATGGACAATATGGGTCTTTTATCAAAATATGGGACCATATATTACCAATTTTGGATTCTTGCCCCTACTACTTTACTCTGTATACAGGTATATTGAGTTCTCCTCGCCTAAGAAAGCCCTTTTTCTCTTTATCTCTGCAATTCTGTTTACAGCAACATCTGTTATTGCGACTATCTTTATTGTAGATTTAATATTTCTCTTTTTCTTTATCCTGTTCTTTGCAATTTTGAAAGGAAAAGTTTTCAAAGTTATTCTTAAGAAGACAATATATACATTACTGATAGTAATAGTCACTCAACTCTTTTGGGTTCTCCCATTTATCTTTTATACTGCCACTAGCAGTCAATATCTCTTAGGCTCATTTGTAAACAGAAGTATAACAACAAGTGTCTTAGATCTAGAAGCACAAATGCAGAACCCAATTAATTCTGCTAGATTATACTCTCGTATCCTTACTGATTCAGGAGGTCAAGATGTTCTCTTTGGCATGGGAGAAGATTATTTAATATATGATTTTTACAAAGTATTTGGTTTGTTTCCTGCTATTTTTTCTCTCTTACTTGTACCATTTGCTGTCTTTAAGAAGAAATATGCTCTTTTGTTTTTCCCGCTGTTTGCCATTGGGAGTTGGTTCTTTATAAAAGTAACTAATCCACCTTTGGGGTTATTATTTACTTGGTTTCAAGATAATATTCCCCTGTTTAAACAGGGGTTTAGATGGCCAATGTCGAAATTGGGCAATATCTTTCTTCTTAATCTAACCATAGCTTCATCCTTTGGTCTAGTCATACTTTTAAATTACCTTTCGTCATTTTTTAAAAACAAAGTTGTAAGAAAAGTATCTTTATACATTCCAATATTATTGTTTTTGTTAATACAAATGTTATATGCGGAATTCCTTTTTACAGGGAAACTGTTTTCTCCAGTATCTCTACTAGATATTCCTCAGGAGTATTACAGTTTGAATGAATACTTGGGGGAAAATGATAGTAAGGGAAGAATATATTATGCTCCTCCATCGAATAATAACTATTTTAGGGAATATGAATGGGGCTTTTGGGGTTCACAATTCATATCCTATATAATTCCAAACCCCGTAATGGACCTCTCATTGGCTATTGGTTCTCAATCAGGAGAAAAAGCAATGCTAGACATTGCTAATTTATTTAGATCTGGAGATAAAGAGAAATTTCTTAATTTAATGCAAAGCTATGATGTAAGATATATTCTGGTAGATGAGAGTATCTCTTTAGAAGGTTTTACTTTTGATATTGATTGGAGTGCTTCCGAATCTCTTTGGAAAGATTTAAGTCTACTCTGGCAAGAAGGAACGCTTTCTTTGTATGAAGTTCCTGTTCAGACAGAAAAGCCGTTAAATGAAAGCCTAGATATTATTTCTTCTGGCTTTGATCATGACAGTTATTTTGTTAGAGATATTCCACATACTCCTAACATATATGCTACGGGTATAGAATCATCCAATTATTCAGTCGAAGGTAACTATATTTCTAAATCTTTTCAGTATCTGGGTCAAACACAGAGTTATTCTTTGACGGTTAATACTACTTCAGCTCGCTCTCTCCCTACTAAAGTAACAAGATTAAGGGATTCAATATTATTAACGCCTTCTTACCCATATATAGATATAGAGTCAGAAATAATTACTCCGAGTAAAACCTTTGGTTTGCAACAGGAGCATGAATATTATGTTGTAGAAGATTACATTTTCTCCAGGGAGGAAGTAAGCTCTGGAGTCTCTGTAGAGAAAGCATATTTTAGTTTAGATAATATTTATGGGTTAAATGAGGATGACTTTTTAACAACGGTAGATTTAGTACCCCTACTTTCAGAAAGTGAAGGTGAAGATTGTTCTGGTATCCAGGATTTAAATTATGAAGTAAAGGTATTAGATCAAGGAGTTGCATCTGGGATATCTCTTAAAGGAGATGCTAAGCTTCCATGTGTGTACACACCAGTGTCAATAGATTCTGGTTTGGACTATGTTGTAAAAGTTAGGCTTAATTGGGAAGGACAGGATGATGTATTTGCAGGTTTTTGTCTTTACTCTGGGAATAAGGGAGAATGTTTAAATGAGGAAAGATATATGTATTCCAAAGAGCCTTTTGGAGATCTTGAATTTTTAATTAAGGAAAAAATAGATACAGATGACAACATATCTCTTGTTCTTTATGCTTTAGATAGTAAATACAGAGGTGTTCCGGACCTTGTTTTTAGAGATGTGACAATTAGTTGGGCACAGTTAAGAAACAGGTTGCATTTAACTCAAGAGGAGTTTGGAGGTATAGAGGAGAGCTTTACCTTAGAAAATGGGATGACTTATGATATCAGGACACCAATTCTGTATGGGAGCAATAGTTACTCTTACATCTCTAATCAAAAACCTAACCTCATATGGCAACCAAATAGTGAGAATGTAGTATCTGAAGAAGTAGCCTGGGACAATGGTATGTATCAAGAAGTTAAGGAAGGATTTCTTAACCAGTCTAACACCTTGTTTCCTACATCCCCTAATAGCAAATATCTTGTATATGTTCAAGGAGAGAATTACTCAAATATCCCTGCAAATGTTTGTGTACTATATTCAGGAGAAAACAAGTGTTGGTACCAAGATATTTTTACAGACAGTAGTGAATACTCTAACATTAGTTTCTTTAACTCCAATAGCAGCTTTACAAATAGTTTAGATGTTCTTTTTAATAGTCATAGTTATATGAATACCTCTAAGAACAAATTAAAGAATT
>CAYGOB010000022.1:0-10793 GCA_964351475.1 uncultured Candidatus Saccharibacteria bacterium
AAATTTATATCAAAAAACCAATATAGTTATTGATACACTAAAGGTTTTGTACTAAGTTCGACTTAGGGTTTTATCTTTTTTTAATAACCTTATCTATCAACCCATATGTCTTCGCTTCTATTGCAGTAAAGTACTTATCTCTATCTGCATCCTTTTCTATTTGTTTAATACTCTGACCAGTCCTCGTAGAAAGAATCTTGTAAAGACTCTCCCTTGTTTTAATGATCTCCTCTGCCTCTATCTTAATATCACTAGCCTGACCTTTTACACCTCCCAAAGGTTGATGAATATGTATCTTACTATTAGGTAGTGCAAATCTCTTTTCCTTTGTACCATTGGCAAGAAGTATACTGCCCATAGATGCAGCTAACCCTACTGCTATGGTAGAGATATCACACTTAATATAGTTCATGGTATCCAGTATTGCCATACCTGCTGTAACTTCTCCTCCGTATGAGTTAATGAACATCTGTATATCTTCTTTAGGGTTTTCTTTCTCTAGAAAAAGTAATTGAGCAATTACAGTATTTGCCATATCTGTTTTAATTGTTCCACTTACAAATATGATTCTATCTTTAAGAAGTCTAGAGTATATATCATATGCTCTTTCACTCCCTCTTTCTTTTTCTATGACAGTGGGTATTAAATTCATGGTAAATAATTGTTAGAAATTATTCTTTTTCTTCTCTTTTTTAACTTCTTTTTCTTTTTTCTCCCCTACTACTTCTTTTACAAACTCTTGAAAAGCCTTCTCTTTCTGCTCTATTCTTCTAATATATTCTTTCCAACCTTCATCCTCAAAAATCTTAGAGTCTGTACCTTCAGGAGCACTCATTTTAATTGTTTCTATCTTTTTCTTTAAGTCTTCATCAGTTACTTGCACTTTTCTATTTTCTGCATACAACCTCAGGAATACATCTGACTCTAATGCTTGTTTTGCATCTTTTTCCCACATCTTTCTCATCTTCTCTAGCGTTATATTGTTTGCTTTAAGGAAGTCATTAATATCTATGCCTTTCTGTTGCATATCGCTTGTGAATGACCTTTCTCTTTCCGAAGATTCGTATTTAATTGCAGGTTCAGGGATTTCTATATTAGAGAGCTTAATTGCTTCTTTTAAAGCACTATCTTGAACTTTGTGACTTGTCATATGTTCTTTCTGTTTTAGCATGGCTTCCTTTATATGTTCTCTCAAGCCTTTTAGATCCTTAACGTCATCTAGTTTAAGAATTTTAATTATTTCTTTTGCCCAATCCTCATTTATCTCTTCTGCTTTTGTTTCTTGGTTATCCTTAAGTCTCTCTAGTGCTTTATCTATTTCCTTTTTCTCTACTTTTACCTCTTCCTTATCAACTTTAACCTTTTTAAGATTTCCTAACTTAAACTCAGGCATTACAGTTATGTTCATAGTAAATTCTAAATCTTTCTCTCCCTTAAAGTCTGGAAATTCTTTGTACTCAGGTGGTGCTATTGGATTAACCCCTTCTTTTATTAAAGCATTTTCTAAGTGTTGTGGAAGAAGTTTTTCAAAAGCTTGGATCTTAATAGTATGTCCTACATGTGGTTCTACTAGATCTCCTGGAACTTTTCCTTTTCTAAACCCTTTGATGTCTGTGTCTTCTAATTCTTTTTTAAGAAGAGCGTTATATTCTTTCTGAAATTCATCTCTTAGAATAGTAATCTTAAATTGGATTGTGTCTTTGCCCAAGTCTTCTCTTTTGTATAATTCACTCATTTGTATTGTTTTTTAATATTAAAATTGCGGTCAAAGTCTACACTCTTTTATACAATTTGTCCAGTTTTGCTATTACTACTAAGCGTTTTTCTGATGTCCATAGTGGAGTACAAGTGATTAGGGTAAGTCTATAGTCTTGAGCTTCTTGGATAACGGAAACATCATTTGGTTCTACTTCTTTAATTTCAACGACTACGTATGTTAGGGAGTTTGTTTGTTCTGTGTTTTCTTCTCCTTGAGGCTTTTCAGTTTGTGATATTACTAACTTTTCTCCAATCTTTATATCTTCTAAATTAAAAAGAGTATCTTTTCTAGGAGGAAGGTGTAGAAAACGATGACCAATTACAACAACATTTCCTCTTTCTCCTGGGAATACTGATGTAGGAAAGTGCCAAAACCCGTCGTTCATTCTTAGGGATGATTCTCCTTGTAATATTTCTCCTTCAATATTCAATGTCTCTATTTTAAGAGTTGTATTAAGGTCTTCTAGAATTTTTTCCTCCAGGTTAATGTCCGCATCTAGAAGAGATTCTTCTATGGAGGTGAAACCTAAAACTTGTTCTTGGTATTTTTCTTTCGGTGGAGATATTTGTGTTAGTACTTTCACACTAGTTTCTTTGGATAGGTTGTAGGTATTAAAGGAGTTAAGGGTAAGTAGTATGTTGTTGTAGTTTGGGTAAATGATGAAGAAGAGTATTGGGGTTAGAACCAATAGTATTAGTAAAAGTGTTATTATTATTTTCTTTAGTATTTTCATATTCCTCCCCTATTCTACTATTTTTTACAGATAGTTGCATTATTTGTCTAATTATATTATTCTAAAGCTAGTAACATATAAATTTTAATATAGGTTAAAGTGGCTAAGAAAAAAACTAATACTGCCAAGAAAATGAGGACTACTGAAAAGGTAGTTAAGAAAGGAGATTCTAAGAAATCTATGCTTTCTAAGGTTGAGATTAAGAAACCTGATAACCAGGAGAAGGTCTCAAGGATTGTTGGTTCCATATTTATTTTTCTAGGGATAGTTTTAATTTCCTATGGAATTTACTCCTTTTTAAGGTTTAGTAGAACTCCTGAGTTGGATGAGTCATTAGATACTCCATCTCTTGCAGGTACGGAGGAAATAACTAACAAAGAGGAGATTAAAATTAGAGGTGTAGCAGAGGGTTTTGATGAGGTATTTGTGTATGTAGATAATGAGGAAGTTGGAAGAGTTAAAGTAGATAAAGAATCTGCTTTTGAATTTGAATACCCTATTGAAGATGAAGGTAAGTACGCAGTGTCTGTAGCCGGAGTTAGAGGTTTTCCAAAAAGATATATTTCTTTACAATCTGACATGAGGATGGTTGAAGTAGACAGAACTCCTCCCGAGCTTACTGAAATAAATTACCCTATTGAGGTAGGTACAGAGACATTTACAATGGTAGGTAATGTAGAGCCTAATGCAGAGGTTGTTGTAAGAAGAGGTACAGATAAATATGTAGTTACTTGTGATGAAGAGGGAGACTTTAGAATAACTGGAATATTACTAGAAGATGGTCCTAACGTATTTGGTGTAACTATTACAGATGAGGCAGGTAATGAGGTAGAGATTGAAGAGAAGGTAAGAGTAATATATTCCCAGGAGAGTGATGTAGACGGAGATGCAGTTATGGATGAGATCCCTGTAGCTTCTGGAGAATTAGAAGCAGCAATGCAGGTAATATTTGGTAATAACTTAATGGTAGTATTTGGATTGTTAGCAGTATTAGCATTTGCATTTAGTTCTGGATTTGTATTAGTTAAGTACAAAGGGAAAGAGTCTTAGTTTTTGTTAAGGTAAATTATAACTGCCCTACCCGATTAATATCGGATGGGTGGTTATATTTTTATATATAATTTAAAAATATTAAAGTATGAGAGATAACAGAGAGCAAATATTTGATCATCAAGTTGAAAGAGAAAGTGATGAAGGGCTAGAGTATTTTGACATCGAGGATTTGAGACATTTTCAATTGGATTCAAGGATGGATCTTTTTTTCTGGAAAAAGCCCAAGTCTTTGAATGCTGAGGAGCAATTAAAATCCCTTCTCTCAAAAGGTTTTGAGTTGCCCGAGGAGTGGTATGAGGAGGATGAAACCCCTAGGATAAGGGAAGGAAAAGAGGCAGTTGTGCAAAATGCGTACTTCCTGGGGACTCTTCTCCCAGTACTAGCTGGAACGGCAATGGATTATGCAGAGGATCGTCTAACTGAGAAAGATACCAAGAGAGTTTTAGGAGGGATTAATTATTTTGTAGACTCTCATGTAGAAATGACCCTTGGTAATCTTGGTGGAACTCCCTCTTTAAAGGAGTATATAGAAATGGAAGAAGATATACAGATGCTACCAGTTAGTAAGGTTGAAATGCATAGAATTGTTGATATAATTTGGGGCAGATTTATGAAGCAAAAGTAGTCTTAAAAGGACAGGCATAGGGGGGAGTACATACTCCCCTTTTATTTTTCTGCTAAGATATCTACCATCTGTTAAAATATATATGTGATGAAATCTCTAAAACTATTTTTATTAAAAACAATTAAACCAATACTCCTCCTCTCTGTACTAACTATACTCTCTCTATTTTTACTACTCCCTCTACCGATATTTGCTAAGCAGGAAATTCCTCTTGATATGGATTTAGATTTTGACCAGGAATACATCCAAGAAATTAATTATCAACCCCAACAAGAACCAGAAGTTTTTAAAGCTAAAATTCTTAAACAAAACCAAATAGAGTGTGGATTTGTTACAGAGGAAGTAGAATTTGAGTGCTTTAATTATGATATAGAAATACTAAGTGGACAGTATGAAGGAGAAGTTGTAGAAACAATGCCAACATGGATAAATAATGAAGATGATCTTTTTAAACAAAACAGTAAAGTGTATGTATCTCAGACCAAAGACGTTGAAGGTAACGAAGTTTGGACCATAGAGAGTTATTCTAGAGAAAATGCACTTATCTTTTTGGGTATAATATTTGTTATTTTAATAGTAGCTATAACAGGAATTAGAGGATTAACTGCAACTTTAGGATTGGCAATAAGTTTTTGTATACTCTACTTCTTTGCAATACCTAGGTTAAACATGGGAGCTAATTTTGTACTAATATCTGTAGTTACCCTACTAGTTCTTTTGTGTGCTTCCACATTCATAACCTACGGTTTTAACTTTAAATCTCTAATTGCTTTCGTTTCTACCTTCTTGGGTATATTAATAATTGCAAGTGTAGGATATTTGGTCATCTCTTGGTTAAATATAAGTGGTACAGGAGAAGAAGCCTCTGCTATGCTCTTTGACATAACCGCGGGAGTAGTTAGACTCTCTTGGGTATTTTTACTTAGTATTGTTATTGGAGCTTTAGGAGTACTAGATGATGTAACCATAGGTCAAGCTTCTTCCATGATGGAGATATATGACACGGACAGAAGTCTTAGTTCAAATGAACTTTTTAGAAAAACAATGAATATTGGGAAAGACCATATAGCATCAATGGTTAATACACTCTTTATCGCTTATGCAGGTTCTAGCTTTTCTTTAATTATGCTTCTTTCTGCAAATAATCCTAATTTTAGAATATTAATTAATACAGGGTTTGTGGTCGAAGAAATAGTGAGAGCTTTGGTAGCAAGTATAGGTTTAATATTGGTAGTACCCTTAACTTCTTTTATAGCCTCTAGGATAATTGTAAAAGTTCTCAAGTAACTATAAAATTGCTATAATAAAAAATAATTTAATAATTAAACATATGGGAAAGATATTTTCTGTAAAAGATAATAGTAAAGATGTAGAGGATACCCCTCAGAGAAGTGAAGATGTAGTTGTTAAATCCTCTGAAAGCGAGCAAAGAGATAGTATTAAGCCATCTAGGAAGGAAAAAGGCCAAACAGTAACAATAGAGTTTTCAACCAAGTTAATATTTTTTATCCTTTTACTTTTAGCATTTATATACTTCGGAAAACAGTTACTTACAGTTACACTTTTTGTCTTCTTTGGTTTTGTAATAATGTCTACTATCAAACCAGTAGTTAAGTGGCTAAAGAAAAGAGGATTATCTAAAGGTCTTTCCATAGGTATTGCATATTTTCTTCTTATTCTAATAATTCTATCTTTCTTATTCCTTGTCTCTGTACCCTTTATTAACCAGCTAGCAGGGTTGGTGAATGTTCTCCCAGCATGGGTAGATGAATCGTTACTCTTTTTGGAAGACTTTTCAATAGCAGGATACTCTGTGGAGACAGCAAGTATAAGTGAGTATGTAACAGATTTCATAAAAGGTTTTCCCACTGCTGCTAATGTTAAAAATGTTGCTACTTTCATCTCTGACTTCTTTGGGATTGGCGCATTCTTCGTTACCTCTTTAATCTTTTCAATATATCTTGTCTCTGAGCATGATACTTTTGCAGATATCTTGTTGATCAAAATAGTATCTAATGAAAAAAGGCAGAGAGTTAGGAAATTAGTTATGGATGTAGAAAACAAATTAGGGAGTTGGGTTCTTGGTCAGGGAGTAGTAAGTCTTTGTGCCACAATATTCTCTTGGATAGTCCTAACAATTTTAGGTGTTCCATTTGCTCTTCCTTTAGCAATGTTTACAGGCTTAATGGACTTAATTCCTAATTTAGGGTCTACCCTAGCTGGATTTGCCATGTCAGTAGTTGCGTTGATCAGTGTTGGACCTGTTAGTGCAGTAATTGTTCTTGCAGCTTACATCCTTTATCAGCCTTTAGAGAATGGTGTAATAACTCCAAAGGTTATGGGAAATGCAGTTGGTTTGAAACCTATTGTGGTTTTACTCGGAGTCATAGTATTCTTAATATTTTTTGGTTTTATAGGTGGTTTTATGGCAGTACCTTTAATGGTCATAGGTCAGATTCTTTATGAATTTTACATAGACTTGCAAAAATTAGAAGCTAAAGGTATTGTTTAATATACAGAACTAAATTTTTAACTGCCCAGTTTAAAATGCAGAGTGCAAACACAAAAAAGGATCAAATTTTCTTTTTTGAAGACTATTCAGCCAAAGACTTAAATGAAAACCGTATAGGAAGAAAAGGTTTAAGCCTTTTTCAACTTAAGGATATGGATGTTCCTGTTCCTGAATTTTTCGTTTTATCTAGTGACGTTTTTGTAGATTTGGCATTTAATACTCTAGAGTCTAGCAATAAAAAACTTCTTGCTAAAGGTAGAAACCCTGAAACAGAGGAAGTTGAATCAGTGTTTCTTAAGGGAGATTTCTCAAAGGAAGTAGAGGAAGAAATCCTTAGTGCATACACCAGACTCTCAGGTTTTACAGATGCCTGGGTATCTGTAAGATCCTCAGTGGTGTTTCCAGAGAATCCTCAAGTTTCCTTTAGTGGTGTATTCTCTACAGAGTTAAATGTTAGAAAATTTGACGAAGTTAAAATAGCAATTAAAAGAATTTTTGCCTCTATGTTTTGTGATGATGTTGTAGCTTACGCTTCTAAGATGGGTATAGACTTAGCTGATGTCAAAATGTCTGTTGTTGTTCAAAAGATGGTGCAGTCAGAAGTGTCAGGGGTAGTCTTTACGGTAGATCCAATAACACAAGATAATACTAAACTAAGTATTGAAGCGGTATTTGGATTAGGTGATGTAATATCCTTGGGTGAAATTACTCCAGACTCATATCTTCTAAACAAGAAAGATTTAACCATTGCAGAAAAACACATATCTCCACAAGAATGGATGAAAGTAAGAACTCTTCGTTCCTCAAAAGGAAAGAGTAATGTAGAAAAGATTAAGATATCTAGTAGCTGGAGTCATAGACAAAAACTTTCAGATAAAGATATGGAGGAGATTTCCAAGATAGCTTTAATTGTTGAGAATAAGTCTAGACAGATACAAAATATTGAATGGGTCCTTTCAGGAGGGAGATTCTGGATACTTCAAAACAAACCCTTGTACGAACCTAGTAAGGACGAGAGTGTAAGAGCTTTGAGTGGAGATCTTAGCAGAAAGAATATTAGGGACTTAATAATAGGGTTTGTAGAGAAGTACAAAGGGGAGAGTATGATAGTGTCTCAGGCAGTTTCAGATGCACAAAGGATGATGAAGAGAAATAGTGGTGAAGCTACAAGAAAACTTGAGAGGCTAATAATCTCTGCCAAGAAAGAAACTGAGACAGAACCTACTGTTACTAAACAAACGGACTTTGTAGCATCAGGAATAGGAGCAAGTTTTGGAGTAGCCACAGGTAAGGTTACTGTGGTAGATGGTCCAGTAGATAAGAAGTTTACTAAGGAAGATATTCTGCTTATAAAACGATACTCATCTGAAATGGAATCCATGATAATAGCATCCGGTGGAGTCATAATGGATACAGGTGGACTAACTAGTGACACAGCAATTCTTTGTAGAGAGGTAGGTATTCCAGCAATAGTTGGAACTAATACCGCATCTAATACAATAAAGTCAGGAGATTGGGTAAAGATAGATGGTAATGCAGGCACAGTATATTTAGTAGAAAGAGAAAAAGTACAGCCCAAAGAGAATGTTCATCCAGTAGTACAAGCCTACAGCGAAGGTAATATTTCGGGAATTGAACAGGTACAGGAAGAGAAAGAGCAAGAAGAGGTTCAAGAAGTAGAAGTTCTTCTTCCACCAAAAGATACAACCCTACCCCCTTCAGCTACTAAGATTTTTAGTATGGCAGATGTTGAACCTAAAAAACTTTTTAACTACATTGGAAATGCTCATGGGATAGTGTATGTTGATCTAGATAAAATACTCATTGAAGATGGTAGACATATAATGGCATATGTAGAAGACAAAAAGTTTGTAGACTTTTCTAATAGTATTTGTGAAAAAATTCTAGAGTATGTAGACCTAGCACATGGAGAAGAAGTCATTATTTCCATAGGGTCAAGAAAAGTAAAAGACTTTAGAGAATTAACAAAAGGTAAGACATATGAAGAAAGTTCCTTACCTGACGAAGCATATGGAGCAACCCACTATATTAATAATTTAGATATACTTAAGAGGATTATTAAGATAGTTAGAAGAATTAGAAATGTACACAAAAAGAGAAATGTCTCCATTGCTCTTCACTCCCCTATGAGTGGAGATAATATGAGAGAATTTAAAAAACAACTCTCTGGTGAAAAGCTAAGAAGAACATCTTCCTTTAAAATTTATGCCGTCTTAGATAATCCTGCGGAGGTAATACTTGCCGATGAAATAGTAACTACCAAGATAGATGGGTTAATCTTAAACATGCCTAGGATAGCTAGACAGATGCAAGGCTTTAATTTTGATGATAGTAAAGCAAAGTACGACCTTACTAAAAGTAGTGTGTTCAAAGTCTTGGACAACATAATTGATGTGGTAAAGGACGAGGCAGACAGCATAATTGTAGTTGTTGAAAACAGTAAACCATTACTTAGGTACTGTGTACAAACAGGAGTATATGGAATATCCGTATTCTCAGAGGATATAGCAGAGGCCAGAAAAGTAGTATTTGAAGAAGAAAGCAAACTCATACTAAGTAAGTAGCAGTTTCAGTAACCCTTCATTATATTCCAGTAACCTGTAGTCTATTAGTATTACTTCATGATATACTTTCCCAATGAGTCAAACCCCTATGATGAAACAATATCTGGGTTTTAAAAAACAGTATCCAGATAAAATAATTTTGTTTAGAATGGGAGACTTCTTCGAAACATTTGGAGAAGATGCCAAACTAACTTCTAAAGCTTTAAACATAACTCTTACCAAAAGGGACAAGAAGAAAAATGCTACCCTACTCGCTGGTTTTCCACATAAAGCCCTGGACCAATACCTTCCTAAACTAATAGAAGCAGGATACTGTGTAGTGGTAGTTGATCAATTAGAAGACCCTAAATTAGCAAAAGGAATAGTAAAAAGAGGTGTAACAAGAGTAGTAACTCCTGGGACACTAGATGGTGACGAAGCTAGTGGTGTTAAAGATTCCTATCTTGTGTCAATATATAAAGAGAAAAAGGAAACAAGTATAGCCCTATGTGACATCTCTACAGGAAAGTTTTTCTTAATTAACAATTCTTCAGTAAAAAATCCTCTTAAGCATGTTATTGCCTCCTATGATCCCGTTGAAATTTTACTAATAGAGGGAGAAGAGCAAATGAATGTAGGGAAAGTACCAGTACAATTTGTACAGAAAGGTTTAAAAAACAAAGAGTATGCAGGGGAGATTGTAAAAAAGTTTTATGATGTTAAAAATACACAAGCTTTAGATATCCAAGAAAACTCTGCAGACATTATCTCTGTAGGCATGATAATTGAGTACATAGAAGAGACACAACTAATGGATCCTGCTCATATAAATAAGCCAAAGAGGATAAGTCTTAACAAAACAATGATCCTTGATACCTTCACCATAGATAATCTAGAACTGGTAGCAAATTCCTACACTGGAGATTTTGAGAATTCTCTTTTTTCTGTTATAGACAAAACCCAAACTCGTATGGGAAGACGCCTACTCTATTCCTGGATCCTTAACCCTTTAATAGAAAAGAAAGGGATAGATGAACGGATACAACTTGTAGAGAAGTTAGTAAAAAATAAAATAGCTCTCAAAAAGATCATAGAACATCTTACTCAAGTTAATGATATAGAAAGAATAGTAGGTAAAATCGGTTTAAACAGAGTAAATGCCAGAGATATGAAAGCACTACAAGAATCCTTGGAAAACTCTCTTAATATACTTCAAACCCTTAAGAAAGAAATTAAAGTTGAGTACAAAGATATTAAAGAAAAATTAATAATAGATCTAATTAAGAAAATATCACAGACCGTAATTGAGGAACCTCCCCTATCCATAACAGAAGGAGGAATAATTAAAGAAGGATTTAATAAAAAAGTAGATGAACTAAGAGATTTAACAGGAGATAGTAAAACATGGATAAAAGAATTCGAAAAGGAAGAAAAAGAAAAAACAAAAATTTCCTCTCTTAAGGTTGGTTTTAACAGGGTCTTTGGTTACTATATAGAAGTCACTAAAACCCACCAAGATAAAGTTCCAGAAAGATATATTAGAAAAC
>CAYGOB010000023.1:0-10470 GCA_964351475.1 uncultured Candidatus Saccharibacteria bacterium
TTGAGGCAAAGCCTTATTTTTTATGATATATTATTGAGTATGAAAGAAACATTAAAATCGCTCTTAGTATATGCCTTAATACTTTACTTTGTTTTTGGCCTCTTTGAGCAAGGAATAATTCTTCCAGAAAATCCTTCTTATGTTGTTTTAACCGTTTTAGTGTTAAGTTTTACAATTATGATTTCTTGTCCTTTGTTAAGTTTCTTAACTGTTAAGTGTAAGTTCCCGACTTTCTTTTTAATGACAACTCTCCTTTTGGTTGGAATTATGTATGTATTAAAGCTTTTTATGGTTGGGTTTTTTATAGAAACGTATACTTTTGATGGATTAGATTTGGGAAATATACAGATTGCAGGTTTCGAAGTGATCCCTATCGTCTCTATAGTGGCCTTTTCTGTAGTGTCTTCTTTCTTTTGTTCTCTATATAGAGAGCTGGATCGTAATGGGTAGACTTCATATTCTTAAATTCTATTTAATTTGGTGTATAATACGATATGGATAACTTAACAAGAACTCTTTTAATATCACAGATAGTTGTTTGTGCTGTTTTAGTTGTAAGTATTTTACTTCAAAACAGGGCAGAAGGGTTAGGGAAAATGTTTGGTGGTGGTGGAGAGGTTTTTAGAACTAAAAGGGGTTTGGAAAAATTCCTTTATTACTTTACAATCTTTCTTATTGTAGTCCTTATTGTTCTTTCCTTAGCTATACTTAAATATTCTTAAATATAAGGCTTAATAATCTGTTATTAAATAACTGATTTTCATATATGAAAAAGAATAGTAATGTAAAAAAGAATAAGACAGAAAATGTATCTATGAAGGAGGCTCTTTTTGATGTTCAGAAAGGGAAGGTGAGAAAGAGAAATGGTAAGACAAGGGTAGATATTCGTGACTTTTGGTGGAGATATCCATCTTTTATTTTTAAAGTTTTTAAAAAGAGTATTCCTTTTAGTTACATTATTTTATTCTTGGCTGTGGGTATTGCTCTTGCCTCATTACTTCAGTCTGATGTAGTGGCTAGGATTCTAGAGGATTCCAAGGCTAAGGAAACATTTGTAGAAGGTTCTGTTGGTGCTATTTCAACTTTTAATCCTCTTTTTGTTTCTGTTAATTATGTAGATAAAGCAGTACAAGAATTAGTCTTTGATAGATTTATTTACATTAATAGTGATGATGAGCCGTTACCAGGGGTTGCCAAGGAGTGGAAGGCTTCTGAAGATAATTTGTCCTATGAGTTTAAAATACGTGATGATATATATTGGCATGATGGGACTAAGTTGACAGTAAATGATGTCGTTTTTACTTTTAATACAGCTAGAATATTAGCCCAAGATTATGGTTTTGATTCTGTAGGAATTTCTTTAATTGGTGTTGAGATTGAGAAGAAAGGAGAGGATAAAGTTATTTTTACTTTAGAGGAACCAAATCCTACCTTTTTTGAAGCGATTTCTCTTTTTATAGTTCCAGAATCAAGGCTTGGAAACGAGAGACTTGATGAACTTCCTTTCAATATGTTTGCTAGGTATCCTTTGGGAAGTGGTAGGTACAGGATTACCAGAACAGAGCAAAATGCCGTGTATTTAACTCAAAATGAGTATGATGATTATGAGTCAGATATTAAAAATATTGTCTTTAAGGTTTTTCCTAATCAAGAAAGCTTAGAAATGTCTTTTAGAATTGGAGCTTTGGATGCTGTAGGAGGTTGGGATTACGAGCTTCTCAGTTTTACTCAGGAATATAATAATTTACAAGAGTTTAAAAAGGTTGAGAATTACAGAACTAAATTAATGTTCTTTAATACAAGGAAAGAAGCTTTTGAAGGTAAGGATGTGAGAATAGGACTTAGTTATGTAATAGACAGAGGGAGGTTAATGGAGGAATCCAATATTGGTGGTGCTGTAAGAAGATCTCCTTTTGCTGAAAGTTCATGGGTTTATAATAGTAATGTTGAATATTATAGTTATAATCCAGAGAAAGCAGCTGAGTATTTTAAAGCTTTTGGTTTTGAAAAGAATGAAGATAGTGGTTATTTTGAATCTGAAGGGGATGAAATACTCTCTTTTACACTTAGTTATTTTGATAGTATTACGAATGAGAGGCTTGTAACGACCTTAAGGGAAATGTTAAAGGAAGAGGGTATTATTTTAAAAACCGAGAAGCTTTCGTACAATCAAATAACTCAGGAGATAATAGCAACTAGAGATTTTGACATACTGTTGTATGAAATTGAAACAACAATAGATCCAGATCAATATAATTTATGGCACTCTCTTAAATCTAGTTATCCTGACTTAAATATTTCTGGTTATAGTTATGAGAGGGTAGATATTCTTCTAGAAGATGCTAGAAAGTCGTTAGACAGAACAACAAGGAAGGAAAAATATGATCTCTTTCAGAAATATCTAATGGCTGATGCTCCCGTTGTCTTTTTATATAACCCCACCTTCTTTTATTTTGTTAAGGATTCTGTTGAAGGTATTGACCTAAGTGATATTAGTTTTTCATACCAAAGATTTGACGACATTCAGAATTGGAAGTTTCGTTAATTATTTTCACTAAATATTATCTTGCTTCTATTTTCAAACATCTTTGAATATTTTTAATATGCCAAGAGGGGGAGTTGAACCCCCACCCTATTGTTAGGACTACGTTCTGAACGTAGCGTGTCTGCCAATTTCACCATCTTGGCTAACGGGGCATATTTTATCACGAAGATTATTTTTTTGAAGTTACTTCAACTTCAATATTATCCTTTTCATTTCCCTGTTCATCGTCAGGATCAAACTTCTTATAATCTTTAAGAAAGTTTACCTTAGTTAATATCTTCTCTGTTTTATCCTTCTTTTTCTTAGGTTTACTCTTCTTCTTTTCTTTCTTTTCTTCTTCTCTTTCAACCTCTACCTTCTCTATCTTCTCATTCTTTTCTTTGTTACTTTCTTGCTTAGATAATCTTTCTTTTAAGGTCAATTCCTTTTTATTTTCTCCATTACTCTTCATTCTCTTTTCAAACATTTTTACCTTTCTGTCTTCTAAACTACCCTTAACAAAAGAAAAGATTATTAATGAAATGAAAAAACCTAAAATGAAAGCACCACCTACTAATAATCCGAGGTCTATATTTGCAGAGAGGACATGACCTATATCATCTATAGATATATCCTTAAAACTAAAATATATTTCTTTGCCATTATCAAAGGTTAATCTTTGGGACTCTCCTATCTCAAAAGTGATAGCTTCGGCTAAATTACTTGCATATCCATACCTGCGAGTAAAGGCTGTAAATGTAAAAATTCCTTCTTTTAATTCTTCATTATCAATTTGGACTTCCCATGTTCCATTTGTATTAATAGTAGATTCTTTTACAATAATACGTCTATCAGAAGATAGAATTAGTATAAGCTCTGAATTTGAAAGACCTGTACCACTTATAATTAAGAACTTCTCCTCAAAAACAGGGGAATTAATTATTGGGGGACGTGGAATTATGACAATATCCCTTTCTAACATTTGAGAGGATCCATATTTATCTACAAATCTGAAGGTAAGTGTATGTTTACCAATTCCTAATGCTGGTAAAGAATAAGGGCTTGTAATACTCTCAAATCCTCTTTCATCTATATCTAGTTCTACACCCTGTTTTGTTTCCGAAGGATCTACAAAGGTTATGATGTGGCTAGGATTATCTGTAAGAGAGGGTATGTCTAAAAGTAATTGGTTTAAAAAATCTTCTTCTCTTTCTTGTTCTTTTTGATCTAGCTCATTTATGTTATTAGCTTGTGCAAAATTTTTAGAATCTGAATAGGAAAAGAGTATTGTAGACAATGCTAATACCAAAAGTATAAAAAGAAAGGTTTTTGTTAAATTTCTTAAAATTTTCATATACGGGTAGTTAAATTTATATCTAATATCTTCTATTCTATTCTATCAGTGAAAAGAATTCCATCCAAGTGATCTAGTTCATGTTGTATTGCTATGGCATTTAAATTCTTATATTTCTCTGTTTTCCAATTTCCATCTATATTTTGGTATTTAACTTTTATTTTTTTATACCTCATAATCTCTTCCTCTCTGTAAGGTACGCTAAGACAACCCTCAAGGCTATATGTTTTAGTAAAACCTAGAGGTTGTACTTCAGGGTTAATAAATACTTGCCATTTGTTAGTGTCTACATTAAGAATGTAAAAAACTCTAAGATTCTCTCCCACCTGAGGTGCTGCGATACCTCCTGCAGGAACATTGTTCTGTTCTTCGCTATGTTGTGCAGTGTAAAGAAGATTATCAAGAAATTCTTTGAATTCTGCCTGTTTCATTTTCTCTTCAGTTACAGGTACACTTTTTTCTTTCAATATTTTTTCTTCTTTTTTATCAGCTACTGTATATATTTTTAATTGTTTTGACATGGTAAAAAGTATATCATATTTAATTATTGTAAAGATTTCGTAACTAAAAGTCTTTAAGGTTTTTATTGTAAAAATTACATTATTGACAAAGTAGATGTTCTCAGAAGAGAGTCTCGAGGAGTACCAGAGAGAAAAAAGAATAGAGTATATAAAAAATGTATCCCAAATCCTTCTATTTACCTTTGTTCCTTTAACCTTTTTTTATCTCTGCAAGCATTTACATTTTCAATCTAGCTATTCCCTTTTTCTTTTTCTCTTTTCTTTTCTCTCCTTAATACTATTCTTTACGGTTAGATACTATTTGGTTAAAAGAGATCTGGTATTTACTCCTATTCTTTTGTCATTCCCATTTCTTTTTACATCAATAATAACTGTTTTTATTTCTATTCCCTCAACTATCCCTATGTTTTCTTTGGTTATAACCTTTAGCATACTTCTAGTTACTTTGGGAGAGAAATGGGCTTTCAGAATGTTACTGTTTTTCCCTTTTACAATTATAATAATCCTCCTTGCACAATCTACCCAACATCCTTTTTTGTCTTTCTCACAATTGACCATTCATGGCTCAGAACTATATTACAATGTAAAAACCTATTGGTTACTATCCTTTTTACTTTTTCTTCTTTACAAAGGTTGTGTAATGAGAAAAGATTTTAACAATTACAGTAAAGCTTGTGTGGAAAAATATAAGTATCTTGCTAGATTAGAATACAAACATAGACTTGTGGGAAAAATCTCTAAGTGTTTAATACATGACATCTCTACTCCACTGAGCGTTTTGTCGGGAAGTATAAAGGTAATGGAAAGAGCCCAACTTAGTAACAGGGAGATTTCCAAAGTAAAGAAATCTGCCTTGAATTCATTACAATATCTTGAAAACATTCTAGACAATTCTTTTATGTTATTAAAAGATTCTAATAAAAAAAGGAAGTTTTCAGGAAATTGTACTGTAAAGAAAGTTTTGCTTCTAGTTAAAAGTAGATTAAAGGACTCAAAAATTACGGTAGAGGTCACTCTTTATAATGGTAAAAAGATATTTGGAAATGAGTCTCTTTTTGCAAGGGTTGTTTTAAATATTTTAATAAATTCCATAGAGGAATTAGAGATGAAGAAGAAAGGAAAGAGGGTTATAGAGATAACCTCTGAAGTAGTAGATGAATTATTTATTCTTAAGATTAAGGATAATGGAAGAGGTATCCCCAAAAGAATTCTAAAATACATAGAAAAGAGAGAGATTTCAATGAAAGATGGAGAGCATTTAGGATTGGGTTTTTATTTTGTTCTCGATACAGTTAAGAATCATTTTAAAGGTTCCCTAGAGATAGAGAGTGTAAAAGGAAAGTCAACAACTGTTATTTTTAAAATACCTGTTAGAAATATTTAATGTTTTTTACTAGCTTTTTACTAATTAAGAAAAATTCCTTTGAATATTTTTAAGATATTCAGGATTAAGTTTGTATCCTGTACCATTAACAGTTCTTATTAAAGATTCTTTAACAGTTTCTTCTTTTAATTTTTTTCTTATTCTACTAACCATTGTATCTACACAGTTGTCGGATGATGTCCCAAAAGAATTCATTACATTGTAAATGATTTGTTCTCTTGTAAATACTTCTCCATTAGAATTAAGTAGCATTGCCAGGAAATTAAACTGTGTTTTTGTCAAAAGAACTACTTTATCATTATTTTTAAAGGTTCTTCTATTTAAGTCCAATTGTATGTTTTTTGTTGTTATAATATTCCCCCTTCGTTTTGGAGACATTAAAGATTTAATCTGAACTTCCAATATGTCATAATTAATAGGTTTTTTATGAAAAATATTTGCTTTAAAACTATAACTTTTTATCTCGTTTTCTTCTTGAATATCCCCTGTTATTACGATAATGGGTTTGTTGTTTGTATGTCTTATTTTTTCAATTAGCTCTAGGCCATAGATATCTCCTAGTCCTAAATCTACAATAAAAAGTTGATGTTTGTTAGTAAGGGCTATTTTTAACCCTTCTTTTCCAGTATAGGAGAATTGAGCATTGTAACCTATTGATTCAACAAATTTAGTTAAAACTAAAACCAAGTTTGCATCATCCTCAATTATTAGTATAGATGGTCTATTGTTTTGCACATATTAATATACACTGAAAATTCTTACAAAAACATTACGGTTTTATATTTGCTTAAAATAAAACAGAAAAATTTCAAACTGTATTTTTGAAAACGACTATAGTATTATGGAAACTATGTCTGCATATATTGAGATTAAAAATTTAGAAAGAGTATATAGTCCTAGCAAAAAAGTTTCTGTAGAAGCTTTGAAAGGACTTTCCTTTACTGTAGGAAAAGGAGAGATAATATCTTTGGTGGGAAGTTCGGGGTCTGGAAAATCTACTTTTTTAAATATTCTAGGGGGGTTAGATTGGAAATACTTGGGGGATGTTATAGTAGACAGGAAAAATATTAGGGAATACAATCAGAACTATTACAGAAGATTTGTAGTAGGAACAATCTTTCAACAGTTTCATCTAGTCCCAACCTTAAATGTAGAGGAGAATATTTTACTTCCGACTAAATTTCAAAGAAAAAACGATAAAGCAGCTATTTTAGAAAGGCTGGGATATCTTTTAAAGCAAGTCGGACTAGAAGAAAGAAGAAGGCACTATCCGAGCGAATTGTCTGGAGGAGAGTCCCAAAGAGTCGCCATTGCAAGAGCTTTGATAGATAGTCCCAAAATACTTTTAGCTGATGAACCTACTGGGAATTTAGATAGTAAGACAGGTCAGAATATTGTTGATCTTCTAAAGGATTTAAATAGGAAGGATGGTATCACAGTAATTGTGGTAACCCATGATGAGAAAATTGCAAGTGAAACGGAGAGGTTGATAACTTTAGTAGACGGTAGAAATGTTTAAATATGCACTTGATTTAGTATTTAGAAGAAAATTGAGAGCGTTTTTAACAAGCTTAGGTATTACTATTGCAGTTATGTTGATGGCCTTTATCCTTTTTGGGATGTCAGATTTAAGAACAGCTGTTGTAAATGAGTTTACAGAGAGATTTACCCCCGAAGAACTGTATGTTTCTGGTAGAGAGATGTTTATGTTTGGAGGAATGATGAGTCCTCCTTCCAAAGAGGATGAGGTTAAGGAGGAATTGGTTTTAACTCAAGAAATAAAAGAGGAGTTAGAGAATATCGAAGGTGTTATATCAGCAGAACCCATATTGGTAATAAGTAATGTAGAGGTATTTTTAGAAGGTGATAATGTTCTCTACCCTTTAGGATTCATAGGAGGTTCTGATTTACCAGGAACTCATCATATGTACAATGGTTTTCTTGCAGGGAGAGAAACCTTAGAAAATGGAGAGATTTTTGTTAGTGATTTTGTAGTTAGCTTTTTTGAAACAACAAACGAAGATATAGTAGATAAGAAAATAATTGTAAAAAGTTCTGGGAGTGGGATGATGTTGTCAGTTCCCTCCAAGAGCATGCTAGATAAGGAGTACGAGTTTCTGATCTCTGGGGTAACAAATTCTGGTCCTGATGCATTTTTTGTTAATGTTAATGATGCTTTAAGTATGCTAACAGAGATGGGAGGTTTTGAAGATAAGGAAGACTACCTAGAAACGATAGGTTATGGGCAGCTACTTTTAACTACAGAAGAAGGCTCTACAGCAGGGGTAGAGGATTATGTAGTAGATGAAATGGGTCTTACAGTTATATCTACGGAAACAATTCTTGGGTTCTTAGATACTCTTACCTCAGGATTAACTATAGCTCTGATAATATTTGGAAGTATATCTGCAATAGTGGCATCTATAGGAATAATTAATACCATGGTAATGAGTATATATGAACAAACTCGGGAGGTAGGTATTATAAAAGCTATGGGTGCATCAAATACTCAAGTCTTAGTAATATTTTTAATTCAGTCTGCAGTAATAGGCCTCATAGGAGGAGTTCTTGGAGTTGGAATAACATACAGCATTATGAGAATAGCAGACCCATATGTAGTAGATTTACTCTTAGAACAAGGGTTTACAACCTTGGAAACTTTCTTTAATTTCCAACCTCTAAACGCTACATATATAACATTAGGTAGCATCCTTGTAGGAATAACTGCAGGTCTTTATCCTGCGAGAAAAGCCTCCACTATAGATCCAATACAGGCACTTCGCTACGATTAATACTTAAAGACTTACCCCTATTCCTCTTCACTAGCTTCTTCCTCGTCAAATCCTTGTGTCCCCTTCTTGTCTTTCTCCGGTAGGATTAAAGCCATTAGTAGCAAGATAACCACTACAGCAATTAAGGTCCCTATTACTACTACAATACCCATACTAATCTTTGTTTTAAATTAAAACCTAAAAGGTAAATAGATTTCTAAAAGAAAATTCAGAAGAGATACCCAGAACCCTTCTTCCTCTTTGTATAATGTTTTCGGTTGGTCTTAATCTCATAAGCTGTGCTCTGTCTAGAACCAGTTGATCATGCGCTTGTGTACCATCTCTAAAGAATGAAGTTACTCGAATAAATTGTTGCATTCCCTCAAATTCGTCATACTTCAAGGTATAGCTATCAGTTGCTTTGGTGGTAGTGTATACAGGTTCATTGTTTAAGTAGAGGATACTCTTCTCTAACCCTGTGTTACTACTCGCTGGTTCTAGTCGGAACTCAATCTCTATGTCCTCTGTGGAGGTCATAGAAACTCTTCCACTAACATCTTTCTCTGGTTTTGTTATAACAGGCCTTTGTCTGTCAAACGATTTTCTACCAGGACTTACTGCAGGTTTTTCTTCCTCTTTCTGTTGTTCATCCTCCTCTTCTGGTTTTTGTATAGGCTCTTCATCTACAATTTCCTCTTCAGGTATTAGCTTGTCTATTGCAGCTACTAAGTCAACTAAACCATATCCAAATATGATGTCGTATCCTTCCTCTCCTAAATCTACGGCAGTATCTCTAAGAACACTCCTTAGCTCTGTAGCTGAGCATGTAGGACAAGCCTCCCTTACTACTGCAAGACTTCCAGCTACATGAGGAGACGCCATACTTGTTCCACTAAGATATCTGTAAGTACTACCAAGAAATGTAGAATAATTAGAAACTCCAGGAGCAGCAAGTTCTCCTCCTATATTACTAAAACTTGCTAATCTATTACTACTATCTGTAGCTACTACACAAATAACTGCACTGTATGCCCCAGGATAACTACATGGAGAACCAGAATCATTTCCAGCGGCTCCTGTCATTAATACTCCTTTACTTGAAGCATAATTTACAGCCTTTCTCAAAACAGTGGCGTCAATACTAGTCCCAAGACTCAGGTTAATTATTTGAGCACCATTGTCAGTTGCCCAATATATTCCTTTTGCAACATCTGAAACATAACCTGAACCTGTGGAGTTTAAGACCTTTATGGGCATCAATCTTGCTGTGTGACTTGCTCCAACAGTACCCACTTGATTTCGAACTGCAGCGACAATACCTGCAACATGTGTACCATGCCCATGGTCATCTGAGGCATTCTCTCTATCATTTACAAAATCATACCCTTGTACAATATTTCGTTGTAAATCTGGATGGTCTAATTGTATCCCTGTGTCAATTATTGCAATGGTAGAACCACTTCCAGTAGAAGTATCCCAAACCTTATCTGCACCAATTCTAGATATTCCCCAATCTATCGTTTCGGATATTGTTACAGGAACATCAGTTTCAACAGAATCAGCACCACTTTCTTCTACAAAACCCTCTAAATTACTGTCCTCTGTGGTCATTACTGTGTAAACACCACTAACACTCTGCTCTTGTGTAAACTCAATCCCATACTCTTTCTCCATTTCCTCTTTTCTTGTTTCCGTTAACTCTCTCTCAAATGTAACCACCTTTCTATTCTCATCCAAAACAATCGCTCCTTGTTTTCTAGGATTAATATCATTTCCAGAAGGTACACCTGTCTCACTCTCAATATTTGCAGCTAGATTATTACTCTTTTCTGAAATATATTGAGAAGTAAAAAAGGGACTTCTTTCGGTAAACTCAGGATCTTCTGCTAAGAAAAGCATTAAAAAAGCAGATATTA
>CAYGOB010000024.1:0-9593 GCA_964351475.1 uncultured Candidatus Saccharibacteria bacterium
TTTCTGCTATAGCCTGTATATCTTGAAGATTAGAAAGCTTCTGGTCTGTAATAAATATGTATGGATTTTCCATAACAGCTTCCAGTGTTTCAGAATTTGTTACAAAGTATGGACTTACATAACCATTATCAAACTCCATACCCTCCGTATACTCTACCTCATCTTTAAAACCCTTTGCTTCTTCTACTGTTATGACACCCTCTCCTCCTACCTTTTCAAAAACACCCCCTATCATTTGACCTAATTCTTTGTCATTATTTGTAGAAATAGTTGCAACCTGAGCAATCTCTTCTTTATTAGAAATCTTCTTTGCTGTTCTCTTTAATTCCTTAACTATTATCTCTACTCCATGATCCAAACCTCTTTTAAGAGATATAGGGTTAGAACCTGCAGCTACATTTCTAAAACCTGCTGCCGCTATAGCCTGAGCAAGAACTGTAACCGTCGTTGTCCCATCTCCTGCAACATCATTTACCTGGCTTGCAGCTTCCTTTATCATCTCTACACCTACATTCTTAAAGGGATCCTTGTCCTCAATCTCCTTAGCTACAGTTACACCATCCTTTGTTATTACCTGAGAACCAAACCCCTTTGCCAAAGCTACATTTCTTCCTTTGGGTCCTAAGGTTGTTTTAACAGCATTTGCTATTGTATCCACTCCAGACTTAAGAGCTTTTCTTGCCTCTTCATTATAAATTATTGATTTTGCCATTTTTATGTACTAGTAAATTTAATTATTTGTTATATATTATTGTCGATATTTATATTTCCTATTTAATAACCGCGAGAATGTCATCTGTATTTAACAAAAGATATTTCTCTTCATCTATCAATATTTCATCAGGGGAATATTTCTTGAAGTAAACCCTGTCTCCAACAGAAAGCTCAAAAGTTATCTCTTCTCCGTCAACTTTTCCTTTACCAAGCTTAACAACTTCACCAGTCTCTGGCTTTTGCTCTTCACTTGCACTTGGAGGTAAAACTAAACCACCTGAAGTAGTTTCTTCAAACTCATCAGGTTTTACTAAAACTCTTTTTCCTAGAGGCTGTATTTTTATACTTTTTGGCATATGTATTTAGCAGATTAATTTAATGATTGCCAGAGAATTGTATCATAAAGATTACCTTCGATTCAAGTCTAAGGCTTAGCCTTGGTGACCTATAACACACCTTTTCCTCTAAATTAGCTTTCCTGAAAGTAAAAAGAGAGGCTTTGCCTTGGAGTAAGGCTTTGCCTTCGTGACCTATAACATACCTTTTTCTTAAAATTAGCTTTCCTGAAAGTAAAAAGAGAGGCTTTGCCTTGGAAGCGACCTTAAAGAGAGGTTATTTCGACCCTTTAAAAACAACCCTTTCATCTAACAATTCAATATTCTCTATGGTACGACCTAAAAATTTGTTTTCATTAAGCATTATTACTGCATCGGAGATACCCTTATTAATTTCTACCATGCTCTTTTTAACAAAAATTTCAGGAATTTCAATGTCCCCTATTCTAATTTCATTAACATATATTTCTGCTGTCTCCCTATTATCCTTAACAACATCCATTACAATCCAGGGGAGATTAAAAGAGCCTGTACTGTATCTTAAATATATTTGCCAGAGTCCTGCAGAAGGAACTAGGCATACATCTTTTATCTCAAAGGGTTCTGTTGTTTCAATATTTGAAGAGAGAATATACAATGTCTCTTGTGGGGAGAAAACAACAAAGTCTGTTCTACTGTCAGAAAGTATAAACTTCATTATTTTATCTTCAATATCTTGCTCTTCTCCATCAGCTAAGTTGCTAAAACAGAAGACATTTGGAGCGGTAGTAAACGCGGGCGAGAAGGTAGCGGTAGAGGTAGGTGTGTTTGTAGAATCTGCGGTACCTATATTAAATGTATTCTTATACCACTGATTGTACTTGTTAAACAGAATTGCACCTATCACTAGAAATACTAATAATAGTACACAGAGAGTTAGAAGGAGTGCTTTAAAGATCTTCTTTAATAATTTCATTTTGTCCGTTTTTCCTAAACAAGTTATCTCTAATATCTATAAGAATGTCATCTACCACTGTTATTTCTTCAACCTTAAACACTTTAGATCCAAGCCAATAAGAAAGGAAACCGTAGAAGGATGTAACAATGGTAAGGATTATAATGGAAAGTGTCCTAGAGGTGTCCAGTTGGAAGTCAAAGAGCTTAAATACAAAATACATTCCTATACACATCAATACAGCATTTAGAAGTTTTTTAAAGGTTGGAATAATTGTCCCTTTCCAAGTTATAACCTTGCTCTTTATATTTAAAAGAAAAGCTAATACTGCTGTCTCAACAAGGTATGCAATACTCAAACTTAAAGACAGTCCACCTACAGCTAAATCTGAGTCTCCTCTTCTGGAAGACCATCTAACTATATCTCCTAAGAAAGATTTTAGAACTATGAAGAATTCCTGTCCATTTACTTCAGTAATTTGTATAAACATCTGTTCAACTATTGGTCTCCAGTCATAATAATGGCTGAAGAAGTTGGTAAGGAGAATAGCAAAGCCAATATTAACTAATATTCCAACCGTAATGGCAATTAATGGTAACCATGTTTCTTTTAGTGCATAGAAAGCCCTAAGTAAAATTTGTACCACTGTTTGACCTACCACGGAAAAACCTAAGAGAACAAGACACCAAGAAGTTAAAATGGTTGCTCTCCAGTCAAAGGCACCTACTCCATATGCCAACCTAACTAAGGGTAGTCTTAAGACAATAAGGATTGACACTACGGGGAATACCAAGAAGAGAGCCGTTTGTATCGATCTGTTTAAAATCTTTTGAAATGACTCTTTGTCATCACAATGTTCTGCAAGGTTAGGTAGGGCCACCTGCGCTACAGCACTCCCTATAATATTTATTGGGAAAAGGTGAAGGCTTACTGCAAATTTATATGCACTCAATGCTCCTGCCGCAAGAGAAAAACTAATTAATGTGTTAACAATTGTATTAACCTCTTCTCCCAAGACCCCTATTGTTCTTGGAATTGCCAATTTTAAAGCCTGAATGGTTTTATTATGTTTCAATCCCTCTTTTAACACCCTAAAGCTAACTTTGAAACGATTTTCGTAATATGTTTTAAACTTTGGTATTTGCACTAAAAGATGCAAAAGAGATCCAATAACTGCAGAAATGGCAATACCTTCTACACCCATATTAAAAAACACTACCAATATAATTGACCCTAAGATCATTGCCATGTTGTAAAAAAGAGGAGCAAGAGAGGTAACAAAAAACTGTTTTCTAACTTGGAGATATCCTGTGATAAGACTACTTATACCCAAAAGGATGGGGGATATCATCATAATCCTTGTTAGAGAGACAAACAGATCGAAATCACTTGGTCCTATCCTGTCCCCAAATTGTAATACATTCTGTAAAAAGTCAGATTCTATTAAAAAAGTTGTTAGTTGAGGAGTAAAAATAAAGAAACCAATTGCTATTGTAATAAAAAGAAAAGAGATAATCAGCATAAGATGATTGAAAAATTCGTTTAGAGAATTTTCCCCTTCTTTATGGAAAATATCTGAAAATGTAGGGATTACAGCTGCATTAATAGAGCCTGCAACAAGGAGCATAAAAAGCATATCTGGAATGGTAAATGCTGCCCAGAATATGTCTAACTCATGAGAAATACCAAATAACTGTGCAATGGTTCTTAACTTGAGAAACCCCAGTATCTTTGTGACTAACAGGAGAAGCATTACAAAATAAACGCTGTTTTTTTGTTTAAAGATTTTTAACATATTTAAGAAGTATGGTTATGCGAATATATGATAGTTTAAACTGCAATTTTTATCAATTCATCTAAATTTAATATTCGAGTGGGATAATTAAGATACGGTGGATATATTAGACATACTCTTTCCCAAAACTTGTAGTATATGTAAAAGAAAAGGCACTTATTTATGCAGTCGATGTGAGAGGCTTTTTAAAAGAACTCTTCCTGAATGTTACATTTGTCGGAGGCTTTCTTCTAATTACAAAACACATTCTAGTTGTAAAGAAACCAAAAAGAGTAGTTACTTAGATAATGTTTTTGTAGCATGGGAATATAATTCATTGACTTCAGATTTGCTTAAAAAGTATAAGTATGGGTATGTCTATGATATGGCAGATATTTTGTCAGAGTTTTTTGTTAAGAGTATAGTTAACTCAAACTTTACGAATTCGTTTTCAAAGACTCTTTTAACAAATGTTCCCATACCTGACAACAGGTTAAGAGAAAGAGGTTTTAATCAGACCTTAAAAATTTCAGAGGCTATTTCAAAATATTTTGACATTCCATTCTCAGAGAGTTTGCTAAGAAGAAAAAATACATATGACCACCAGTCTTTAAAAGATAAAGGGGAGAGAGAATATATTTCAAAGGAGGATTTTATTGTAAGAAGCAGTTCAAACGTATCTGCTTACAAAAGTATAACCATTGTTGATGATGTTATGACCACTGGAATTACTTTAGAGAGTGTTTCCGAGCATTTAAGACAGAGTTTTGGGAGAGAATTAATAATAAATGGGATTTGTATGTTTAGAGGTAGAGCATACTACCTCTAAAAATGCAGAGACTTTACTTGAATATTATTTATTCGCCTAACCCTGTATCTAATAGTTCTTCCTCCCCAAATCCCTCTAGACTCTCATCTTCCTCTATTTCAACCTCTGGTACTTGCTCTAGGTCGAAACCTTCTTCTTCTAGGGCCTCAAGAGCTGCTACTATCTCTGCATAAATCTCTAAGTCTGTTGCCTCTTCTTCCTCTAAAATCTGCCGAGCTGCTTGTAGGTATGCTGCGTACATTTCAATATTCCCTTCTTCTTTATTTAAATCAGCAATAAGAAGTATTGAAGGGATATGACGAGGGTTAATCTCTAATACTCTCCCTAGCAATTGTAAGGCATTGTCTTGTTCTCCTTTGATTATGTACACTTGAGCCATACTGTAATAGAGTTGGAAGTTGAGAGGATTAAGATTGATAGATTTTTCCAATGAAGATGTAGCATCTGGAATGTGCTCATTAAACCCAATCCCAACTAAACCTGTGTATATCGTTGCTCTTGTTACCCAATTAGCATATATAGATGGAGATTTCTCAGTACTTTTTCTTCCCAAATCAATTGTTTGTGCTTTTAAGGTCGTTATAGCAGTAATATATTGATCTCGTAGTTCTGTATTTTCCTCATCTATTTCAGAAAATCTCTCTACTAGTAACCCTATCTTTTCTAGTAATATTAAAGCTCTTTTCCTATTATAGAGAGGGTTACCTCCTTCTAAACGAAGAGCACTCAAGTAAAAATTATCCAAAGATTCTATGAACTCCTCTCTCTCCTCAATGGTTGGCTGCAAGGTAGGATCTTCTACATATTTCCTGTTTGCCGAGACAGTAAATGACTCCGCCCTTAATACGTGGTAACTTGCAAGAGCTTTGGACCCCCATACTCCAAGTAAAATAAGAGATAGACAGGATATTATTATCGTAAGAAATAGGTTAAAACTACGAAGAGAGCTATTTCCTTTTGGATTAGAACTCATATTTAAAGCCCAAAATTTAAGCAAAAACTTATCCTCCATTGATTTCTTCAAGTACTCCCTCATAACAGATCTTAGAGAGACAAAGGTTAAAAGAAGAAATATTACTAATACCGAATAGGACAGAAGGAAAGAGGATAAAAATATCGTTAAGATGACAACATCAACTATCAGAAATCTCCAGCTACCACTCTTGTCTACTGAGGAGTTAGCACTCTCCAAATCTGACACAAAGCTTTTTATAATTATATATCCTAAAAATATCCAAACAAGAAACCATAGTAAGCCCCCGTTTGCGACCCTCGTTAGGATCTCATTCGTAGCAGTATGAAAAGTAGCATCCCCCAAAGTTAATAAGCCTACATCCAACGGTTTTAACATATGGTAAGCAACAGAATATGTCCCTACTCCAAATCCAAAAAGCCCTCCAATTAAACCACTAACAAGCACAGAACCAGTTATAACCCAAGAGAGATCTAAACCTAAAGATACCTCTGTAACCATTTCGAAATTGTCTGCTAAGAAAACTTCTCGTATTCTAGGAATCTGTAAAAATATCACTGGTATAGCTATAAGAAAAACACATATGAGAGAGAGAAGAAAAATTTGTTTCGATATCTCTTTGTCTAATTTGAGTGTTCTGAGAAGAAAGAATAGAAGAACAACAACGATTATTAAAAGAGCGAGTGTTAAAGCCAAACTTTGATTTATAGAATACAACCAAATGTTTGCTATTGAAAGAAGAGCGAAAAGAAGAGAAAGAATATACTCCAGCTTCCTTTTACCCTCTATCAAATGCTCCCCTATAAATCCTATGCATAAAATTACACTGACAAAATTAACAAGAAGATGTACCTTAGCAGACCTTAATAATGGTAATCCATTTTGGTAAAGATTCTTATAAACTGGAAGAAAACCCCAAATATTAATTCCAAAGAAAGAGAGTAAACTTAAAAAGTTATTTACAAAAAGTCCTATTAAAAAAAACAATATCAAAGAACGAACATCTTCCTCCCCTTTTATGAATGCCCTAGAGACTATTGTAACCAAAAGAACAGCAATGAAAACAATTAGACCATTACCCAATCTCCCATCTATCCCCCAAAGGCTTGTGTAAATATCAAGAGAAAATATCGTTGAAACAAGCATTGAGAGTAATACTAGGAAGAAACCAACATCCATAGTACTTTTTAGAATACTTAATTTCCCATCCCATATTAATTTAATGAGTTCCAATCCCAAAATTACTGTAGAGACTGAGAGAATAAGTAATGACATAGCCCTTTCTGTCCAATCCCAAGGGAATGGGAAGATAGCTAGAGGTAAAAGAAATACTAATACTTTAAACAGATTTTTTTGAAGAAGAGAAATATTAAATCTCCCTTTATTATCTGGCTTGGATTCTTCTAACATATGAGGCAGTAAAAATTTTATATTAATTTGTAAATGCTACCATAAATTTGAGGGAAGTCCAACAGCCTTCCCCCATTATTTAGAAAATTACTCCTCCTCTACTACTTCACCCTCTTTTACTCCCTCATCCTTCTCTTTCTTTGAGGTCTCATCTTTTTTCCCTTCTTCTTTTTCTTTCTTTTGTTCTTCTTGTGCTTTTTCTTTACTGACCTGTTCATACATCTTCTTTCCTACTTCTTGCATCTTCTCAGAAAGTTCCTCTGTTTTCTTTTCTACTTCATCCTTGTCAAACTCTTCTTTCTCAATTAACTTCTTAAGTTCTTCTGAAAGTTTCTCTATTTCTTCTTTCTCTTTCTTGTCTATCTTTTCCTCATTCTCCTTTATCAGTTTTTCAGCACTAAAGCAAAGAGTATCTGCATTGTTTCTGACCTCCGCTTTCTCTCTTTTCTTTTTATCTTCTTCTGCATATTTTTCAGCTTCTTGAACCATCTGTTCTATTTCTTCCTCTTTAAGACTTGTAGATGCTGTTATGGTAATTTTTTGTTCTTTCTTTGTTGCCAAATCTACTGCTTTGACATTTAAAATACCATTTGCATCAATAGAGAAGGTAACCTCTATTTGAGGAACTCCTCTTGGTGCTGATGGAATGCCATCCAGGATAAATCTTCCTAGAGTTTTATTGTCCGCTGCCATTTCTCTTTCTCCTTGAAGAATGTGTATTTCTACCGCAGGTTGATTATCTGCTGCTGTTGAAAATATTTGTTTCTTTTCTACAGGTATTGTTGTGTTCTTTTCTATTAGTTTAGTCATAACTCCTCCGAGAGTTTCTAAACCTAAAGATAATGGAGTTACATCTAAAAGTGTAATATCTTTAACATCTCCTGCTAAAACTCCTGCCTGTATAGCGGCTCCTACACCTACAATTTCATCTGGGTTAACCCCTTTGTTAGGTTCTTTCCCAAATATTTCTTGAACCTTCTTAATTATTGCAGGCATTCTTGTCATTCCTCCAACTAATAGTACTTGGTCAATGTCTTCTTTTTTAAGTTTTGCATCTTTCAAGGCTTTCTCACATGGTTTAACAGTCTGTTCTATTAGGTCAGCTGTTATTTTTTCTAATTCTGACCTTGTTAGTTTTTCTTTTAAGTGCTTAGGGCCTTTATCTGTAGCTGTTATGTAAGGGACATTAATGTCTGTATCCTCTGAGGTAGAAAGTGCTATTTTAGCCTTTTCTGCTGCTTCTCTTAACCTTTGTAGTGCTGTTCTGTCCTCTCTTAGGTCAAAGTTCTCTTTCTCTTTAAAGGCATCTGCTAAGTGATCTATTATTGCTTGGTCAAAGTCATCTCCTCCTAAGTGTGTATCTCCATTAGTAGAAAGTACTTCAAATACCCCATCTCCTATTTCTAAGATTGAAATGTCAAATGTACCACCTCCTAGGTCAAATATTGCAACTTTTTCATCCTTGCTTTTATCTACACCGTAAGCTAGAGCTGCTGCTGTTGGTTCGTTAACAATTCTTTTAACTGTTAAACCCGCTATTTTACCAGCATCCTTTGTAGCTTGTCTTTGAGAGTCGTCAAAGTACGCAGGAACTGTAATTACCGCTTCGGTAACCTTCTCTCCTAAAAATTCCTCTGCATCTTTTTTCATCTTAGCAAGTATTTTTGCAGATACTTCCTGTGGGGAATACCATTTACTTCCCATTTGTATCTCCAAACCACCTGTGTCAGATTTTTTCATAGAGAAAGGTAAGAGCTCCTTGTCTTTCTTTACCTCTGGATCATCCCAAGATCTACCAATTAATCTTTTTACAGAATAAATTGTACTCTCTGGGTTTGTAATGGCCTGGTTTTTTGCAGGAGTTCCAACCATTATCTCTCCTTTTTCATCCTCTGCAACTACAGATGGGGTTAATCTTCCCCCTTGTGCATTGGGTATAACGTTAGGTTTACCACCCTCCATGTAAGCCATGACTGAGTTTGTTGTCCCTAAGTCTATTCCTATTATTTTAGACATATTATTTTTATTAAAAATTTAATTTTTATTTAGATACTACGACTCTTGCGGGTCGTACTACTGAATCATTTAAAACGTACCCTGGTTGTATTGCTTCATATATTTTTCCTTTTTCTCCTTCCTCTACCATCGCTACTGCCTCATGTATATCTTTGTCAAAGTTATTTCCTTTTTCAGGGATATACTGTTTAAAGCCCATTTCTTCTAATCCCTCTTTCATTCCTTCTATCGTGGCTAATATCCCTTCTAACCAAGATTTTCCTTTCTCATCCATCTGAATGTCTTTACTTGCTACTGTTGCTAACATTAAAGCATCCAAAGAAGGAACTATTGTTTCAAAAAGTGTTTTCTTTGCTTGTTCTAATTTTAATCTGTCTCGTTTTTCAGAATTTTTAACTAAGTTCTGGTAATCTGCTAGAGCTCTTTTAAGCTGGTTTGCTACTTCTAACTTTTCATCCTCTACCTTGTCAACCGTTAGAGCCAACTCCTGGAGTTTTTTTTCTAAGCCCTTTACTGCGTCTTTATTCCCTTGTTTATTCTTTTTCTTTTTGTCCATTGAAATCTTTATTTAAATTATCTCCATCCTGACATGGAATTTTCTAAAGCAC
>CAYGOB010000025.1:0-9484 GCA_964351475.1 uncultured Candidatus Saccharibacteria bacterium
ATGTAGTTCTAAATTCATAATCAATACCCGAATTCATAATAATTTCTATTGATTCTATTATCCTCTCTGACACTCCTTTTCTTGCAGAGCTTTTAATGTAATCACTCCTTGGATATTTTACATCCATAGCAATGTAGTCAATGAGATTTTCTTTAATGAGTTTTTTTAATCTCTTGGGATATGTACCATTGGTATCTAATTTTATTAAATAACCCATATCCTTTATTTTCTTCATGAATTTGTCAAGATCTTCGTGTATTAAGGGTTCACCTCCAGTTATTACAACTCCATCTAATTTCCCTTTTCTGTTTTTAAGGAATTGAAAAAGATATTTCTGAGTAATCTGAGTTTTTCTACAAAACTTATCTACTACTAACTCAGGGTTATGACAATAGGGGCATCTTAAATTACAGCCGTGTGTAAATATTACAGCAGACACTCTATCTGGGTAATCCAATAAGGAAGATCTTTCTAAACCACTTATTTTAATCATTTAGTTAGAAGCTACTTTAAACACTCTCCTATCTTTCCATTCAGATTGTTTTCCTACATTCCATTGAGAAAGGGGACTTAAATAACCGACTACTCGTGAGTAGACCTCACATGTTTGCCTTGCAATTTTTCTTTTGGACATGTTTGTATATATTAAAATTTAACTATTACTTTGTATCAAAGGGCATACCCTCCTTGTAGCCCAGTTCTTTGTCACATTCAGGGCAGTACTTATGCTCTCCTGTTAAATAACCATGCTTAGGACATATACTAAAGGTTGGAGTGATAGAGAAGTAGGGGAGTGAGTAATTCTCACAAACCTTTTTAATTAACTTTTTAACAGATTCTCCACTAGGCATCTTCTCACCCAAGAAGAGGTGTAATACCGTCCCTCCTGTATATTTTGTTTGAAATTCCTCCTGTAGGTCTAAAGCCTCAAAGATATCGCTAGTATAGCCTACTGGTAGTTGGGTACTATTAGTGTAGTAGGATGCCCTTTTCATCTTCTTGTTCTTGTTTATACCGATTTCTTCCGCAGTGATAATGGATTTGCCAAATTTCTTTCTATCTGCCTTTGCAAATTTGTATGTAGTACTCTCTCCTGGTGTTGCCTCTAAGTTAAACAAGCTGTTTGTATCCTTTTGATACTTCATCAGCCGTTCTCTCATATGGTCCATTATCTCCAATGAAAATTCTCTCCCTTCCTTTGATGTAATACCTTTATCTTTGTCTTTGAAGAAATTAATCATGGACTCATTCATTCCTAAAATACCAATTGTATTAAAATGGTTTTTGTAATACTCTTTGAAACGCTTTTTAACATCAGCAAGATAGAAACGAGAGTAAGGATACAAACCAGTCTCTATGTATTTTTCTATGAGTTTACGTTTAATTACGAGGCTTTTTTTTGCAAGATCCATTAGTTTATCCAATCTCTTGAAATATTCATTCTTCCCTTTACTTAAATACCCTATCCTTGGTAAATTAATTGTAACAACTCCTATACTGCCAGTAAGTGGATTGGCCCCAAACAAACCTCCTCCTCTTTTCTTAAGTTCTCTAAAATCGATACGAAGTCTACAACACATGCTCAGAGCATCATCAGGATTCATGTCTGAATTAACATAATTAGAAAAATAGGGGATTCCAAACTTTGCAGTCATCTCCCATATTGGTTTGTAATCTTTGTTCTTCCAATCAAAACCCTTGCTAATATTGTAGGTTGGAATTGGCCAAGAGAAAAGTCTTCCCTGCGCATCTCCTTCCATCATAACCTGACAAAAAGCCTTGTTTAACATTGCCATTTCTTTTTGAAAATCCTTGTATTTTTCTTTTTGTAATTTCCCCCCTATGATCACATTCTGCTCAGCTAATTTACCAGTAGGTACTAGGTCCATAGTCACATTCGTAAAAGGAGGTTCACAACCCACTCTTGTTGGGACATTCATGTTGTAAATAAATTCTTGAATTTTCTGCTTAACTTGTTTGTATGTAAGCTTGTCATATCTAATAAATGGCGCTAAGAAGGTATCAAAACTAGAAAATGCCTGAGCTCCAGCCGCTTCATGCTGTAGGGTGTAAAGGAAGTTTACACATTGACCAAGTGCTGCACTAAAATGTTTTGGTGGAGCACAAGATATTTTTCCTCTTACACCAGTAAAACCCTTAAACAAAAGATCCTCTAAGCTCCAGCCGTTACAGTATGTAGCAAGCATACCTAGGTCATGAATATGGAGATCCTTATCTATGTTTGCATTAGAAATCTCCTTTGGATATATGCTGTATAACCAGTAATTGGATTGTACAGTAGAAGAGATATATCTATTTAAGCCCTGCCAAGAATATACCATATTGCTATTTTCATTAACTTGCCAATCTAACTTGTCAATATAATTATTAACTAAAGTGTCTGCATCAATTAATGATTTAATATTCTTAACCTGATTCTTTAAATCTACAAACAATTCAAATGCTATTGAGGTTTTACCATGCCCCATATCAATTAATGTTTGAGTCGCAACCTCTGCAATTTTCTTTGTTGTAATATATTCTTTCTTAGGATATTTCTCTTTTAACCTTTTTATTACTTCATTTGCAATTTCATTTGCCCTTTCTCTATCTTCACCTCCAACACTCTCTGCAGCTTTAAATATTCCTGTAGCTAACCTCTCTTTCTGAAATCTTACAATTCTTCCATCTCTTTTTTTTACCTTAAAAACTTTTCTTGTAGTTTGGGCAGCCATTTTAAAAAACACTTAAATTAATTTTCTAGATTTTCAATTTCGTTTTTAACGTCACTTAAACTCTTAAAGGATTTATATACTGAAGCAAATCTTATATATGCTAGAGCATCCTTATTCTTTAACCATTCAAGTATCATTAACCCTATCTCTTTGGACTGAACAGTTTCCTTACTATTCAAAACATATCTCTCTATTTCTTCTACAAACTCATCTATATCCTCATCATTTATCTTGTCCTCATCCACAGCCTTCTTAATTCCCTTTTTAATCTTTTCAGTATCAAAGATTTCTAAAGAACCATCCTTTTTCTGTATACTAAGGTCGGCTTTTTCTATTCTCTCGTATGTAGTAAACCTTTTACTACATCTAAGACACTGTCTTCTTCGTCTTGTAGAACTGTCGTCCCTGTTATCTCTCTTATCTACGACTTTCGTAGCTTCACTGTCACAAAATGGACATTTCATATTTTTAGCCACAATATATTGTATGTGGATAATAACCTAATACAAGGAGCTGTATGTCGTCAATAACCTGTAGTGTGTAAATTTTGAGTTATAAGCTACAATACAACAGATCATGAAAAATAGTTAATGGCTACAGGCTAAGTTATGTAGCTTATAGGTAGAGATATATGTTAAGATATTTTCATTATATAAAATCATTCTCTTTTAAAATGGTTATACCTCTAGAAGATTTCCCTAAGTTAAGGGAAGAAAAGTTAAAAGGAAAGAAAATAGTTGCTACATCAGGTTTTTTTGATCCTCCTCATCCAGGACATGCATCATGTATTTGCGATTCAAAAAAGTTTGGTGATATTCTTGTTGTTATTGTAAATGGAGATATGCAATGTATTACAAAAAAAGGCAAAGAATTTATGCCTGCTTTAGATAGAGCTAATGTAATAAAGCATTTGGAGGGTGTAGATTATGTTGTGATATATGACCATCCTACAAGATATGATAGTTGTGAACCTTTGGAGATAATTAGACCTAATGTGTTTACCAAGGGTGGAGATAGAGATGATGCAAAAAAAGTTCCTGAAGTAGAAGTTGTTGAAAAGTACAATGGAAGAGTAGAGTACAATGTTGGAGATCCTAAAATGTGGTCTAGCTCCAATTACTTAGAAGAGTGGTACCAATTTAGAAAATCCCAAGAGGAAGAAAATAAGTAGGGTATACGTAGAAGCGAAAAAGGTTTGGTAAAATTTTTTAGTGGTTGCAACTAGGACTCTCTTTAATATAACAATAAGCAGAATTAGCAGCTACACCCCCCTCTCCTACAGCAGTTACTACCTGTTGGAACCTATTTGAATTAGTAGTACAGTCTCCAGCAGCCCATATACCTTCCATACTAGTAGATTGATCTTGTCCAACCTTAATGTAATGTTTCTCATCTAGCTCCAATCCTAATTTAATAGGTAAATCTATATTTGGTTCTGATCCTATTTCAACAAATAGTCCATCTATATCTAAATAGGGAGAGTCATTGAATGGTTTGTTTAATCTAACTCTCTGTACTTTTTCATTCCCCTCTATACCAACTACAACTGTTTGGAAAATAGTTGTAACATTATCTTTGCTCTCAATATCTTCAATCCATGCTGGTTCACCTCTAAGCTCTGTTCCTCTGTAAATAATGTATACCTGTTTTGCAATGTCTGCCAACATTGTAGCTGCCATAGTAGCAGCGTTACTTCCTCCTATAACTCCTACTGTTTTATCTTTGTAAAGCATAGCGTCACATGTAGAACAGTAAGTTAATCCTTTTCCTAAGTATTTGTCTTCATCTGGGATAGCTAATTTATTTCTTTTAGTTCCTGTAGCTAGTATTACGGTCTTGGCAAAATATTCTTTCTTAGAGTCTGTTATTAATTTAAAAACATTGTTTTCTTTTTTAATATCCACAATACTTTCAAAAGATGATTGGGCACCGTTTCTTTTAGCTTTTTCATACATTTTAGTACCTAGTTCTAGGCCAGTCATGTCTTCAATTCCAGGGTAATTACATACCTTATGTGCTTCAGCTATTGTTCCTCCTATTTGTTTACCAAAGATAATGTTTTTTAATCTGTATCTACTAGCATATATACTAGCACTTAGGCCTGCGGGTCCTGTTCCAATTATTGCGATGTCGTAGATGTCATTCATAACTTTTAGTTAGTAGATATATATTAACAAGGATATTTTAACATAGAGTGAGGGTTTTAGGAAAAAAGGCTAAGAGGAAGAAGAGATATGTTTGGGATAAACCACAAGGGTTCCATATTCTTCTTCCTCATTAAAGGCCTATTTTCTTTTCAGTTCGAGACAATTTCTGCCTTGATACTGAACTTCAACCCATTGAAAATCAGGGTTGGCAAAGAAAGAAGCAGAAAGTCTTGGGTCATCAAAGAACCCAAAGCAGACAATCTGCTGAGATAAACGTGTTTGAAGAGGTATCCAAGATTTAGATTCCGGCCATCTTTCTCCCAAATTTATCCTTTCAATTGAATAACCACCTGCAAGGTCGGAATCGACCTCATAGACTTCAACTCTATCCCAGGGGATAGGTGAACCCGACGAGCAGGAGGTTAGGGCTAGGAGCCCTAATATTGCAATTACAAAAAATACAATTCCCCCGGTAATATTTCTGACCTTTCGGTCGAATTCGTGCTTTCCCATTTTTCTCCTTATCTATATAGTTGTTATCAAACTTATTAAATACAACCCCTATCATTTAATAAAACAAAAAATATTTAAGACATCCATCTAAACAACCTCTTTTCTCCTTCATGTCTCTCCTCCTTACACAATAATAATTATTGCAATAAAGAAACCTATCAGAACTAACAGACAGGCTATGAAGAGAATAATACACCCCTTGGGAATTATAATTTTTTGATTTTTTTGCATCACAACTCTCCTTTACTAATTATTGACGAAACAAAAACCTCAAAATTTTTGAAAATCTCTGTATCGCCAATAATCTAAGAAAAAATGTAAAATAGGCCTTTTTAAAGAGCAGTTATTCCTTATGTACTAAGACTTAAAGGAATAAATAGGTATTCAACCTATAGTGTATTATATCATTTTTTGGATTATTTAAACAATCACACCCCAATCTCTTGTATCTGTTAATATCTCAGGTTTCTTATCTCTAACTATAACCATATACTCAAACATTACACTATTTTTCCCATTTACTGTTCTAGCAGACCAACCATCATCATCTATAACAACATCACTAACATCATCAACTACTTGGCATTCAACACAAATAACCATACCATCCTCCAAGAACTCTCCTGTTCCCTTTTTACCATATGCCAATATCTCAGGTTCATCATGAAGAGTCTTTCCAATACCGTGACCTACAAACATTCTCAAAGTATTGTAACCATTCCTTTTTGCCTCCTTTTCCATTTCATACCCCAAATCTCCTGTTCTGTTACCAACCACAGCCTTACTCACTGCATTCTCTACTGCAGTTCTACCAGCATTTAGTAATTTTTTGTTTTCCTCATTAGGCTCTCCTACACTCCATGTCCAACAATGATCTGTATATATATTCCTGTAATATATTCCAAAATCAATAGATACTAAATCACCCTTTTTAAATGGGACATCCTTGGGGACTCCATGCACCGCAACATCATTAACTGAAATACACGTATTAAAATTGTAACCCTTAACTCTTTTAAAAGCAGACTTCACCTTGTATTTTTTACACAAAAACCCAGCCTCTCTGTCCAATTCTAAACCAGTAACACCCTCTCTTAATTCCTCTCCTAACTGCTTTAAAATTGCAAGAGAAATGTCACATGCCTTCCTTAACTCTTTCTCTTCTTTAGGTTTTGTTAAAATCATATTCAATTATACATCGATTCTAAAAATTAATTAATGGTATACTCAACCATGCAAACAAAACAAGAAGAAAAGATACTGTACTTTGATACAGAAACTACGGATTTACAAAGCAAAGACATAGTGCAATTGGCCCTAATAAAGGAAGATGGAATTACACTAAATATGTTCTTTAATCCTCAACAGGAAGTTAGCTACAGTGCAATGGCCGTACATCATTTAACTCCAGAGTTTTTAGAAAAATTTCCTCCTTTTCAAGATGCAAAACTTTCAGATGATTTCAAAGATCCTGAGTTTAAAGGAAGAGAGTTAAAAAAATATTTAGAACATCTTGCTAAGGAATACATTTGGGTTGCACATAACGTAGAATTTGACAAAGAAGTTCTAGAAAAGAAAGATGTAGAGCTACCTAGAACCATATGTACATTCAAGTTAGCAAGAAATATGTTTACCCTAGGAGGGAGGGACATAGACCTAGAAAGTTATTCACTTCAATATCTTCGATACTACCTTGGACTTTACAAAAAAGAAGATACTTCTCACAATGTCGCACACGACGCTTTAAGTGATGTTTACTTTGCTCGAGACCTATTCAAATATATTAAGGAAAACAGTAAGTTAAGTATTGAGAATATGATACAAATATCTAAAGAACCTGCATATATTAGGAATATAACCTTTGGGAAATATGCAGGAGAGGCACTCTCAGACATTGCCAATGAAGACAGGGAGTATTTAGAGTGGATGTTAAACAATCTTACAGAAAAAGAAGATCTCAAATGGAATATAGAGAGAGTATTAGGTAGAGGAAACGGAACCCTTTTTGGTTAAATTTTACAGTTTACATATCAAATTACATGAAGTATATTAATAACATATGTCTGAAAATAGAATATCTGTAAAATTTGCAGGACAGTCAGGACAAGGTATCAATACAATAGGAATGTTACTATCCAAAACTCTTAATGATTATGGTTTTAGAATATTCGCATACAGAGAATATCCCTCACTAATTCAAGGAGGAGTTGCCTCCTATCAGGTAGACTTTTCAAACAAGGAAATTAACTCATCCTCCAGATACTGTAATATCCTCTTAGCTTTTACAAGTGAATCCCTTAATAGCTATTTAAAAGATGTAAAAGAGAATGGAATAATAATATATGACAAGAAAGAAATAGTATTTACACAAGAGCAAGAACATCTAATTAAGACAAGAAATATTACAACAATATTTCTAGATTCAGAAAATGTCGCTACACAAGCAGGTGGTACAATGATAATGTCTAATGTTGTAATGCTAGGGTTTGTTTGGAGAATATTAGATTTGGAAATAGACACATTAGTACAAATAGTACTAGAATACTTTAAAACTAAAAACATAGACTTAGAAGCAGAAGAAAAAAGTATTAGAGCAGGCTACCAATCTCCTACATTTAGACCTAATCTCTCTGAAAAATTAGATATACCTAAGAGTGAAATCTTCAAACAAAGCTCTTATGTTATGACCGGAAACCATGCCATATGCTTAGGTGCCATCGCTGCGGGTGTTAGAGCCTACTATGGATACCCCATGACTCCTGCAACCTCTATACTTAAATATTTCTCAGATTTTGCAAATGAAACAAATATGCTTGTTAAACAAGCAGAAAACGAAATTACTGCCGTACAATTAGCCTTAGGAAGCATGTACATGGGAACCAGAGCACTCGTAGCTACCTCAGGAGGAGGTTTTGACCTTATGACAGAGACCATTTCCTGTGCAGGAATGTCTGAGACTCCTTTAGTAATAGTTCTTTCTCAAAGAGCAGGAGCCTCAACAGGAGTACCTACATGGACTGGAGCTGGAGATTTAAACATAGCATTAAAGTCAGGACATGGAGAATTCCCTAGATGCGTTCTCTCTGCTAGTGATGCTAACTCATCATACACACTAATTCAGAAAGCATTCAATATTGCAGAAAAATACCAAATCCCAGTTATATTACTCTCAGAAAAACAAATCTCTGAATCCATCTTTAGCCTAAAAAGTATTCCTAAAAACTTACCTTTAGGAAGAGGACTGACAGAAGAATTCCAAGGACAAGAGAGTAGATACCAAATTACAGACTCGGGAGTTTCTCCTAGGTGGATACCTTCAAAAGAAAAGAAACCATTCTTGGCAAACAGTGACGAACACTCAGAAGATGGAACTAGCACAGAGGACTCACAAGAAGTTATAGCTATGTCAGATAAACGAATGCGCAAGTTAGAAACTTTGCTAGAAGAAATTCCCGAACCAGAATTAAAGGGGGATAAAAACGCAAGTATTATTTTTGTTGGTTGGGGAAGTGTAAAAAACACAATATTAGATGCAATGCACATAGCTGCATACAATAGTAAAGAAGAGAGAAAAATAGCATACCTTCACTACGAATACCTCTATCCTCTTAAAACTAAGGTCTTAGATGAATTAATAGCTAATCAAAAGAGATTAGTTTTAGTAGAAAACAACCAAACTGGACAATTAGGAAGTTTCATTAAAGAACAAACAGGTTATGATTTTAAAGAAAAACTACTTAAGTATGACGGAAGACCATTCTTTGTTGAAGATATTTTAGATTTTTTAAAGAATTAAATGTCAGTAAAAACAACAGAGTACAATTCAACAAATATTCCTACCTGGTGTTCTGGGTGTGGAAACTTTGTAATACACGCTTCTCTTAAAAAAGCGCTCTCGGACTTAAACATTTCCCCTTCTGAAACATTCATGGCGTTTGACATTGGTTGTAATGGAAATGGAGCAGACAAAATAAATTTGTATGCGTTTAAAGGTCTTCATGGGAGATCCATACCTCTTGCAGTTGGAGTACATCTAGCAAACAGAAAAATCACAGTATTTGCTGATATAGGAGATGGTGGTTGTTTCCA
>CAYGOB010000026.1:0-9087 GCA_964351475.1 uncultured Candidatus Saccharibacteria bacterium
GAAACCTTAATTTCTTAAGACAGTTTTAATATGAGAGTAAGTACCAATTTACTAAAACAGTTTGGAAATATAACAGCTACCGATGAAGAAGTTGTTAAATTAATCCAAGCTCACATAGGAGAGGTCGACTACAACCATAATCTAGCAGAGGATTACAAAGACATTGTAATTGCAGAAATAAAACAAAAGAAAGAACACCCAGATGCAGACAAACTTGAGATATATCAAATAGATTATGGTGCTAAAGAAACTATTCAAGTAGTTGCAGGAGATAAAAATCTTAATGTTGGAGACAAAGTAGCATACATGAAAGTTGGCTCTGTCATTCCTTACAGTATACAAATAGAGGCACAACCTCAAAGAATTAAAAGTGCTAAATTAAGAGGCATAACATCTAATGGAATGATGGGTTCTGCAAAGGAACTTAATATTGGAACAGACCATGAGAGAGTTTTAGTTTTAGCTAAGAATTCCCCAGTAGGACAACCTTTCAGCAAATACTACAACTTAGATGACACTGTTATTGAAATTGAAAACAAGGCTCTAACAAACCGTGGGGATCTTTTTGGAATTTTAGGAATATCTAGAGAGCTAACTGCAATTTTAGGAAATAGGTTTGAAAGTCCAAGATGGTACCTTTCAGATAAGAAAGATTTAAAATCTGAAACAAGTTGTTTGAATCTAGAAATCATTAATGATGCTGAAGCCCTCTGCCCAAGATATACTGCAGTAGCTTTAGATAACATAAAAGTACAAGAGGCTCCAGTGTGGCTAAAATCGACATTAATTAAATGTGGGATAAAACCTGTAAACAATATTGTAGATATTACAAACTATATCTCCCTTTTAATTGGGCAACCACTACATGCCTTTGATTTTGACAAGTTAATAGAGCAGGATCCTAATGCAAAAGATAGTGCACATATTAATATCCGTATGGCAAATGTAGGAGAAAAAATACTTGCTCTTGATGACAAACTCTACGAACTAACTGAAAACATAATGGTAATTGCAGACAGTACACACCCAATTGCAATCGCAGGAATTATTGGAGGAAAAGACACAGAAGTAGATGAGAGTACCACAAGGATTGTTTTAGAGTCTGCTAACTTTAAGAAATCCAGTATAAGAAGAACCAGCATGAAGTTAGGACTCTTTACAGAAGCTGCTACAAGATTTAAACACAACCTAGACCCTAAACAGTGTATAGCAGGTTTAGTAAAAGCAGTAGAGATAATAAAAGAGGTTAGTGGAAGTAATATCGCATCAAAGATTATTGACATCTACCATCAAGAAACTGCAACCAAAACAATTCAAATAGATCCAGAACATTTAAATCAAATATTGGGTACAGAGATTTCTACAGAAGAGATATCTGAAATACTAGAGAACCTGGAATATGTTGTAATAAAGAAAACTGTAAAAGAAAAGAAAAGGAAAAAGATCTACTTGTACACAACCCCTCCTTCCTGGAGAAAGGATATAGATATTAAAGAAGACATCTATGAGGATGTCGGAAGAATATTTGGTTTTAATAATATTGAAATACAATTACCTAAAAAAGAAATCAAACCTCCAACTCCTAACCAGATTATTAAAATAAAACGAAAGATACGAGAAATTCTTTCAAATAGTGGGGCCAATGAGATGGTAACTTACAGTTTTGTAGATAGTGACTCTTTTGAGAAATGTAATCTAGATAATAACTTAGCTTACAAAATTAAAAATTCTCTTTCTCCAGAATTATCCTTAATGAGAACCTGTACACTACAATCTCTCCTTTCTAAAGCAAAAGAAAATGTTGAGAGAGGTAAAAATAGGTTTGTGACATACGAGATGAACATTGCACATCTTAACAATTACATTCAAAAAGACAAACTACCTATAGAGCACTGGTACCTAGGCTTACTTCTTACAGATAATGACACAAGGGCACTATCCCCTTCTTTGGGATCATCTTCTTTAGAATCTCCTTCCTCTTTTTATACAGCTAAAAAATATCTGGAAAAAACTCTTAACACTCTCGGTATTTATAATGCACAATACCTCTTAGTTTCAGAGAGTGAAGAAATAGATATTCCAATCTATATTAAAAATATATTAAGTATGTTTGACCCTAATGCCTCTGCAATTGTCTCCATAGAGGGCATTAAAATAGGTGTAGTAGGGGAGATAAGAGAAGATGTAAGAAAGAATTACAAGTTAAGCCAGTATACTGCGGGGCTTGAAATAAACATGGAAGATTTAGTAAAGATTAAGCCTGAAAGTAAGAAATATAAAGAGCAACCAATATATCCATCATTCACACAAGATTTATGTTTTGAGATGTCTGTGGAAAAGAAATACTCTGAAATTGAAAATGAGATACAACAGATTTTGAAAAAAGAAGATCTTTGGAGTAGGGTAGAATGCTTAGATATTTATCAAGACAGAAAGTCTTTAGAAAAGAAAAGAATTACCTACAGAATAATTGCTAGTAGTTATAAAAAGACTTTACAAGAGGAAGATATTAAAAGGATTATTGAGAAGATAATGGAAACTATTGTTAAAAAGCATGAGACAGTTTTAATCTAATAGTTAACTGTTATAGTATTACCCGTAATAGTTGACCCTCCTGTTTTAGCAGATACCGTTATTTTATACTGACCATTTGTTACCCCATCACTCGTCCAAGAATAACTCCATCCATTAGATCCATTTGTATCTGTAAAAGTTTCGCTATACCCACCCCCTACCTTTGAAACTGCAAAAGTTACTTCATCAACCGTTCCTCCTGAAACAGTAGCTCCTAAGGTAACCGGAAATGAAACTGTTACACCATCTACAGGAGAAGTAAGGGAAACCTTTATTGAAGAACTATCGCTTACAACTTTTACTATAACACTCTTACTATCTGATTTACCGTAGTTATCTTTAGCTGTAACTGTAACAGTCTGATTTCCTAAAGTCGTATCTGCAGGTACAAAATAATTTACTACAAAAGAACCATCTGCCTTAAGCGAAGCTCCTGAAACATCCTTTCCAGCAAAGTTAACTTTAAATTCTGAAATACTTTCTAGGTATCTAACCTGTCCAGAAATCTCTATATTCTTACCTCTAGAAACAGACTGTCCAGAAGTAGGCTTTACCAGATCAAGAATAGGAGCATTGTCTGGACCTAAAGGTAGAGTACAAACTCCGGTATTTGGTCTTGAAAAAAGATAATTTGAACCTTCTCTAGACAGGAGGTATTGTTCGTAGACTGCTCGTTGCAAGGTGTTTTCTAAAGTATTTTGAATAAGAACTTTTTGTTGTGTTAGACCATATTTTTGTGCTGCATCTAAATTGGTCGGAATTAAACCATTCGCTTCACAAACTTCAATTACTTCTCTCTTGTCCACCTGAGGAGGACGTCCTGTGATATATAAAGATGATTCCTGTACACAATCCACCCCTTCTGAAGGAGATGCACCGGTATCCAAACATACTGAAGTTGTAAGAACTCCAGCAGGACGATTGTAAGTACCTGAAGGATAATTCTCTATAACTCTTCTTAAGAAAGAGTTTGCAAGAGGCAAAGGAACTGTGGAAGACCACCCACCTGGCATCTCTGCATTGTTATTATTTCCTGTCCAAACACCAACCACTATATTTTGATTGTAAAGAAATGATAACAAATCTCTAGGACCATCTGTAGTACCAGTCTTCCCACACAGTTTATTTTGACCAATATAAAAGTACTGATTCCCATACCTGTCATTAAATCCTGCTAAGTCACAAATCATCCAGTTGATAAGATATGCCTCTTTTTCATCAATAACCCTGGTTCCGGTATTTTCTTCTGCCTCCATCAAGACTTCCCCTTTAGAGTCTTCGACTTTAAGAATAGGCTGTATGTCATTTCTAACCCCACTGTTTGCCAAAGTAGCGTATGCATTTGTAAATTCTAATAACTTCATCTCTCCAGAACCTAATCCTAGACTCAAACCATAATCTACCTTACTAGCCATACCCGTCACACCTGCTTTCTCAACTGTCTGTAAGAAATTGTCTATACCTGAAAGTTGTAGAGTATATACAGTAGACACATTTCTCGAAAGGACTAAAGCCTTTCTAGCTGTCATCAAGCCCATATATTGCTTGTCCCAGTTGGTAGGTTTGTAGTTACCAAACGAAATTTCAGAAATATCTGGAGTTAGAAGCCATGGCCCATACCCTTGATTTATTGCAGATAGATAAACAAAAGGTTTTACAGCAGAACCCATCTGCCTTTCACTAGTCGCAATGTTGACATTTCCGTCGACCCTTGGATCTGCATCATTAAAGTAATCAACAGAACCCACCAATGCTAGAATATGCCCTGTTTTTGGATCTAGAACAACCATGGAACCATTGTTCACATTAAATCTCTTACCTCCCTCAACACCTTTAACTATCTCTTCTTCCGCTATTTGCTGTAAAGAAGAATCTAAAGTCGTAGTAACTTTAAGACCACCTCTTTCTACTCTTTCTACTCCAAATTCCTCCTCTAAAAGCTGTTTAACATAAAACACAAAATGTGGAGCTTTAATATCTATTCTTCTTGTCTCGTAAGCCAATTCCTCATCCCTTGCATCCTCTATATCCTCCTCTGACACACCGGTTAATCTCCTGTTTCTTTGCATCTGGTTAAGAACATACTCCTGTCTATCCTTAGCCTTTTCGGGATTGGAACCATACAAAGGAGAGTAGATACCTGGGCTCTGGATAAGTCCTGCTAACAAAGCACTCTCTGCTAGCGTTAAGTCCTCTACATCTTTACCAAAATAAGCTTTAGCTGCTGCCTGGAAACCGTAATTAACTCCACCCAAAGGTACCTCATTCATATACATCTGCAAAATTTCATCCTTAGTAAAAGTCTGTTCAACCTGCATTGTAATCAAAACCTCCTTAATCTTTCTAGCATACGTTTGAGAGTATGCCTCATCTCCTAAAACATCAAACAAAATTGTAGTTTTAACTAACTGCTGAGTAATTGTACTCGCACCCCTAACAACACCTCCTGCTCTTAGGTTTTGAGTTACTGCTCTAACTATACTTAAATAATCAACACCCTTATGCTGGTAAAACTCAATGTCCTCTGCTGCAAGTAACGCCCACTTCGTATGCTCTGGAATTCTGTCAATTGAAACAAATTCTCGATTCTGTTCTCCATAAACCCTGTAAAGAAGCTCCCCATCCTTATCCAATATCTGAGTACTCTGATCTGAAGTTCTGTCAACTAACTCATCAGGAGAGGGTAGGGAATTCTGAAGATTTTTTAGATATATACCAACCCCTATTAAAAGAAGACATCCCAAGAAAAATCCTACACCTACTGCTACATAAAGAATCTTCTTGGCTTTTAGTTTAAGCTCCTCGTTTTTCCCCTTAGTTTTTTTTGTCCCAATAGCAGATTTATGCTTCTTTTTTGTGTTTTTAGAATTATACTTTTTAAAGGTTTTAAACCTATCAAACTTGGTAGGGGAAAATGCTTTACTAAAAGTTTTTTTCTTAGATGTATTTGTTCTCTTTTTCTTAAAAGTTTTACTCTTTTTCTTTTTTGAATTTGTTATTCCTACACTATATTTCATAGTATAGAATATAACTCATTTACACTTCATATTCAACTGTAAGGCTTTGCTTTAAAATATATCTCTTTAAAAGGTTTTTTATTAGATTTTCACGGCTATCGGCCTCTAAGGCAAAGCCTTAAGGAAAGTTATGCTATAATTTCTTTATGAAAAACAAAAATTTAACTAACAATAATAATACTTCTAGCAATACCTCTGAGGTTTCAGTAGAGAAATTAACGATTTCTCCATACAAAGGAACTTCAGACACATATCCTGAAGATATGTATGACCGTAATTACCTTTTTGAAATATGGAAAGAAGTGGCTAGAACTTTCAGTTATGAGGAATATGACACTCCCTTAATCGAAGAGGCACGACTTTACAGGGCTAAATCAGGAGATGAACTAGCTAACAACCAGCTATATAGCTTCACAGATAAGGGAGACAGGGAAATTGCTATTAGGCCTGAAATGACTCCTTCTTTAGCAAGAATTGTTGCAGCTAAAAGAAAAGAACTACTATTTCCTCTTAGATGGTTTAATATTGGCAGATATTACAGGTATGAAAAACCTCAGAAGGGAAGGTCTCGGGAGTTTTTTCAGTTAAATATTGACATTATTGGTGTAGAGGAGATAACCGCAGAGCTTGAAATTATTCAGTTTGTTATGGAGGTTATGAATAAACTCAAGGCTCCAAAGGAAACATACGAATTAAAAATAAACAACAGATATCTTCTAGACTACCTTTTTGAAGAGATACTTGAGCTTAAAGAAGGGCAAAGGGAATCTATAGCAAAAGCCATAGATAACTACCTAAAAATTGAACCTGACGACTTTCCTAAATACCTTGCAGAACTAGGATTAAATAGGCAACAAATAGAGAAGCTTGAAGATTTTCTAAAATGGGAGATTACAGATTTAGAAAAAATCAAAGATTCCTCTAGAGGTGCAAAGGAATTACTAGAACTCTTTGACAGGATAAACGCTCTTTCAATAAGTAATGTTAAATTCTGTCCCTACATTATAAGGGGTCTTGATTATTACACTGGAATAGTTGTAGAAATGTTTGACATAGGAAGTAAAGAAAACCCCCGTGCACTGTTTGGTGGAGGAAGATATGACAACCTTTTAGAAATCTTTGGAGAGAAAAGTATTCCAGCTTTTGGTCTTGGTTGGGGAGATATTACTACCTTAGATTATCTTAGAACGTATAATCTCTTACCAGAATACAATCCTAGCATAAAAGTTTTTGTAACTTTAATGGATGATTCTTTACTAAATGAAAGTTCAAAAGTTGCAAAATTCTTAAGAGAGAATGAGATAAACACACAAATGCAACTAACATCTATAAAACTAAGTAAGCAACTTAAATATGCAAATAAGCGATCCATCCCATGGGTTGTAATAATAGGCGAAGAGGAACTTAAAGAAAACAAATTCTTACTAAAAAATATGAAAACTTCTGAACAAAAAATGCTTTCCTTAGAAGAAGTGCTAGAAAATATTAAGTAAAAAATAACTCCTGAAAAACAACCCTGAATAACTCTCTCTGTAAGAAATCTGTAATTTCCTGTTATTATTATTTCTTTATGATATACAAAAGTGGAGGAGTTATTTTATTAATTTCCAAGGATAGAAATTTTAAACAACTTTTTTATAACATCCTAAAAAGATTTAACAGCACAGAGTTAGTTATATATTCAAAACTTAAAACCGAATCAGAGCATAGATGTGTAAAAGTAATATTTTTAGATATTTCTCTTTTTCAAATTTCAAAGGTTAAGCACTATTTAAAAGAATTAGAAAGAAATTACATAGGTATCCCTATATTTCTAATTGTAGAAGAGAGATACAAGGAGAGGTTTGATAATCCTATAGAGAACCTCTTAAACTATGGAACACATCTCATTATACCAAAACCAATAGAAAGAATAACAGTCGAGAGTATCCTTATGAAAAATATAGTAAATTTAAGAGATCGTCACTTTGATTTTAAAAAATATCATGGCTTAATCCTGAATGAGAAGTATCAATACGCTATTTACAATGAATGCAAAATTTTCTTATCCCAAACAGAGTGTCTTTTACTCTCTATCTTGATGGAGCAAAAGTGTGTAATGAAGTGCTCTGATATTATGAAGGCAATGGAAAATAAAACTGGACAAAAAATATCTGAAAATTCACTCAGGGTATCTATTTGCAGAATAAAAAAGAAATTTAAAAACAGTGTTGGTTTTAACATAATTGGAAACAAGCATGGGGTAGGGTACTTTATAACTATTTAGGAGATACTCGTCTTAAACGTCTTAAATCTTCTTTCTCCATTTAGATATTTTATTAAGTGCTTCTACAGGAGTAAGGTTGTCTATATCAATCTCCTGTATTTCTCTCTCTATTTCTGACTCCTTTGCCATAAATAACGGATACTGTAAACCATTCTCTTTCTTTTCTTTACTCTTTCTTCCTAATTGGTCCATTGTATTTTCTCTTATATCTCCACTTTTTGTAAACATATTCCTCTGTTCAAAACTCTCTAATATTTCGTTAGCTCTTTTTATAATTTTATCTGGTAGTCCTGCCATCTTAGCTACATATATACCGTAACTTCTGTCTGTACCACCCTTAACTATTTTTCTTAAAAATATTACAGAACCCTCCTCTAAATCTTCCTCTACAAGAACATTGAAATTCTTAACATTCTCTGGATACTTTTCAGAAAGTTTTAAAAGCTCATGATAGTGAGTTGCAAAAAGAGTACGTGCTTTAATCTCTTTTATTAAGTATTCCGAAAGTGCCCAAGCGATACTCACTCCGTCGTAGGTACTTGTTCCTCTCCCAATTTCATCCAGAACAATAAGGCTGTACTTTGTAGCATTATTTATAATATTAGCAGCCTCATCCATTTCCACCATAAAAGTACTTCTTCCTCTACTAAGGTCATCTGATGCTCCAACTCTTGTAAATATTCTGTCTACTAGAGATATTTGAGCGCTTTTTGCTGGAACAAAACTTCCAATCTGAGCAAGTAAAACTATTGTAGCAACTTGCCTAATGTATGTGGACTTTCCTGACATATTAGGACCTGTAAGTATTGCCATGTTGTTATCTTTTAGATCTAAATATGTGTCATTTGAAATAAAGTCTTCATTTGAAATATTTTCCACTATTGGGTGTCTGCCGTTTGTAATATTTATAACACCATCCTTTTCTCCCATTTCAAATATTTCAGGTTTAACATAATCATTTTCATTTGCGAGGATAGTAAATCCTACAAGAACATCTATTTTTGCAATTATATTAGAAAGGATTTGTAATTCTTGAATATGGGGTACAAAGGAATCTCTAAACTCACTAAAAAGTTCATACTCTAAGGCTTGTATTTCTTCCTGTGCATTTAATATTATGCTTTCTTTTTCTTTTAGCTGTTCTGTTATGTATCTTTCGGAGTTAACAAGGGTTTGTTTTCTAATATATCTTTCTGGAACTTTATCTTGGTGGGTTTTAGTGACTTCTAT
>CAYGOB010000027.1:0-8150 GCA_964351475.1 uncultured Candidatus Saccharibacteria bacterium
AAAGACAAATGAAGGTTTTGTATGGGGATAAATCTAATACTGTTTGGGGAAATGCCGTGATACTAAGTCAGTATGATGACCACGATGCAATAGTTTTGGAGTGTGGTATGGATGTGAAGGGAGAGATAGCGTGGCATGTTAATTCAGTAGATCCAGATTTAGGAATTCTCTTGAATGTAGGACATGTCCATGGAGAAAAAATTGGTACTATAGAGGATATATACAGGGAAAAGAAGAATCTTGCAGATTATATGGAAAAGACAGGGAAACCCTTAGTGTTAAACATAGATGATGACAGGTTGGTTAGGATTAAGAAAGCGTACAGAGAGGATGCAGAGATAATTACGTTTGGTAAAAGCAATGAGGCAGATTACCAGATAGTAGATGCTAAGGTAGATAGTTTGGGTACACATTTTTCATTTAAATATTCTGACAATACTATGGATGTTAATCTTAAGATTTTCGGAGAAGGATATGTTTACAATGCTATGGCTGCAATTATTGCGGCAAATAGATTGGGTGTTGGTATAGATAATTGTATAGCAGGGGTTGAATCGTTTGAAAGTAGTGAAGGTAGATTTGAGACTCTGGAGTACAAAAACAGTGTAATAATTGTTAATGATGCATACAATGCTAATCCTACATCTATGGATATGTCTCTGGAAACTTTTGATCGTCTCTATGGAGCTGCAGATTTTTACAAGATTGTAGTATTAGGAGATATGAGGGAGTTAGGTGAAGTTTCGGCTCAAAAACACAAAGAATTAGGACAAAAGGTTAAGGGTTATGATTTTAACGAAGTATATTATGTTGGACAGATGTTTGAAGAGTTTGGTCAGGGAGAGAGTATAGAGTCTGCTGATGAAGTTGCGGCAATGCTAAATATCAAATTAGAGTCATTGATTGGTAAAAAGGTAGCGATATTACTTAAAGGTAGTCATAGTATTAGGTTGTACTTAATTCCTGATTTTCTTAAAAAATTAGGGAGTATTTAATCAACCCACTTTAAATCTGCTCCTAATGTGTTTAGATTCTCTATGAAATTAGGATGGGCTCTTTTAATACTATCAGCATTTCTAATAGTACTCTCTCCTTCTATGGTAAGAGCTATCATCATAAGAGCTACAGTTGCTCTAATAATGTTGGGAGAATCAACCTGTGCTGCTTTTAATGGTTTATTTCCATATACTATTATTCTGTGTGGATCACACATTACAATATGTGCTCCGAACTTAATCATCTCAGGTATCCAAAAGAAACCTCCTTCATAAAGTTTGTTCCAAAGCATTATAGATCCTTCAGACTTCACAGCAAGGGCTATCATTAGAGGCATTAAATCAGCAGGGAAGTATGGCCATGGTGCAGCCTCAAGTTTCTGTAAAAGATTTTTAGTATATGGTTGCATAATCTTTAATTGTGAGTTTTCCCTAACTATCGCAGTATCTCCTTCATACTCTATTTCTACATTAAATTTCCCAAAGGATTTCTGTATTAAAGGAAAATGTTCTGGTTCAGCATCTTTGACTCTTATCTCCCCTCCTGTCATAGCTCCAAGGGCAAGTAAAGTTGTGATTTCATGATGATCTGAACTAATTGTAAAATCAGCTCCGTGTAATTTCTCAACTCCCTCTATAGTTATTTTAGATGTACCTTCTCCTTCAATTTTTGCTCCCATAGATATTAAAAGCTCACAAACATCTTGTACATGTGGTTCAGAAGCGGCATTAACCATTATGGACTGACCTTTGGCAGTTACAGCTGCCATTACAAAGTTTTCAGTGGTAGTTACGCTCATATAGTCTTGCCAAAGAAACGCTCCTTTTAATCCTTCCTTTGCCTTAATTTTAATACTACCATTTGTACTAATCTTTGCTCCCAGCCCTTTGAGTACTTCAAAGTGGGGGTCTAATTCTCTTATTCCAAGAGTACAACCTCCTATTTCCTCTTTTACTTCAATCTCCCCTATTCTTGCAAGCAATGGTCCAAGTAATAGTATTGCTCCCCTCATACCTAATGGAAATCCTTGTTCACCAAAATCATTGCTAAACTTGGAGTTATTTACACTTATTACAGAATTTTCTTTGTCCCATTCTATTTTAGAACCCATGGATATCATTAGCTCTACTAGTTTATTTACGTCTGTAAGGTCAGGGAAGTTTCTGAGAGTAACTGTCTCATCTGTTAGTAATGTAGCACATAATGTAGGTAGAGCAGAATTTTTATTTCCTGCAGGTGTTAACTGACCACTTAGCTTGTTTCCTCCTCTTATTATTAAATCTGACATGTTTAATTTTTAAAAACTTAATTAAATAGTAATAATTATTCTAAAGCCCTATTTCTTCTAGAATTATCTTTTGAGCATTTTTTAAGAATATTTTATCTATTTCATTTTTATCATAAATTTTCTCTTTGTTGTAAAATCTTCTCATCTTGAGAACTAGATTTTCAGAAATTAGCTCTCCTTCTGGAAGGATTTCTGCGAGACCTAAGGTTTTTAATATGTTTGCATTTCTTTTCTGTTCGTTGTGAGTGACCCAAGGTATTGGTATGAAAATAGATGGAATTCTTAGTATTCCCATTTCATAAACTGTGTTTGCTCCAGATCTTCCAACAAAAAGGTTAATGTTATTTAGTAAGAAACCTATCTCTTTCCTGCCAACATATTTTACAGGGAAAAATCTTTCTCTTAAATTTGTACTTAATTTGTTTCTTTCTTTTACTAATAATTCGTAGTCTTTGTATTCTTGATTGTCTCCAGTTTGCAATATTATCTGAAAATCTTGAAGAATAGAGAGTAAGCATTCTTTAATGGTGCAGTTAATAATGTGAGAACCTAAACTTCCACCAGAGATATATACGATTGGGAACTCTTCTTGTCTTTCTAGCATCTTTTTTAGCGGTTGAACAATTGGACCTCTTCCACTTTTTTCAAAAATTTCTTCTCTTACGAGATTTCCTGAGTGAATGGTTTTTTCTTTGGGGAAATATTGTTCAGAGGATGGGAATGTAATGAATATTTTATCAGCGAACTTACTTACAATTTTGTTGGAAAGTCCTACTGCTGCAGTTTGCTCATGAAGGTATATTTTAGCTTTTAATATTTTTGCTACTAAACAAACTGGAACAGAGACGAACCCTCCTGTTGATATTACAATGTCAGGCTTAAATTTCTTTAGTATCATAAAGGAGTCCCAAAAACCAATGATTACTCTAAGGAGTAGATACAGGGTTCTTAAAGAAAACCTTCTTTGTAATTTACCAGCTCTAATATATTTTTGGTTGAAGTTTTCTTTGGAAAAGATTTTCTTTTCTATGGATTTTCCTGGTTTCTCATTTGTCATTCCCAAATCACCGCCTAGATAGAGGAAGTTTTGGTTTGTTAATTCATATTTCTCTCTTAATCCTGAAATTATAGCTGAAGCAACAGAAACATGACCTCCAGAGCCTCCCCCTGTTACGACAATTCTTTTTTTAAGTATCTTTTTACCTTCCATTATTTGTAGAATATTTACTTACATTAAGTAGTATAGCAATTCCTAGTAGTGTAACGATAGTGCTGGATCCTCCGTAAGAAAGAAATGGATTTGGAATTCCTGTAAGAGGAATTAATCCTACGTTTGCAGCCATATTCATTAAAGCTTGCAGTACAAGCCATATTGTTATTCCTGAGGCAAGTAGTCGACCCTGTTTGTCAGGAGCATTAATAGCAACTTTTAGTCCTCTCCACAGAAAGAGTAACCAAGCAAGAATAATTACAGTTCCTCCTAGGAGTCCTAGTTCTTCTAGTACTACTGCAAATATTGAGTCTGTAAAGGCAGTGTTTTCTACAAGGTAACCAAATCTCTGTCTAGATTGCCCAAATCCTTTTCCAAGAAATCCTCCAGAGCCAATTCCAATTAAAATTTGTTGCATCTGGTATCCCGAGCCTCTAACATCCCCTACTTCACCAGTTAAAAGGAGAGTAAGGAAGGTTTGTACTCTTTTAAGTCGGTACGGTTCTAGTATTGCCGCAAGTATTGCTATTGGTACAGCTAGTAGTATTATTGAAAGAGAACCTAATGTGTGAGCTTTGCTCTCTCCTGCCATTAAAAACATAGTAAAGGAAGTAATACATATTATGATGGTAGTCCCTAAATCTGGTTCTAAAACAATAAGGATTGCAATAATACCGAGTATGGAAAGGAAGCGAGCGAGTTCTTTTAGAAAACCTTCCTCAATAGCAGCTTTCATATTTTTGTAAATGTAGTTTTTTTTAGAAAGCCAAGAGGAGAGATATATAATTAAAACAATTTTGGCAAACTCGGCTGGTTGGATATCTATGGGTCCAATTGACAGCCATCTTCTTGCTCCGTTTATCTCTTCTCCAAATATTAGTACAGCTACAAGTAATCCTATCGTTATAATAAGTGCGGGAAAGGAGAGTTTAAGAAATTTTTTGTAATCCCAAAAGTAGATTATTATTGCTGGAATACTTCCTACTACTAACCACACTAGTTGTTGTTTAAGGAAATAGAATTGGTCATTAAAAAGTGTTGTTGCTTGGTATACACTAGCATCAAATATCATGATAGCTCCAAAAAGAGCCATAATGATTGCAAAGTAAAGAATTATCTTATCAGGCTTGTGCTTAATAAATATTTTTCTTTGTTTACGTGTTGATTTGGTATTTCTCGACATAATATGATTATTAATATACTATATTAGCATATGGATAGAAAGCGAAGGGATAGTTCAAAAGGATACCTGTTTGTTGTGGGAGGTCCAGGTGGGTCTGGTTGTTCTGTTATTTCTAAGATGTTGTCCAAACATTTTAATTTAGACCTAATATATGCAGGTAAATTATTTAGAGAAGAGGTTAGAAAGAAAGGATACAAGAATTTTGAGAATTTTTACAAGGATAGTAACAAGAAAGTTTTATTAGAACTAGATAAAGAGGTAGATAGGAGATTAATATTAGAGTCTGAGAAAAAGGATGTTTTGTTGGATTCTAAAATCTTTTCAGGTATTGCAGATATTAAAGATATCCCCTGTACTGTTAGGATTTGGTTGACTGCATCATTGCATGTTAGGGCGTTAAGGCATTTAGGAAAGAAGGATGTTGAAAGTAGTAAAACAGCGAAGTTTTTCGGTTATTTTAGAGAGAGGAGAAATTTAAAAAAAAGATGGAGATTGGATAGGGATAGGTATTTTAAATTGTATGGTATAGATTATAGTAAGCCTGAGAGGTACAATGATATTGTAATAGATTCATCCAGTATGGATGAGTTTGAGACTTTTAATTTAATTTTAAAAAAATTAAAGGATGGACAATATCTTAAAGAAAAATGAACAGATTCCTGAAGTTCCTGTAGAGAATGAAGAACAGAATTTACAGGAGGATTCAGTTGCTTCAGAGAAACTGGGTTATGATTTAAATGACTTAGCTCCAGAGGATTTAGATAGTAGATGGTTAAGGTGGAAGTGTTTGGTTTGTGGGTATGTTTATGAGGGGGTTATGAGATTAAAGGAGTGTCCTAAGTGTGGGAATAAGGATCAGGATAAGTTTGAGGATGCGGATTAGGTTACAAGAGTTTTTTGGAGGTGAATCCTGTGTTGAGCTCTTAAATGATCTTAAATTTCTATTTAAATGGTGAGGGACTTTTCTGTTGAACCTGAGACTATTTCCCCAACACTACTCTCTTCTCGGTTGGAGTAAGTATTATAGATAAACGGTCTAAACTTTCTTGTACTTCATCTGGTGAAGCTTTCTTCGTCTCAGATTCAGTACTTGTAATTCTTCCGTATAACCCTCTAATAATTTTTGTTTCCTCTCCTTCGGATATTGTTACATTGTAGGGTTCGCAATCTTTTAGCTTGGTTCTACTTAATTGTTTTAAGGAAATTTGGTAAGGGATGTAAAAAAGTGTGATAAAAAGTCCAGGTCTAGTTTCTTCTTTAATGCCTGGATAGTTTGAAATGTTAAACTTTTTAATACTAATAGTATCCTGCTTCCCATCAGCAGATTCGACATCCATATATACTAACTCTGGATTTTTTGACCACTCTTTTTCGGGATTTTCATTTTTATATTCTAGTATCTCAAGAACCCTATCACAGACTCTATCAGTTAAATCCGTCTGCCCTGTTTCTATAGGTGAAATCTCTGAACTCATAATTAAGTATATTAAATTTATATTACATTACTATAACATTTGGAAATGATGTTTCGCAATATGTAAAATCTGCCGGGAGAGGGAATCGAACCCTCACTCTATTGCTAGAACGGGATTTTAAGTCCCGCGCGTCTGCCTATTCCGCCACCCCGGCTAATAATGGGTATTTTAATCTAAATACTGATATTTTTCAATGAACAACAGTTATTCTTTTATTAACCACCTATAGAATATTAAATCTCTCTTGGAAAATGAATATAGTACCTGTAGGAATAAGGGTTTTGTACTAACTTCGACTTAGGGTGAAAATTCTAAAAAGGTGACGACGGGATTCGAACCCGTGATAGTGGTTTTGCAGACCACGGCCTTAACCAGCTTGGCTACGTCACCGTTACTGGTTCAATAAATCTTTGATGGTGACTATCTCTAATATTATGTCACGATCCTTATGTTTTATTGAACTACCACTAATAATAGCAATTTTATCAGTTAAATCCAACTCCCCATGAGTATATATGGTCTGTATAGCAAGGTTGACACTGTCGTCTCTATCATCTGGGAGATCTTTAATATGATATGTTTTTACCCCCCTATATATTAAATCCTGTCTTATTCTGTTTAACGATGAGTTTATCGACCATACTGGAACATTTGGTCGGTGTCTGGTAATACTGCCTATGGTTCCTTCTTGGTCAGAAAGTACAACTATTCCCTTTAGTGGAATACTTTCAGAAAGAAGGCATGTACTCTTACATATCTCATCTACCTCAAAAGGACAAGAAGTTCTGCCGTATATGGTGGTTAATTGCATTACCTTTTCTGTACTTAATGCTATTTGGTTTAGCATTCTAACTGCTTGTATAGGATTTTCTCCTGTTGAGGTCTCTGCAGAGAGCATTACAGCATCAGTACCATCCATTACAGAATTTGCTACATCTGAGACTTCTGCCCTAGTTGGTTGTTGATTCTCTCGCATAGACTCCAACATTTGTGTAGCTACTATAACTGGTTTGCCAACAGCTCTACACTTGAATATCATTTGTTTTTGTAAAACTGGAATGTTTTCTAATGGTGTTTCAACCCCTAAGTCTCCTCTTGCTATCATTATGGCGTCAGCCTTTTCAAGAATCTCGTCAAAATGATCTAAACCCTCTTGGTTTTCTATTTTTGCTATTATTTTAATTCCTGTATTTTTTGTTAACTCTCTAGCGTAAAGTATATCTTGGGCATTTCTAACAAAAGATATGCAAATAAAATCTAATTTACTGTCTATTGCATTTTGAATGTCTTGTTCATCCTTCTCTGTAAAGATGGGGAAGTTAAGATTTATATCTGGGATATTTACTGTCTTATTTGGTTTGAGAATTCCTGGTTGTGTTACGTCACATATTATTTCTGCTTCCTTGATTTCTACAACATTTAATCTAATAGTTCCATCATCTAAAAGTATCTTTGTGTTTCTTGTTATGTCTAGATGTAAGTCTGTATAGGATATTTTAATACTATTTGGAACATTTTGATTAGCAGCACTAAGAGATATTTTATCTTTCACTTCTATTTCCTTTTCTACCCCCACTACCCTGATTTTTGTTCCCTGAGTATCAAGCATGATTGCTATCCTAGGGGAGATCTCTCTTATGGTTTGTGAGACTCTTTCTACCTCTTCTTTGTCTGCAAAGGATGCATTAATCCTTGCTAGCTGCATACCGTTTTTAAACATCTCTTTAAGAGTATCTGTATCCCAAGAAGAAGGACCTATTGTTGCGATTATTTTTGTTTTGGCGATATTTTTCATAAGGGCAGTTATGTATATTGAAAGTATAGCATAAGAAACTTTTCAAATGGTGCCTCATAGTATTATTTTTAATATTTATCTTTAAGGCAATGCCTAAGTTTTTGTTTAATTGGCAAGGTTAAATCTAAAATTTGTATATTATAAGTCTTTGAGGCAAAGCCTTATTTTTTATGATATATTATTGAGTATGAAAGAAACATTAA
>CAYGOB010000028.1:0-7425 GCA_964351475.1 uncultured Candidatus Saccharibacteria bacterium
GTACAATAACTGTCAACCCTATATACTATATCCACATATCCCGCTAACCTATAAAGTACCTTGCTTGACAGGTCAGAGTTCTACTCACACCAAGAGACTGTTACGTTATACGGGAGTGTTACGTATTAGGTGGATATGGGGGTCTAGCCTTTAAATTACTCCTACAAATAAACAGAATTAACAGAGTTAAGAACCGAAAAACAAAAACTAAATGCTCTTTACCTTGTAAACCTTCTTTACCTTAAGCTTTTTCACAACCCCTACCTTCATCCTTCCAACAACTAATTCTTCATAACCTGCCCTAACAGCCTCTGATATAACTGACTCTACTCCCCATGTACCTCGAACCTCTCCTGTAAGACCAACTTCCCCGAAATATATCCTTGATTTTGACAAAGCCTCATCATCTACTGAAGACTTAATAGCAGCGCATATTGCCAAATCAATTGCAGGATCATTTACTGTTAAACCACCTACTACATTAACAAATACATCCTTATTGCCTAAAAATACGCCCCCCTTTCTAGACATTACAGCACACAACATATCTAACCTTGGTTTTTTAATTCCATTCGCAACTCTCCTTAAAGGCCCACCCTCACTCTCTCTTTCTACAACTAATGCCTGTACTTCAACAAAAACAACCCTGGAGCCTTGTATAATAGCACCTATAGCACTACCAGAGGACTTAGATCCCGATTCCAAGAATACCAAAGATGGGTTTCCCACTTCCTTAAGACCATCCCCCCTCATTTCAAAAACACCTATTTCATTAGTAGAGCCAAACCTATTCTTTATACTTCTTAAAATTCTATACTGATTGTACTGATCTCCTTCCATATACAAAACACAATCCACAATATGCTCTAAAACCTTAGGCCCTGCTATATCCCCACCCTTGTTAATTTGGCCTACTATAAACATAGGAACTCCAGAACTCTTAGAGGCTCTCGTTAAAACAGAACCACACACCCTTACCTGACTAATACTTCCAGGGTAACCCCTAGATGCAAGAGATGTCATACTCTGTATCGAGTCAACTACTATAAGGTCAAAGTTATCGTTTTTTACTAACTCTGCAATATTCTCTACCACCAAATCCTCTGTTAGAACAAAATTATCCTCTTCCTTTGACTTACTACCCTTTGACTGAAGCCTTTTAAGCCTAGAATTTAACTGAGAAGGTGACTCTTCTCCACAGACGTACAGAACCTTACCCTTTTTTGAAAAATTAAGAACTATTTGCATCAAAAGAGTTGACTTACCTACCCCTGGTTCACCACTTAAAAGAACTACTTCTCCCTCAACTAAACCCTTACCTAGTACCCTATCAAGCTCTTTATAGCCAGTAGACATTCGCTCTCCTCTACCTACATTACTAGAGGGTAAATTACCATATTTTGTAATAGCCTTATAGTCAGAGGGGGCAACCTTGCTATCTCTATCCTCCTTTTTAATCTCTTGAACCTCCTCTAGTGTCCCCCATTCATCACAGAATGGACATTTCCCAGACCATTTAAGAGACTCAGAGCCACAAGATGAACATACATATCTCATATTATTATTTTTCAATTACAATTATATTATTATCCCTTAACCCTATTTTAACGATAACTTCCTCACCCTTCTCAAACATATCACTCTTCTTTAACATATAATCTGCAAGAACATTCTCAACCTTGTCCTGAAGATACCTTCTTAAAGGCCTAGCCCCATACTCTTCACTAAATCCTTGTTTAACAATATATGTTACCACTTTTGTATCAAGCTTAACTTTAACTTTTTCTTCTTCCAGGCGTTCATTTAAATCCTTCAAAAGTAATCTAACTATCTTCCTTGCATCCCTCCTAGTTAAGGATCTAAATATGACAGTATCATCAAGACGATTAAGAAGCTCTGGTCTTAATTCCTTTTTTAATTCATCTAAAAGTACATTTTTCATTGAAGCGTAAGCATTGTCTATGTCCTCATCAGTTCTACTCTTAGCTCCCTTCTTCCCAAAACCTAGAACTTTGTCTTCTCTAATTTCTTCTGCCCCAATATTAGAAGTTAAAATTACAATAGTATTCTTAAAATTAACCCTCCTACCCCTACCATCTGTTAAATGACCATATTCCAGTATCTGTAGCAATACGTTTAACACATCTGGATGCGCCTTCTCTACCTCATCAAAAAGTATTACGGAATGAGGATTCCTCCTAACCTTCTCTGTTAACCAACCTCCATGTTGGTATCCTATATATCCTGGAGGGGAACCTATGAGTTTGGAGATACTATGCATCTCCATCATCTCACTCATATCTATTTGTATTAACCTATCTTCGTCACCAAATAATTCTTCTGTTAACACTTTTGCTAACTCTGTTTTTCCTACACCAGTAGGCCCTAAAAACAGAAATGAAGCCCAAGGCCTTTCTGTATCAACAATTCCAGTTCTAGCCCTTTTAATAGCAGAAGCTACTGAAGAACATGCTTCCTCTTGACCCACTACATCCTTTTTAAGGTTATCTTCCAACTTCAAAAGAGCCTCTTTCTCCTTGCTACCTAAGGTATTTAGAGGAATTCCTGTCCATTTGGAAATTATATTTCTAATATCCTCGGTATTTACCTCGTTACTTACACTTTTCTTCTTCTTAAGACAATCCTTTTCTAATTTTGCTATCTTTTCTTTTAACTTATCTTCTTTCTCTTGTAATTTAAGTGCTTTTTCCATCTTACCTTTAGCAACTTTTGCTTCCTTAATAGTTTTTGTACTCTTCATTTTAGCTATTAAAGACGAAAGCTCCTTGTATCCTGACTCTATCTTTAATCTCTTTGAAGCGGCAGCCTCATCCAAAAGATCTATTGCCTTGTCTGGAAGATATCTGTCTGTAACATATCTGTCAGACAAAGAAACAGAAGCCCTTAATGCTTCATCCGCTATCCTTACACTGTGATGTGCTTCTAATATTGGCTTTATGGTCTCTAGAATTTCTAGAGTGTCTTCCTCCGATGCTTCCTGAAGAAATATTGGCTGAAATCTCCTAGCCAAAGCATTATCTGCCTCAAAATCAGCACCATAATCTTCTGTAGTAGTTGCACCTATACATCTAAATTTATCTTGAAGGAGAGCTGGTTTAAGAACAGAAGCAATATCTGAAGAACTCCCTGGTAAACCACCAGGAGAAACAATATTGTGAATTTCATCTATGAAGAGAATTGTATTAGGACTAGAAGTTACATCCTGGACTATTGCCATGACCTTTTCCTCTACATCCCCCCTCATCTTACTGCCAGCCATTATACTCGCTACATCAAGAGATATTATCCTCATATCTCTTAAAGAAGGAGGTACATAACCATCTGCAATCTTTTGTGCTAAACCCTCTACTAGTACGGTCTTTCCTACGCCAGCTTCTCCCACTATTAAAGGATTATTCTTCTTTCTTCTACTAAGAATATTTATTAAATGCTCTATCTCATCCTCCCTACCAATTACTGGATCCAATTCCCCTTCCTCTCCCATCTCAACAAGATCTACACCTAAATAATCAATTATCCTCTCAGATTGTCCCTGCATGTGTATACTCCTTGGCTTTGTTAATATTCCAATGGGATACATTGCCACAGAACTTAAACCTTTTCTAAAACTACGATATGTAAGCCCTAATTTCTCTAACTTAGAAAGTTTTGAATCCTCAGATTGCAATATAGCTAACATTAAGTGCTCCGTACCTACATATACATGAGACATTTTCTGTGCATGATCAAAGGCTTTTCTAAAAACTTCCTGAGCTTTGGTAGAAAAAGAAAGCTTTTTAACAGAAGATGTATTACCAGTTACCTCTATTATTTCACCATTAAAAAGGTCCTTTAATATCTCGCCCCTATCCAAACCCATTTCCTCTATAACCCTTGTTGCAATGCTTTCTTCGTTAAGTAATATACCAACAAATATACTAGTTACAGATATTTTCTTCTCTTTGAAATGCTCAGAGACCAAAGATGCGCTCCTAAGAGACACGTTTGCATTCTGACTAAGACGGTTAAATACAGATTGTGGCTTTTTTACAACCTTCATTAGAATTCCCTATTATACTATATACTTTATGGGCAGTTACTTTTTAGCAGAAATCTCTTCTTCTACTGCACTGTCAACCACTGAAGCTAATTCTTCCTTAGTTATTTTCTTTCTAGGCTCCGTTACCTTATCTTCCTTAGAGGTAGCTTTAAGACTTAGTCCTAAGTGCCTTTCTGTAGAGGAAATAGAAAGGATTCTAACCTTAACTTCATCTCCTTCTTTAACAATATCTGAAGGATCTTTGACTAATTTGTCAGAAAGCTCTGAAATATGAATTAAGCCATTCAAACCCTTATCTATTCTTACAAATGCACCGTAAGGGACTACCTTTTGAACCTCTCCTTCTACAATATCTCCTACCTTAAACTTAGCAATTGCCTCTGACCATGGATCTTTTTGTAATCTCTTAATACTGTATGCTACCCTCTTTCCTCCATCCGAAACCCCTATAACCATTACATCTACCTTCGTGCCTACTGAATACAAATTACCAATATCTTCGACCTTATCCCAAGAAAGCTCGGAAAGATGAACCAATCCCTCTAGGCCTTCTGCGTTAATAAAGACACCAAAAGGAGTAATTCCACTAACAGTACCTTGTAAAGTATCTCCTTCTTTAACCTTGTTTAGAGTCTTTTCTCTTTGTTCTAAATCTCTAGCCTGTGTTACCATCTTTTCAGAAAGAATAATTCTGTTCTTTTCTCTGTCTAATTCAATAATTCTGGTAGATATCTTCTCCCCTATTAAAGAGCTTAATCTCTTTTGAACTTTAGAAGAAATGTCTTTACCAACCTGCCTTACTCCACTAGCATAAACTCTAGAGGCATCCAATTGAGATGTTGGTATAAAACCTCTAATATCCTTTCCTATTTCAACAATTAAACCACCATTATTAGATTCAACAACTACTGTTTCCACAATCTTGTTTTCCTCTTTAGCCTTAACCAAATTCAACCATGCAGTAGCTTGTTGAGTCCTTCTAATTGAAAGAACTAACTGCCCTTCCTCATCCTCTGGCTTAACAACATACACCATAACCTTGTCACCTACCTCTAAATCCCTCCAATCTAAAAGCTCACTTTTAAGCTCTTTACCTGCTACAATTCCCTCTGACTTAAAACCAATGTCAACAATTAAAAGGCCATCTCTGACATCAACTACGATACCTTCTACAATATCTCCTCTTGAAAATGTTTTAATTTGATTCCCACTATCTTCTAAGAATTTATCGATTTGGGAATATGCTTCACTTTGTTTTTTGTTTTTGTCCATTAGGATTTTCCCACTGGCGATGCAATACTTTGCAACGAGTACGTGCATACTACTGAAATTAAATGTTGCAGGTCGATTATATCACAGGTCTCTGTTAGGGGCCAGGCCTTCTATAAAATCTTTTAGCACCACCCTCTCCCAATCTGGTTTACGTGCTTTAAGGATATATCGACCATACAAAACAAATGCCGAATTGACCTTGTACCAATCTTTTTTAGGATACAACTTCTCTAGGTCATGAGCTACTTTAGTAGGGTCTGACCCCTTAGATAACCCATATGCCTTGGCAACTCTCATAACATGTGTATCTACAGCGATCCCTTGATTTTCATGATAAAGATCATTTAAAAAAACATTAGCAGTCTTGTAACCTACCCCTGGTAGGTTTTGAAGCTTCTTAAGGTCTCTAGGAGGCTTGCCTGAATATTTATCAACTAAAATTTTGGAACTCTCTATTATATGCCTAGATTTAGTCTTAAAATAGTTAATACCCCCTAGGGTATTTTGCACCTCTTCCAAATTTGCCTTACTCAAACTTTTAGCATCGGGATATTTCTTAAACAATTTTCCCGTTACCTTATTAACTTGCTTATCTGTTGTTTGCGCAGAGAGAAGTATACAGATCAAGAACTGGAAGGGTGTGGACCAATTAGAAAGCTCTGTGGTCGCTTCTGGGAACAATTTCTCGATCTCAGACAGTAGTTGTATGGCTAATTGTTTTTTATTCATCTAAAACACTCTCAAATTTACTCCTAAAAGTCTCTCCAAAATGATACTCCACAATAGACAATACCTCGGGATATAGCTTCAGAATCCTTTTAATACTTTTCTTTACTCCTTTGTTTTCAAAAACAACAACCGTGCAGGTTTTTGCAATATACTCCCCTATCTCACAGGCTAAACCATATGTCTCCCTGTTTTTCTCATTATCGTCAAGCTGCACATTTCTAAAATATTTTTCATAAATCGACAAACCATACAAATCCAAACCATAAACGTCCTTTGCTACTTCCAAAATATCATAGATTACAGAACCCTCACCTTTAGTAGATTTAAAAGAGAGAGCATCTACAACTAAATCAACCTCCTTGTAAATATCCTCTCTACTTCTAAACTTAGCATTCTTCTTTGTATAGATGTGGCCCCAACCTTGCCCAACAATGCCCCCTATTTTCTTGTACACACTATCTACTACCTCTTGAACAGCCCTAACCTCATACAAGTCACCATCTGACCTCTCTTTTTTCCACCCTTTTCTTCCATGATCAGCCATTAAGTGAATTACGCAATCAGAAAGATTAAGTGTCTTTATGAAAAATTCTTCAATATCAAATATTAACCCTATTAAATCATCTACTTCTTCTTCAGATACGCATTTTACCCCCTGCAAACCATAGGATATCGTTACTGCATGACTATATGGGCTTCTGTCTAGCATAAAATTCATTTCCTTCTCTTCGTACCTTCTGAGGATTGATTCCAAAGCTTCTAGCCTATTGATAGCAAAGAGGACCATCTTAATTTCCAGTTCCCGCCTAGTACCTGCGATCAAATCTATCTCGGGTATGGAGGGAAACCCTTTCTCAAGGGTTTTCCTAACAATAGTCCCAAATGGCGCAGAATAAAGAGGGAAGGATAATTTACAGATATTCACATTCTCCCTTTTAAATCTTTCAAGAAGATAGTTTGTTACATCACCTTTCCCTATTTGATCGCCACCCTCAATAACAACAGATTTAAAACTTTGAGGTGACCTATAGTTTTGACCCTCGTCCATATCCTCTTTTTATTAAAATTACTGTAATAATATTATACTACAATTACAAAACACCCTCATTTTGTACAACTATTTTATACCCCATTAATCATTATGGTAGTAATAGTTCTTGTCCTCAAGCATCTCGGAGACATACTTCATAAAAATTTAGCTCTTGGGTTTTTCAAAATTAGAACCAAACTAACAGTCCAATGTTACATTCTAATTTATACCAACCCCCCTACCCTTTTTCTAAAATATATTTACATAACTTTTTAATTTGATACGGTTTTTATTAAAAACCATTTATTTACCTGTTTTCAAAACCTAGTAGAAT
>CAYGOB010000029.1:0-7128 GCA_964351475.1 uncultured Candidatus Saccharibacteria bacterium
TATTTCTAAGAAATAGTCTAAACTTACCCCAATCTAATTTCCAACGAGTAGCACTCACACCGTATGTGACATTTTGAGCATCTACAAAAGCATATACTGTTTCTTCTTGTTTTTTTTGTTTGGTTTTTATTTTGATCATAAGTTTATTATAACAGAGTGTGTAGGGGAGTTATTTCAACCGTCCTATTTTATCGAACACTTCACTCCCTTAATTATGTCACTAATAGTATTCTGCTCTTCTAGAATAACCATATGTCCAGCGTTAGGGATTATCCTTGGCTTAACACCTAGCTCTTCATTAAATTTGTTTGCTATTTCTTTTTGTACTTGCTCATCATTTTCCCCTATTACAACCTCTATTGGTAATGACAACTCATTTAATCTCTCAGAACTATTTATATATTCCCTAGGATCCTTGTTTTGAAAATGATAACCTGAATAATCCTGAACTATCTGCTCTATCAACTCTTTCTGACTTCCCTTAAGGTCCTTAAATGCAGAATTTGCTAACATTCTCTTCCTTATACCCTCTACGTCTCCCTGTCTTCCTAATTCCTGCAAAATCTCCCACTCTGAGCTATCTCCTTTAATTCCTCCTAGAGAGGATGATATCAGTACCAAACTAGAAACTTCTTCTGGATATTCCAAAGCAAAATTTACAGCAACTTCCCCACCAAAAGAATGGCCGACTAACTTAGCCTCTTTAATATTCAAATGTTTGAGTAATTCGTGAAGATCCTCATGGTGACTGTATTGGCCGTTTGGTAAACTAGATTTCCCAAATCCTCGAAGGTCATATGTTACAATCTTGTTTGTTTTAGAGAGTTCTTTAACCTGTCCTTGCCATATTCGACTGTCCAATCCAAAACCATGGATTAAGACAATGGGATCTCCCTGACCATGGGTTTCGTAATATATCTCTGCGTGATTGTGATTTAATGTAGGCATATAGACATGATACAATAATGAGGATGAATATAAAAATATTTAGTCCTTACCTCCCCCTTCCTCTAACTTTTTACTCAAAACACTCTTCCCTGTTTTTAACTCAATATCATCCTTTGCCTTCTTAGCTACTCCTCCACCCTCTTTAGCTACCTCCTTGTTTTTATCTAAACCCTTAGGCTTCTTTACTTTAGATATCTCAGTAGTAGAAGCTTCTGCTAACATATTTAAAACTAATTCCAAATTCCCCATATTATCCCTAAGATTTTGTTTCTTTAACCCCTTATACTCTTTTAACTCCTTTACTGTTTTACCTGTCCATGCTTTAGTAATTTCATTAGTTAATATTCCATACTCTAAACCTTCTTTGATTCCTCTTTTATCCCACTCATCCGTTAATTCTTTTCTTACCTCTATACTTTTTAATCTCTGGTTAACCCAATCCTTTGAGTAACCCTTAGCTAAATAGGTCTTCATGGCTCTGTTGAAAGCTAACTCTGGATCTTCTGTTTCTTCTATCCTCTCATAGCCCACTCTTGCTAACCACTGTTTAAAAGGCTCTGCTTTTGGAGAAGGTATCGATTGTATAAGTCTTAAGATTGTTTCAGTATCCCCAACATCTGTTAACCTCATTTTTCCATCAGACGCCTTCATTTTCAACCGTACGATTTTATCGTACACTTCACTCCCTTCCTCTGCTAGCTTAATCTTTAAATCACTCCAGTACCTTTTAGGGACTGAAGAATCTGTAAGTACTTCTACCACGTCTATAACAGAGAAATACCACAATTCTCTATCTTTATCCCAATGTCTTCGTATTTTCTTTTTATTAAAAAGTACAATAGATTTTTCTTTCATAGCTATATTATATATTAAATTATATTTTAAACATTATCCCAATTATTCCTTACAAATATATTACATAAACAAATACCCTGTTTACTTCAAAGAATATCTGTTAAACTTTAAATGAGGATGAATATAAAAATAAAAAGATTTGACAAAGACCTACCCCTACCAAAATACAAAAGTAAGGGTGCTGTAGCTTTAGATCTTTATGCTAGAGAAGACACAACTATTAAACCTGGAGAGGTTAAATTAATACCTCTTAATGTAGCAATAGAAATACCCAAAGGTTATTTCATCCTCTTAGCAAACAGAAGCTCTACATACAAATTAGGTATTACATGTGTAAACGGTATAGGTGTTGGAGACCATGACTACTGTGGAGATAATGATGAATATATGTTTCCTGCCTTAAACTTTACTAATAAGCTTGTAACTATTGAAAAAGGTACTAGGTGTTGTCAGATGTTAATCCTTCCTGTTGCTAATGTAAATGTTCAAGAAGTAGAGAAATTAAAAAACAGAGATAGAGGTGGTTTTGGTAGTACAGGAAAGAAGTAGATTGAAACTCCATTTAATAATTTGCATCATAATCTAAAACATTTTGGTGTAAAATGTATAACACATGACCAATAACTACATAACAAAAACAGACTTCATTCTTTACCTAGACTCTCCCCTACACCTATGGGCTTTTAAAAACAACAAAGTACCAAGACAACAAATAGACATATTCCTACAACATCTCTTTCAACAAGGATATGAGGTAGAGAAGTATGCTAAGGAATATATTAATCAATACCTCTTACCACTGTACAAAGCTAAAGAAGAAGATTATCTTTTTCAACCTACTGTTAAAAAAGGAGGTGAGAAAGAAGGTAAATATGAAGCTAGAACAGACTTTCTAATTAAAAACCCTGCTACAAACAAATGGGATATCTATGAAATTAAATCTACTACGAAGGTAGAGAAAGACCATAAATATGATGCTACGTTTCAGTATCTTGTATTTAGAGAAAAGTATGACATAGGGGACACATACATCCTACACCTTAACAAGGAGTATGTTAGAGATGGGGAGATATCTCTAAGAGATCTCTTTGTAGCAGAGAATGTGAATGAAGAGATAGAGAAGCTTAAAGATGAGGTACTTACTTTAAGGTATGATGCATACTTAGTAGCAAAACAAGACAACAGAGAGGGTATAGAGGCATGTATAAGGCCTAAGAAGTGTCCATGTGTATCCATATGTCATCCTAATTTACCAGAGTATTCAATATATGACATTAATAATATTACTCAGAATGAAAATAAGGTTAGAGCGTTAGAAATGGTTGGTAAAGACATACAGGATGTACCCAAAGATTTTAAACTTTCTACTAAACAAAGATTACAGGTAGATATGGCACAAAGGAATGAGACATATATTAATAAAGAGGGTATTAAGGAAAGGTTTGAGGAATTAACATACCCCATATTCTTCTTAGATTACGAAACCTTTAACCCTGCTATACCTCTATTTAATGGTTACAAACCCTTCGACCATATTACATTCCAATACTCTGTGCATGTTAAAACAGATAAGGATAGTGAATTAGATCATTATGAATACATACATACAAAGAAAACAGATCCCATACCTACTCTACTTACGTCTTTAAAAGAGATCGTGGGTTGTAAAGGAAGTATAGTGGTTTGGAACAAATCTTTTGAAGGTAGTAGAAATACTAGAATGGGAGAGATACATCCTGAGTATGAGGAATTTTGTGAGAACATGAATGAGAGAATGTTTGACTTAATGGAGATATTTAGAGACCAGCTATACATAGATCCTAAGATTAAGGGTAGCTATTCCATAAAACAGGTATTACCCCTACTCGTACCGGAATTAAAGTATGAGGATTTAAATATTAAGGAGGGTGCTAGTGCAATGATTAATTGGCATGAGATGGTATATGGTACAGGAGATGATGTTAAAGACAGTTTACTAAAATATTGTGAATTAGATACATTAGCTATGGTAAGGATATGGGAAAGTTTGAAAAGCTTACTCCCTTAGCACCTCTTCTCTAACCTTTATAATTCTCTCCTTGTCCTCTACTTCCTGTTTACCTTTAAAATATATCTCTATATACACAACCCTATTCTCATCAGGAATAAATGCGTACGTTATCCTTATACCACTATTACTTCCCCTACCCTTTAGACTCTTACATGCAAATTTCTTTAGAACATAAAACCTTACACTCTCACAACTCCCTACATCAGTAATTTCAAAAACACTCCTGTTATCTAATTTATTAATATGGAAAATCTCTATAGCATTCCTCTGAGCTACCAAAAGATCATCCTTAAGTGTCCTGTATTTCTTCTCTAACTTCTTGAAATCTTTTTTAAACTCTTCTGTTTGACTATACTTTATCTTCATACTGCCTCCTAGAGAATTCAGGCGTACGATAGAAGACAGACTCATAATCTATAGCCTTTAAATTCTCTGCAGTAATCCAAGGAATATCCTTATGTGAATACTCAGCCATCTGTGTAGCATTAAAATCCTTAAACCTTTCTATTTCACTATCTATCAATTCCTTCTCTTGTGCAGAAAGTACAGATAAATCTGGACTCCTTCTAGGCATATATTTCTTCTGATCATACTGGAAATGTTTTTTAGAAAAACAAGCAATATCACCATCCTCCACCATCTCCTTAATAATTTGGGTAAAACCAGCAGGAGTAGGGCCATGATGGTTTTTTACATATGTTACACCCATTAACTGCTCCTCATACTTCTCGTAATAGTCAAAATCTATAAAATACATAAGCTTACATATAACAGCATCACCTACATTAGACCTTGCCCCAATACTCTCTAAAACATACAACAGTACCTCCTTAAATTTCTCAACCCTATTTTGAGGTACAGATATCCTAATACTCTCATCCTCTTTTTCTTTAGAACTTTCTTTCTTAGTAAACCTAACCTCAGGTTCTTTAACATCCCTACCTTCTAAAAAGTCTTCTATGGGTATACCGAAATAATTAGCTAATTTCTTAGCTTCAGAAACCTTTAACTCTCTTTCACCCTTCTCTATTTGTAAATATGTAGTTCTAGATACACCAATTTTCTTGGCTACTGTTTCTTGGTTTATTTCTTTTTTAAGGCGTAATTTTTTTAAGAAAGACATATCAATGCTTGTGTATTTTAATATTTAAATCCTAGCAGATGTTTAAATTCTTGTCAACGTATTTGTTAAACTTAATGACATTACAGCCCTTCCTTTTAATATGCTATAACTAACCATGCCTAAGTACGACTTAATAATAATTGGAGGTGGAGCTAGTGGTCTCTTTTCTGGAATAATTGCAAAAGATAAGGGTCTTAATTTTTTAATTATTGAAAAAAATCCTAGAGTTGGTATGAAATTAGGACTAACAGGCAAAGGTAGGTGTAATCTTACCAACTACACTACCAACCTTAAAGAGTTAGTTAAGAAATATACACATAATGGTAAATTTCTATATCATGCTTTTAATGAGTTTGGTGTACAACAAACCTATGACTTTTTTGAAAACAGATTAAACATACCCCTTAAGGTTGAGAGAGGTAAGAGAGTGTTTCCTGAGAGTGACAAGGCTTTGGATGTAGTTAATACCCTTTTTGATGAATTAAAAGAGAACATATTATTAGATACAACTGTTACAGAGATTAAGAGTAAGGGTAATAAAATAACAAAGGTTGTTACAGACAAGGGTGAATACATTGCAGATAATTACATCTTAGCTACTGGTGGTATGACCTACCCTTCTACGGGTTCTACTGGTAATGGTTATGATTTTGCTAAGACTTTAGGTCATACCATTAACCCAATATATCCTGTTTTAGTTGGTTTTAAGTGTAGGGAAGATTTTGTTAAAGATTTAGCTGGTTTAACTTTGAAGTTTGTTAATGTAACTGTTTTTAAGAAAGATAAAAAGTTTAAGGAAGAATTTGGTAGTTTACTTTTTACACATGAGGGGGTTAGTGGTCCTAGCATACTTAATCTTTCTCAGTATACCTATGGTATGTATGATGAGGGGTTTAGAATTAATATAGATTTAAAGCCAAGAGTACCTTTTAAAGAGTTAGATGAGAGGGTTAATAATATCCTTAGGGATAGTGGTAATATTTTTTTAAGAAATAGTTTAGGAGATTTAATGCCTACTGCTTTAATACCAATAGTTATATCTTTATCTAAAGTAGATGGTAGTAAGAAGGCTAGTGATGTAACTAAGGAAGAGAGGCATCGGTTAGTTAATGTTCTTAAGGGTATAGATCTTACTGTTTATGACAGTGAGGGGTATAACAGGGCTGTAGTTAATACAGGGGGTGTAGATATTAAGGAAATAGATCCATATACAATGAGGTCTAAATTGGTTAGTAATTTGTATTTTACTGGGGATATTGTAGATGTTTTTGGTCCTACAGGGGGTTTTAATTTACAGATTAGTTGGAGTACGGGGAGGTTGGGGGTGGAGAATTTAAAGAGTTAGGAAAATTGACAATATATATAATTATAAATATTCTTTAATATAGAAATATTAAATAAAAAACTAAATAGTAGATTAATAGGTTTGTTTGTATTTATACCTTCTTTATTGGTTTTTCTTTTTATACTTTTTTCCTTTGTATTTCTTTTTCTCTTTGGTGTGGGTAGTAGTATGAATATATTAGGATTAGTTCCTTTAATAATACTTTCTATATTATTTCTAAGTATTACAATATTGGGTATGTATATTGGTATTAGGTATATTAAATATAATGGTTTTAAGAAGAATAATAGTTTAGGTATATGTTTAATATATTTAGGTATGGGGTATTTTATATATAACTTAGTAATATATATTTTAAATAATGTTACTGGTAATTTAGGGGGTGAGGTAAGGGTAGTATTATCATTATTATTTCTAATAATATTATTACCTTTGGGTATGGGGATTAGGAATGGGGTTGAGGGGAAGTAAGGGGTACTAAGTAGTTAAAAAAAAGAGGGGCTGAACTCGCCAACCCTTACATCTGTGTTTATTATATCAGATAAGGTATAAAAATGCCTTTTATTTTGATATACTTTCCCAATTGGCATTTGCCACGGCTCCCTCTAGAAATAGAGGGAGATAATTTCTCCAAATTAATACAAAGATGAATTATAACGAACACTTACGAAGTATCTTCAAAAGTGTTGAATTAAAAGAGAATTCAGTTATCCGGAATTTCCGGACAACTGTAAGTGGTGGTAAACCATAATAAAAAAACACCACCTACATACTATACAGTGTTTCAGTGGTTCATCTATATTGTTA
>CAYGOB010000030.1:0-6538 GCA_964351475.1 uncultured Candidatus Saccharibacteria bacterium
CAATTAACAGGCTTTTTGGATGTGGGTAAGTAAGTAAGTTATCCAAAGATATTCAATAGTTATAAACAGGGTTATCCACAATCCTAACCTCTTAGTATCTTTATACAGTTATCTATCTTTTCAGCAATTCTAGAGTTTTCTTCTATAAGAGTTTCTATCTTCTCACAAGCATGTATTACAGTGGTATGATCTTTTCTATTAACTTCTCGAGCAACTTTTTCCAAAGGTAATTCTAACTCTGTTCTAAGGATATACATAACAATCTGTCTACTCTGAGCTACATAGGCTGTTCTTCTTTTCCCTTTTATTTCACTTGGTTTTACATCAAAGACTTCACTTACGGTTTTAATAATTTTACTTGGAGTTATTCTCTTTCTTTTGGTTTCTAAATCAATTTGTAAAATTCTAGCAACATCTTCTTGGGTAGGTTCAACACCTAGTTTAAACAAAGAGACAACCTTTGTTAAAGCACCTTCTAATTCCCTAATATTACTCTCTATGTTTTTTGCAATTAATTCAATATATTCATCTGGAATTGTGTAGTTCTTTTCAGAAAGATACTGCCTTAAAATTGCCATTCTAGTCTCATAGTCAGGATCTTGCATGTCTGCAACCATCCCTCCTTCAAATCTAGATCTAAGTCTGTCTGTAATATTTTTAATTTCCTTTGGAGGTTTGTCAGAGGCCAGTATTATTTGTTTGTTAGCTTGGTAAAGAGTATTGAATGTATGAAAGAGTTCTTCTTGTGTTTTGGGATATGCTTCTACAAACTGAATATCATCTATTATTAAAAGGTCTACAGCCCTATATTTATTTCTAAAGTCTTCGTTCTTTTTTGTTCTAATAGCTTCTACCATCTCATTAAGGAATTGTTCTATGGAAATATATATTACGTTTTTGTTAGGATCTTTCTTTAATATCTCATTTCCTATTGCCTGCATAAGATGAGTTTTACCAACCCCTGTTTCTCCATAGTAAAAGACAGGATTATATGCATTTCCTAAGTCCTCTAAAACTGCTTGTGCTACTGCTTCTGCAAGCCTGTTATTTGACCCAACTATGAAGTTTGAGAAAAGATATTTAGGATTTAAGTGAGATTGCTCTAGAGCATTTTTGTACATACTCTCTTCTTTTTCTGCAGCAGAGAAAAGATCTAAGACTTCTTCTTGAGAACCTTCTGGATTATGGTATTCATATTTGGGTTTGGAAGGAGTGTCATTACTTTGTCTAAGATTTACCTCTACCTGAAAGTTTCTCTGACATGTTTTTAAAAATGCTCCCTGTAGGGCATATTTGTAATCTTTTAATATTTTTTCTCTTTTGTAGGAAGCCTCGCATGACATCTGCACTACCCCATTGTTAATGTCTTCAATATATACATTACTAAATAGTCCACCAAACTCTCTTTGTCCAATTGTTTGTTTAAGATGTTCCTTGGCAACTTTCCATATTTCTTGGGGATCTAAATCGTTATCTCCCCTTTGTTTAGGAAGAGTATTATTCTCTATTTGTTGTAAGTGGTTTTTGAAATCTACTTTTTTCATAAGCGACATTAATAATTAAAAAGGCAATTTAAAGGGGGGCAGTCCTTGGCCGATTGGGACTTTTATCCATTATAATGATTTGTGAGCAAATGTGGATATGTTTTCCACAAGAGGGAGAAAAGATGTGTTAATTAAAGTTTTTTGAATTGTCAAAAACACTCTAATAATTTTAGATATAAAATTAAGGAACAGAGAAAGCCCTTGGCAAGAGAGGCTGTCATCTGTATAATACCCCTGTATGAAAAGAACATATCAACCTAAAAATAAAAAAAGACTTAAGAAATTTGGATTTAGAGCTAGGTCCAAGACTTCTGGAGGTAAAAGAGTTCTTAAAAGAAGGAGGGCCAAGGGAAGAAAAAGTCTCACAGTAACAGAAGAGTATAAGTTACTTAGAAAAAAACAAGGAAAAAGTATAAGATAGTTAATATGCTTCCAAAAAAGTTTCGTTTACCACCAAAGAATTTCAACAAGGGGTATCGCAATGGAAAAAAGATCCGTGGTCAATACGGGATGTTTGTGTATTCCAAAAATGATGTAAATAATCCTAGGTTTGGTTTTGTAGTAAGTAAAAAAATTGGAGGTGCTGTCTCAAGAAATAGGATGACAAGGCTTTTAAGGGTTGTTGTTATGGAAAGTATTCATGAAAAAGGATTAGAAGAAACAGGTTTAGATTTCCAATATATTGCGTTTAAGTTTTGTAATGATAAACCTTTGTTAAAGCAGGATGTGTTAGCCCAATTTGATAAGGTATTAAAGAATTAAAGGAGTTCTAAATCTTTATTTAACTCTGTTAATTGTAATTAAAAATGTTTAGAAAATTCTTTTTGTTAATAATTAAGGGATACCAGAAGGTTTTTTCTTTTGACCATGGACTATTAGGCAAAATATTTCCTAATACAAGATACTGTAAGTTTACTCCTACCTGTTCAGAGTATGGGTACGGTGCAATTGAGAAGTATGGAGTTTTTAAAGGAGGTTGGATGTTTGTAAAAAGATTTGTAAGATGCCATCCATGGACCAAAGCAGGAAGTTATGATCCTGTTCCTTAGGTTAATTTTATGATATATTCGCTAGCATTACATTAAGAATATCTTTACATGATTGGAACTATTTGGAATACAATTTTTTACCACCCAGTACTAAATCTCTTGATTGTCTTTTACAATGTTCTTTTTGACAATCTTGGTCTTGCAATTATTGCAATGGCTATAATTTTTCGTTTAATACTTATTCCTTTAATGAAAAGGCAAACAGAGATGACAAAGAAAATGTCTTCTTTAAAGCCTGAATTAGACAAGCTTCAGAAGAAGTATAAGAATAATCCAGAGAAATTATCAAAAGAGCAGATAAAGTTATACAAAAAAGTTGGTTACAATCCTTTAGGTTGTTTAGTAACCTTTATTCCACAGTTGTTAATACTGTCTGTTCTTATTCAAGTAATTAGGAATGTTACAGAAGGAACACTGGATGGGATTTATCCTTTTATTGAAACTTGGTTAAATAATGGAGCTTCTCTAACCATAAACACAGAATTTTTAGTTTGGGATTTAACAAGGTCATACAATGATATCTCTGGTGAGTTAGGAAGGTTTGCCCTCCCCTCTCTCTTCTATTTACTTCTTAGTCTCTTAGTTGGTGTCTCTCAATATTTTGCGTCTAAATTTACACAGAGTATGCAAACTCCTGTAAAAGAGTCTTCTCAAAAGAAGGGAAAGAAGAAAGAATTATCTCCTGAAGATATGCAAAAGAATATGTCTAAGTCTTTTATGTACATTTTGCCATTAACTACAGTATTCATTACAATTAGTGCTCCAGCAGCTTTGAGTTTATACTGGGCAGTGCAGTCCTTTATGTTAGTACTTCAGTATATGATGATGGACAAGGAGAAGATGGGAAAAAGTATAAAAGCTTTAAAAACGAAGTTTAAAAGGGGAAAGAAAATCCCAAAGGGTTCTTCTGACTAAGTAACTAAATTTTAAAAGGTTGTCAAATGAAAGACAAAGAATTAATTAAGTTGGTTGAAAAAGAGTTAAAGACTCTTTGTTCTCTGTTGGATGTTGACTGTGAAAGAAGGTTGGAGCTAGAAGAAGGAGAAGAGGACGTTAAGTACATTAAGGTGTATTTTGAGGGAGAGGATTTGGGGTATATGATAGGAGCTCATGGAAGGCATTTAGATTCTCTTCAGTATGTTTTGCAATTAATGACAGGGAAAATGACAGAACAGGATCCTACTTACAGGGTTCTTGTAGATGTAGGTGGATACAGGGAGGAAAGGAATACGAAGTTAGAGGATTTAGCTTTACAGAAAGCAGACGATGTAAGAATATTAGGAGAGGCTATAGAGCTTCCTCCTATGAAACCTTCGGACAGAAGGGCTGTGCATGTTGCACTTTCTCAGTTTGATGATATAGAAACAGAGAGTGAAGGAGAAGGAAGGGATAGGTATGTTGTTATTAGGCCTGTGAAGTAATCTAGGGAAGTGCTAAAATTACCTAATGAAGAAAATTCTTAATAAAAAGAACATCTTTGTTCTTGTAATTGTTCTTTTAGCAACTATTTCTCTTTCATTTTTAATTAAGGAATCTGTAGAGAGAACAATTTTCATATCCCTTACCCTATTTATTTGGTTGAGTATATTTTTATATACAAAGGACTTAGTATTATCTTCCCTCTTGTATATATTAATTGTTCTCCCTTTTAATGTGACAATGCAACTACCTGTTACTGTTGAAATTTTTAATACACAAATTCTGTTTCCCCCACCCTTTGTAAACGGTATCTATGTTAATTATCTTGTTGCTACAATTTCAATTATTGATGTTGGGATTATTCTGTTTCTTTTATCATTATTTATACAAAAGGGCTTGTCTTTCTATTGGGAAATATTTAAAAATATTAAGAATGGGCTATCTGTATTCTTGCTCTATTTAATAATTCAGAACCTTTTATTGAACAACCCGTTAACTATTTTTAATTCTCTTAGACTGTTTATTTATCTTTTAGCAATTATTAGCGCAGTTATTTACTACAAGGAAAAGAATCTTAGAAAACTTTTCTTCCCAGCAACATTTATTTTCTTTCTAAACGTTCTTGTCCAAGGAGTCATTGGAATAATGCAAGTCCTTCGAGGAGCGTCTCTGGGTTTTGGGTTTTTAGGAGAATCTCAGGTTGTAAGCGGTATGCAAGGTTCAAGTTTTATTACTTTAGGGGGAAGGGTTTTCCTAAGAGCGTATGGGACTTTTTCACACCCTAATGTCTTTGCAGGGTTTTTAATATTAGCTATTTTACTGGGGATAGCATGCTCAAGAAAGTTTTCAGGATTAGGAATCTCTTTAACTATTCTTTCATTCTGTTTTCTCCTATTTACTTTCTCTAGGAGCGCTTTGTTATTAGGGTTATTAATCCTTTTAATTCTTTTTATAAGAAGTATTTCCAGGGCAAGAAGTAAAGTGTTTTCTATTTCTCCCCTTCTCTTCCTGGAGAGGTTTGAGAACCTAGTTAAAGGGAGTGACAGTAGTTGGACAGAGAGGGTTGCTTTATTTAAAGCTTCTGTAGAGGTTATTAAGGAAAATTTTTTCTTAGGAACAGGAGCAGGGAGTTTTGTAAAGGCGATGGGAGATTATTCTCCAAGAACCTCTAGGGGTATTCTTCTTTTGCAACCAGTTCATAATATTTTTGTTTTGGTTTTTGCAGAATTAGGGCTTTTTGGATTTTTAGGATTTTTCTACATTTTAGTAAAAACCTTTTTAGAGAATGTAAAAAAGTTTACATATTTTAAGGTGGTGCTATTGCTAAGTATTTTAATAATCGGTTTTTGGGATCATTACCTCTTCTCTCTTCCACAGGGCTTAGCTATTTTTATGTTTTTGTATCTTCTATTGGTTTTGGATTTAGATTCCCTGGATAATTATGAAAAGGATGTAGACAAGGATTAGACCAAGCCCTTCCTTTTTACTTACGAAGTATTTCTTTCCAAGGATTGCAAAGAGAAGTAGTATTCCAGTTGCAAAAATTAAAAAGACATATTCTATTAAAAAGGTTTTAAAGTTTAAGACACCAAAAAGGGAGGTTATTCCAGAGACAAAAAGAATGTCAAAAAGGCTGGAGCCTAGTATATTCCCCAAGCTTAACTGAAGGTTTCCTTTTTTAATGGAGGTTAGAGAGGTTACTAGTTCAGGGATAGAGGTCCCTATGGCTAGTATAAAATACCCTATTATGGTTTGTTGTATACCATAGGTATTTGCAAAGATTAATACATGGTCAACACAGAATTTACCGGAAACAACTACGACTACAAAGGATAGGAAGAGAAAAAGGATGTTGAATTTGGCCTTACTTTTAATTGATATTAGGTGGTTATTTTCTTTAGCAAGAAAGATAGATAGGATTAGGAGACCTATACTGAGAATTCCTAAGAGCCAGGTCATTTGGAATTGAAATGCAAAGAGGAGGAAAAAAAAGGTTGAGTATATTATTAGGTTTATGGGGATGTTTCTTTTTATGTCAACTTCTGAGAGTTTGTAGTTAGAGAATAGAGCTAGGATACCTAATATTAGGGAGGTTTTTACAATAGGGCTTCCTAGGAAGGTAGATATTGCTACTTCTGGAGCACCTTTTATATTAGAGTAAGCGCTTATTACAAGGTCAGGGAGGGAAGTCCCTAGGGCAATTAGGGTAAAGCCTATTAAAAAGCTACTAACCTTAATTTTCTTTGCTAGAGCAGTTGATTGGTCTATGAAGATCTCTGAGGACTTTATTAAAACTACTAGGGCGATTACTGCTATTGCGATATTTAACATAGATTTTTAAGTAATAAGTTGTTAATGAATAGTAGCATATATTGGATAAATACAAAATATAAAGGGATATACTAAACATCGATGTGTAGAGGATTGAGAACGGAGAGAGTGGGATTCGAACCCACGGTATGATTTCTCATACGCACGCTCTCCAAGCGTGTCCTTTCGACCACTCAGGCATCTCTCCAGACGCAT
>CAYGOB010000031.1:0-6346 GCA_964351475.1 uncultured Candidatus Saccharibacteria bacterium
TAGTAGGTCCCATTAATTCTCTGTAATCTTTCATTTGTTTAAGTATTATTCTCTCGTACTCCCTACTTACTTCGTAATTGTCACATACCTCCTTTGGAATTCTCACAAAATTAGGGTCTTGAAAATTCTGGTATCTTGTAGACCTCTCTTGACCAGAAACAACAGGTGCCATGTAAAATATTTTCATGGTTGTATACATAGGGACATTCTCTAAGCAGACAAAAAGGTCTGCCATATCTCCTACTGATTTATGTCCATACCCAGCAAATATTTTTTCCAATCTCTCTGGAGCATTGGTATTGTTTTTCATTATTTCGGAAGCAATATCTATGACAGAATCTGCAGACCTACTATATCTAGCTCCTAAGTATGCATTAATCGAGGGTTGTTTACTCTCACTGTTTTGAAGGAGTGTTTGTAACTTAAATTTGTTCCACAGAGATTCAGATCTAAGAGTTGCAATATGTAAATCTTTTCTAAAACTCAATTTCATATTAATATTACTGTTTAATATTTTAAACTTCTTCTAAAACTTCCTATTTATTTATCCCAGGTATCGGGAACTTAGATGTAAACTTTTTAATATCTTCTCTCACTTTTTTAATAATTTTCTCATCATCTTTGTTTTTTAATACAGTATCAATATATTGGGCTACCTTTACCATTTCTTTCTCTTTCATTCCTCTAGTAGTTAAGGCTGGGGTACCAATTCTTACTCCTGATGGATCCCAAGGTTTTCTAGGGTCATTGGGTATTGTATTTTTGTTAAGTGTAATATTTGCTTTCTCTAATACTGTAGAAGCTTCTTCTCCTCCAATATCTCCTAGTCCTGAATTACTTAGGTCTACAAGGAACAGGTGGTTGTCTGTCCCACCAGAAACTATGTTGTAACCTAACTTACTGAGTTCATTAGAAAGAGTTTTAGCATTACTAATTACTTGTTTAGAATATTTTTTAAATTCTTTAGTACTTGCTTCTTTTAAGGCTACTGCTATACCTGCTGTAATATGGTTGTGTGGGCCTCCCTGGAGGCCTGGGAATACTGCTTTGTCTATATCTTGGGCATATTCCTCCTTACACATAATTATGGCTCCCCTAGGGCCCCTAAGGGTTTTGTGTGTAGTAGTTGTGACTACATCTGCAATACCCACAGGGGATGGATACAAACCTGTAGCTACTAGTCCTGCTACATGTGCAATGTCTGCTACGAAGTACGCTCCTACTTCATCTGCTATTTTTCTAAATTGTTTCCAGTCTATAATCCTGGAGTACGCTGAAAACCCTGCCCATATGAGTTTGGGTTTGTGTTCTTTAGCTATTTTTAAAACCTCATCGTAATCTATGTAGCCTTGTTCATTAACACCATAGCTTCTTGAGTCAAAGTATTTGCCAGATATTGATACTTTAAAACCATGGGTTAGATGACCACCTGAATCTAGTGACATGCCTAATGTTTTGTCTCCTGGTTCTAGGAGAGCGTAGTGTACTGCTAAATTAGCAGGAGAGCCTGAGTATGGTTGGACGTTAACGTGTTCTGCATTAAAAAGGTCTTTTGCTCTTTGTATTGCTTCCTTTTCTATTTGGTCAATATATTCATTACCTTTGTAATATCTTTTTCCCGGGTAACCTTCGGAGTATTTATTGGTAAGGATGCTTCCCATAGCTGAGAGAACATCTTGACTAACATAGTTTTCTGAGGCTATGAGTTCTAGGCCTTCTAATTGTCTTTTCTTTTCTTCCTGTAAAAGCTTGTTAATTGTCTTGTCTTGTATTTCTCTCATAACAATCCATCAAATTTAACATTAAAGAAGCTACTGTCATTGGACCCACTCCCCCTGGTACCGGAGTTATGTAAGAAGGTATACCCTGTACATCCATCCAATCAACATCTCCTACTAGTTTTCCTGTTTCAGGATGCATGTTTGATCCTACATCTATAACTACTGCTTCGTGTTGAACAAAATTAGAATTAATAAAAAGAGGAACTCCTGTTGCAGAAACAAGAATGTCTGCACTTTTAGAAAGCCTTTCAATGTCAACTGTCTTAGTATTACATATTGTGACTGTAGCGTTCTTTCTTAACATCAATGCAGCTAGAGGTGTTCCTACAATATTACTAGAACCTAATATTACTACCTTTTTACCAAATATTTTAATGTCATACTCTTCTAAAAGCCTAATTATCCCTAAAGGTGTAGCCGGAGGAATAGCATTTGGGTCTTTTTGAAAAAGTCTTCCTAAATTTACAGAAGTTAAACCATCTACATCCTTTCTGGGGTCTATGCTTTCTAAAACTAAGTTAATATCTATATGGTCTGGGAGGGGAAGTTGAACCATGAATCCATCTGTTTGTTCAAAAGCATTTAGTGCTCTAACAAGGTTTATTACTTCCTCAGTAGTTATATTGTTATCTAAATGGTGTGTTTGGCATGCAATACCTAATTCTCTTGCTGTTTTTTCTTTCATTTTTACATATTTAATACTACCGTAGTCATCTCCTACCAAGATTAAGTCTAAACGAGGAGGTCTTAGTCCATTCATTGAGATATTTTCTACCTTCGTAGATATTTCATCTAATATTTTTTGAGAGGTAATTTTACCATCTAGTATTTCCATATATTGAGTATTTTACCATTAAATTAGGAAGAAAACTTGTTTCTTATTAAAGAAACCCCTATACCTACCCCTTATTCTGTGTTTCCTTATACAATTTCCCCTTCTTCTTCATTAACTCATCCCATGAACCAGATTCAATAATTTTACCTTTGTCAAAATAGTAAATTCTGTCAAAATCCTTTAAATAATTAACACTCCTAGTAATATATATCATTGACCTATCCTTACCTATGAAATCAAACATACCCTTAAGAATATCCCTAGCTGAAATGTCATCTATGAAGGTAAACGGTTCATCCATTATGAATATATTTCTGTTTCGGTAAAGCATTCTCGCTATAGACAACCTCTGCCAATATCCAGGAGAGAGATCTTTTCCCGAAGGAAAAGTTTTACCTAGAACACTCTTATCTTTAAGATTAATTTGTTTCTTAAACTTCTTTACCCCTGCTATTTCTATGACCTTCTTATACAACTCCCTATCCACATTCTTTCTTTGCCCAGAAATAATTACATTCTCCTCTAGACTAAAATGGTAATCTATGAAGTCTTGAAATATGACAGAAAGCTTTCTTTTTAACTGTCTTCTATCTAAATCTTGGATGTCATGTCCGTCAATTAAATAATCATCCTCTTTAACCCTGTACAAACCTGTTAATATCTTGACCACTGTACTTCTCCCAGATCCGTCACCTCCAAAGAAAACTACTTTTTCTCCAGGTTTAAGCTCAATATTTAAATTTGAAAGTATCTTTGTCTTAGGGTCATCAGGATATTCAAAGGAGAGATTTTTAAATTCTAAGGTTGGAGTCCCTTCCTTTAACTTAACATCTCCATGCTTGTGGTCTCCAAATCCTTTATGTTCTATGAGATTAAAAAACTCCCCTATATATTCTAAATTATTTGACATTAAGGAGAGCGAATCTATTATGCTAAATATACTGGAATATACTACATCTACATAGTCATACAAAGCTTTAAATGTACCAAAGGTAAGACCTTTGACAACTGAAAATGATAGAACATATATTACATATCCAAATTTCATTACTTGACCAACAATTGAGTAAGCTGTCTTATCTCTATTGAAATTTAGATGTCCTTTAAGAAGTCCACCTACATATTTGTCATACTGTTCTCTGTACTTTCTCTTAAGGTATGAATAGATATTATTTACCCTTAATTCAGCAAAATTTGCTATCATAAGTCCTAAATTTTGAACATAGTTAAGAAATTTAAGATTTCCAGTCTCTTTATCCTGATACTTTCTGATTTGTTTCCTTCTAATATGGACTGCTACGGTCTCTGGTAAAACGAAAAGTAAGAGTAAAAGAACAGACCAACCCATTATTCCAGAAAGAATTACCCCTGCACTGACTAACCTGATTGCGTTACTTAGAATGGATGAAAAATTTTCATAGGCAGATGTTATTCTTCCAATGGAAAACGCTGGGGCAAAAATTAACATGTCTTGAAAATCCTCTGTCTCAATATCTTCTAAATTAGCTCCTGAGACTTTAGATAAAACCTCATTTTGAGAATCTTTCCATACCTTTTCATTAATTACATGGAAGAGATAGTTTCTGGACTGGTTACATATCTGCACAACAACCCAAAGAAGTAATATTAAGAGAAGATAGAAGAAGGAGTCTGTTGCAAAATACCTGTTAAGGTCAAAGTCACTCCAGTTTAGAAGAATAGCTGTCGTTTCATCAATGAATTTACCAAGTACTGTAATCCCATATATCTCTGCGGCAGTAGATATTACAAAGAAGATATCCCTCAATATTGCAGGGACTGTGTACTGAGAATATATAAACTTTAAGGTTCTTTTTAGTGCAAAGATTTTTTGTTTAAACTTTTGTACAATCATTAGAATATGATAGCATGCTTAGGAGGTATGTAAAATGAGAAATACAAAATTTTTAGAAAATACTTTGTACGACCTTTGGGAAAATCACTTTTGTGATATACCTAGAAAAAATTTGGTCCTTATTAAATACGGAAAATATTCCAAAAGGCAATTAGGAAGTATTAAACTAGCTAACAAGAGAACAAAGATAAAAGGGTTGTTACAAAATAAAGAACAGGATTATATAGCACAGGACGACAAAAGAATTACCGTTATTACAGTGACGAGATATTTTCAGAATGAAATAGTCCCAGAGTTTGTTGTTAGAGCTACGATAGCTCATGAGTTATGTCATTATGCTCACGGTTTTAGTTCACCATTACAAAAAAGATTTGAAAAACCTCATCAAGGGAGTGTAATAAAAAAAGAGTTAAAAAAAAGAGGGTTACTTGAAAAACAAATAGAAGCTGACAGATGGTTTAAAGAAAATTGGCTAGATATTATCTCTAGTTAGTAGTTCCCTTATTTCTTGAATATTTTCCTTTATTAAAAACATTTCTTCTTGACTAAGGCATTCTTCTTTTTCCAACCTAATTAAAGCTTTTTTAAGTTTAAATTCCATTTCTACAAAACTATTCCTTATTTCAACCGCTTTTACATTTGCATCAGGTGCCTGGGTTTTTCTCAATATATTCATATCATCATATTAAACAATGCTTCTTACAATTTGATTACAAATATGACTAATTATTTCGTATCTATGAACTGTTATTCTATTCCATACTGTTTGACATGTAATTAGAATCTATATATATGAACAAAAACTACATTGGGGAAAATATAAGAATATACCGAGAGAGGAAGAGTATGACACAGAGGGATTTGGGAGAAAAAATTGGTAAAACTTGGGAAATGATTTCTAGATATGAGAGAGGGGTTAGTTCTCCTTTTAAACAGATAGATTCTCTAGCAGATGCTTTAGATACTGATTCCTCTGACCTTCTAAAGAAACCAGATGAAAACAAACAGTATGTTTTAAACAGGGTCCCACTATTTAAATCACTTCCTAAGGATATGGATTTTGAAAAAACTAAACCGTATGAATATTATACTGCTCCTGATTGGATGCTTAGTAAAGACTTAGAGTGTTTCGTAATAGATGGGAAGTTGGTGAATATTAAAAATGATTCTTTAGAGAAGAGCGGTTATATTTTCATAGCACCCAACCTAGACACAAAACGAGAGGATATTGTATTAAAGAGAAATGAGGATGAATTAGTAATAGATAAAAGATTTAATTCCAAACAAGATGATATTGTTGGAAAAGTATTAGCACAAGAGATTAGGTTTTAGATCACTCCTCAGAATTACAAATTCCTAGAAACCTTACAACTATAAAAAATGTAGTAAAAATAGAGAAGAAAAAAGGAGGCCCTCAAGCCTCCCTTTTAACTTCTAACCAAAAATCTTACATCATTCCTGGCATCCCTCCCATATTTCCTCCCATTGCAGAACCTCTATCTTCCTTTTCTTCTGGAAGATCTGCTACTATTGCTTCTGTAGTAACAAGCATTGAGCCTACTGAGACTGCATTTGTTAAAGCCAACCTAGTTACTTTAACAGGGTCTATTATTCCCTCCTCTATCATATTTACATACTCCCCTGTCTTAGCATTAAACCCTATCTTATCCTTACAATTAGCTGCTACTACCGCTCCATCCTCTCCTGCATTTTCTGCTATTTGCTTTAAAGGTTCACTCAATATGGACTTAAGGATTTCTATACCCAATTGCTCATCATGATCATCTAATTTAACTTTATCTAATACCTTCTTAGCATTATGAAAAGCTAAACCACCACCAGCTACAACACCCTCTT
>CAYGOB010000032.1:0-6100 GCA_964351475.1 uncultured Candidatus Saccharibacteria bacterium
TACAAGAGTTTTTAAATTCTAAAAAGAAAAAACAAAATGAAAAATAAAGGAAAATTATCAAAACTGTTCTTCTTCTTTATACTCTTACCATTAATTGTAATTGGCATACTCCTCTTTGATTACAACAGGAGTATTCATTTCCCTAACAGTAAGAGTGATGAAAAAGTCACTATAGAAATAACTGAAGGAGAAAGTGTAAATCAAATTTTACAATCTCTTCTTAATAATGAACTCATATCTCAAAAAAATTACTACTATACAAAAATCTACCTTAAGAAAAATAACTTAGGGACAAAGCTACAAGCAGGAATTTACAACTTACCACAAAATCTAACTCTTGTAGAATTAATAGATACACTACAGTTTGGAAGAAGTGAGGAAGTATGGGTCACTATCCCAGAGGGACTGAGAAAAGATGAGATTGCTGAAATCATTGAAGGTGAATTTAATGGACAAGATGCTCTCCTGTTTTCAAAAGAAGAATTCTTAGCCCTTACCACTAATCAAGAATTCATAAATACCCTTGAACTACATGTAGAGATTGATAATCTAGAAGGTTTTCTTTTCCCAGACAAATACTCCTTTCCTAAGGACATATCTACACAAGAGGTAATAGAAAAGCTCGTTGATAATTTTAAAGGAAAAACAGGAGGAAGTTACACTTACCAAGATATTGTTTTTGCTAGCATTGTTGAAAGAGAAGGATACAATGCAAATGACAGACCAATAATAGCAGGTATAATAATAAAGAGGTTTGAAGAGGGATGGTTACTTCAAACAGATGCAACCTTGCTTTACCCTGTTAAAAATTGGAAGCATATCATAACTATTCAAGATAAAGAGGATGACAATCCATACAACACATACAAAAAAATTGGCTTACCACCTACCCCTATCTGTAATCCAGGATTACAATCAATAGAAGCTGTACAGAATCCAGTAAAAACAAATTACTACTTCTATATCCATGACAATGACAGAAACCCTCATTATGCAGAAACCTTAGGAGAACATAATGCAAATGTAAATAAATATCTAAGATAATGAATGTACTGCCAATATGACAATAGATATGGATCTAAGGGACAGTAAACTAAACCAGGGAGTAAAACCTTCAAAAAGGGTCGGGAGGAAAGAAAGAAAAGAAAAGGAAAGAGATACCAAGCCCTTAGATTTAGACCCAAAAAAGAAGAGAAGGAAAAAAAGAATTATTATTGCACTATCTATCCTATTCTTACTAACTATTGGGGTAACTTTTCTGATTTATAAGGGGTATATATGGTCACACGATTTTGGATTTAGGTTCCATCCTGGATCATTAATATCAAAGGAAAAGAAGGAATTAAAAAAAGATTCTTCCGGAAACTTCACCAATGTCCTTTTAGTTGGATTGGATACAAGAGAAAATGGAGGACTTCTTAACACAGATACCTTAATATTGGCTTCCTACAACCATAAGACACACAATATTACACTACTCTCTGTTCCTAGAGACTTCCATGTAGAAATAGAGGAAGATGTCAGTTGGTACGTTAGAATCAACAGCCTATACAGCTCGGCCGAGCAGAAAAAAGAAGGGGGTGGAATAACTGCACTACAAAAAAGTGTAGAGCGATTGACTGGTCAAGAAATACAATACTATGCAATGGTGGATTTTAATGCCTTCATTGAAATAATAGATGCAGTTGGAGGAATTGATATAAACGTAGAAAACAGCTTTACCGACTACAGATATCCTCTAGGAATAGGATACCAAACAGTATCCTTTAAAGCTGGTCCTCAAACAATGGATGGAAAAACAGCTTTAATATATTCTAGATCCAGACACTCATTGCAAAATAACGAAGGGACTGATTTTGCTAGAGCTAGAAGACAACAAAAAGTAATAATCGCTCTAAGGGATAAACTCCTTTCAAATGAATCTTTAACAAATCCAAAAACTATAATTGGAATATTCTCCTCCATAGCCGGAAATGTGCGAATCTCTGAATTTAGTACCAAAGATATAGAAGCTGCTCTAAAACTTGCTCAAAAATATGAAGAGAAAGGTGGGGAGGTTTTCTCCTTTGTCCTAGACCCTACTATCGGAAATCGTTTACTAGTTGAGAACAAGTACCTTGAAAGCGGTGCATATGCTATTGGTCCAAAGGAAGGACTTGGCAAGTATAACAATATTATTGAATTCGTTAATTTAATAACGCATTCTCCCAAGATGTACGATGAAAATCCTCGTATCCTAGTATATGACACAGGTGCAGGATTCCAAAAAGCAAGAAATATGACAGAAAACCTAAAGGAAGAATTCCCATATATGAATATAACTTTTTCTGGAACTCTTCGTTCGGACCAAGAAGAGATTGTAATCTATTCAGACGAAAAAAAAGATGGAGAAAAAGAAAATACATACACACTCTCCAAATTTGCCAAATTCCTTAAAGCAAACCTTACTGAAAAACCAGAATACATAACTACCAATCTCAACGGAGAAGATGTTACAATCCTATTAGGCAAAAACCTTGAATTAAAGGAGGACTAAATTGGAATACATACTATATCATGGGACTTCTTCATACCTCTCATTAGAGGTAGCACATTCTCACATAGAAGAAATCAAGAAGAAAAACCCATCTACAAGCGTAAATATTGTAGATGGTGACTCCATTAACTCACAAAACATAATAGACCTACTAGCCTCCCCTACACTCTTCTCTTCTAGTAGAACCATCTTCATAAAAAGGACTTACCGAAATAAAGACAGAAAGGAACTTACAGAAAATATCGTAGATATCCTTAAAGAAGGGAAAGGGGATGACCTAATAATATTCTGGGAAGACCAGAAAATTCGTTCCAATACCAAATACTACAAGTTTTTTAAAAAACAAAAAGCTGTAGAAGAAATTTCAGACCTAAATAAGCGAACCTTCTTTACGTGGTTAAGAAAAGAACTAGAAAAGAATCATATGAAGATAGATCAAACAGTAATTAAAGAATTAGCAGAAAGAACAAATTACGACCCTGAGAGATGTAAAAGCCAAATTGAGAAATTTAAACTGAATAACCCAGATAAAATTATAGAAAAAGAAGACATTGAAATCCTTACTGCTGATACTCTAGAAAAAGAGATATGGGACCTTACAGATGCCATAAACCAACAAGATAAAGAAAAAAGTATATCCATTCTCGAAAGACTTTCCTCTCAATCTACAGATGCAAACTATATCCTTGCTATGCTTGCAAGAAATTTAAGACTTCTTTACCTGGCCAAACAACTTTCAGATGAAGGAAAAAGTTACAAAGAAATATCTTCCTTACTTAAAATCCCTCCTTTCACTACCCCCTCCTTAATCAAAGCTTCTTCTCAATACTCCGACAAGAAAATTGCATTCCTTTACTCTAAGCTTTCCAACCTAGACTTCCAGATAAAAACAGGTAAAATAGAACCTAACTTAGGTTTAACATTAATATGTCCATTTCTTTAAGGCAAAGCCTTCAAGTTATAGGGTAGCGGTATAATTGTTGACAGTAGTGTACTATTAAACTAAACTTTAAAAAGAAATAACTTATGACTGCCCTTGATGGAAGAAGTTAAAAGAGTCCCAACCACAAAAGAAAAGAGAAAAAGCACTACACTGCTCATAATCCTCGCTATTTTGCTAGGTATTGTCCTAATTGCTACCGCAGTATATTTCTACACCATAGGGGGAGAGGACACACAGACAGAGACAACAACTGAGACAACCTGTGCATGTTACTACATAGACCCTAACGTAATATCAGAGTGTGGAGATCCACGAAGAGGTTTCCTTTTTGAACTACTAACTGTCCCTAGCGATCAAACCTGTAGAGCACCCTGTTCTACAAGCAATCTTTCTCCTAACCTTTTAAATAGCAATACTCAACAAGATTTGTATCAGGTATGTCACTTGCAAGTAGTTCAAGATTCTCGCTGTTTGGAAATGACTATAAAGGATAGATCTGGGAAAATAGTTACTGGGAAAGTCCAAGCAAATGATGAAATTACAATTGAAGCAAAATTCGACCAAGAATACTCTGGACACAAATTCATAATTAATAATCAAGAGACTGAACCAGACAATGTTTCTGTTGACAACTTAACAATCACAAAAAACTACTCTGACTTAAGTGCTTCTACTTTAAATATTTTTGCTACAGCTATTGATAGTACTGGAAATCAAATTAACTCCCCTATCTGTAGAAGGTTAATAGAAATTGATCAAGAGGAAGTTTCTGATGTTAACGAGATGCAAATACAAACAAGATTAGATGAAGGTGTTTACAAAGTTTCTAGAATTAAAATTAGTGCAGGAAATATCCCTGAAGAGAGTGAATTAAAAATAAGATTTTCTTTTGACAATGATTTAACAGACCTTCTAATGAACGAAGGTTTTACCATAGATGCTTCTAGAGGGGAAATTACAATACTGGAACAAGACCTTTATAACACTACCAATTTCGGCACTGACCTTACCTTCTCCCAACTAGATGGACTAGAAGGAGATATAGAAGTTACCGCAGAAATAAGAACAGAAACTGAATTAATAGGTACTGTTCAAGGAACATTTAACTTCCCAGAAATAACAGAAGCTACTCAAGAAGAAACAGAGGAAGGGCAGGAAGAAGCCCAAGAGTCGAGCTTCCAGGTAAATAAAACCTCAAATATAGAATGTGTAGAGAGAGTATCTCCTAATAATATTGCACAGTTTACTCTTACTACCCAAAATCAAGGTTCTGTAGCTGAGAATGTCTCTTCTGTTAAAGACAAGCTTCCACTTGGATTTATATACGTTCAAAGCTCAACAAAAATAAATGGCGTGTCTGTTACGGATACAGAGTATGTCACGGTAACTGACATTGGAGACACTAAAGAAGTCGTGTGGGAAAAAGATGGTGGTTGGACAATTAATGCAGGTCAATCTCTCACAATAGTTTTCCAATCACAAGCTGGAGAAAATGCTCTTACAGGAGAAAACCAAAATGAAGTTATTATAACGCCTACTCAAATTCCTGAAGATCCTTCAACCTTAAGGGCAGAATTCGTAATACAGGTAGCGCAAAACTGTGAAGATCCAGATGCACCTCCTCCTGAGAAACCAGAAACACCTGAAGAGGAGGAAAAAGAAGAAGAGGAAACACCAACAACTCCAGAAACTGGAATATTTGACTCAGTAATTGGAAGGGTCTTAATAGGAATACTCGTAATTGTAACAGGTTGGTACATCTACTCTAAGCCTATGGGACAAGCAATTGTAGAGAAGTTAGTAGATTCAGGATTATACAAAGAAGCAGAAATAGCATCTTGGAGAATATTTAAACCTAAGAAATACTTTGAAACAAAAGTTGTTAGAAGATTAGGAAGAAAGAATAAGAAAGATTAAAAAAGAGACTTAAAGGTTTTCTAAAATAAATTCCAAAGGTACACCATTCTTTCCATAGGCTTCCTCTCCAGAATTAATTAAAAAGTAGTAAACCTCCGTGGTCAGTAACTGGTCAATAGATACAGTATGTACCTTAGATTTGCTCTTATTTACTAAATCCACAGCCACCATATCTAAATTCCCTCTGTCCCTTCCATACAAAACAAAACCTACACACTCTACCCTAGTAGACCAAGTAATATTTGCGGAGAAGTCATTGTTCCCTTTCATTATGAAAATATTGTAGGGAACACAATCCCTCTCAGATACTCCAGCAACGTCAAAACCAACAACATTCCTTGTAACTAATAAAATTGAAACAACTGAAACAACGACTATTGAAATCGCACCAATAATATAGAAAGTTTTTCTTTTCCCCTTATTCATCCTCTACCTATTCTTCTACTAAAATGTATTCCTCTTGAGTAGAACTATTATACCCATCTGATACCCTTAAAACAATTTTGTAAGACCCACTACTACCATCAGGGGCAACACCCCTTAACACCGTATCCTCTAATTCCAACCAACCTGGACCACTAACATACTCTAAGTTCAAATTTTCTAACTCAGTATCCCTATCCACCACAGAAACATAATACTCATACAACTGACCCTCTATCGCTACTATTGGTGGTAAACTAATAATATATGGAACACCTGTA
>CAYGOB010000033.1:0-5710 GCA_964351475.1 uncultured Candidatus Saccharibacteria bacterium
TAATAAAAACATTTGTTGAAGAATTAAGAAAACAGAAAGTTAAAATTTAGAAAAACAAAAATGGCAGGAAAATACGAAAGAAACGAAAAAAGAAGTAAATATGACAAAAAGATTCTCCCTATAAGAAGGGTTGCAAAAGTTACTAAAGGAGGTAGAAGATTAAGATTTAGTACTGTTGTGGTTGTAGGAGACAGAAAAGGATCTGTCGGAGTTGCTTTAGGTAGAGGGTCAGATGTTAAAAGCTCCATAGACCAAGGAGAGAGACTTGCTATTAGGAAAATGAAAAAAATCGAATTAATAGGGGATACTATCCCTCATGAAATAAGATTTAAATATGGTGCAGCTAAAGTATTATTAAGACCAGCACGTCCAGGTACTGGAATAATTGCAGGCTCTTCAGTTAGAACAGTATTAGAACTTGCAGGAGTAGACAATGTATATGGAAAAATTCTAGGATGTGATGAACCCAACGCTAATGCATACTGTACTTTCCAAGCACTACAAAAACTAAGAAAGGGGAGAGTTCTAAGAAAAATGAGCAAGATGAGAGAAAGAGTTTCTCTAAAGGAAGAAATGGATAAAGAAAGACAGATTAAAGAAGCGAAAAGAAGAAAATCTCAAAAGAAAGAGAGAGGTTCTCGCTCAAACAAGTTTAAGAATACAAGAGGTAAAAAGTCTAAAGTAAATAAAAAGAAATAATGTATTTAGAAAACATTCCAAAAAGAAAAAACAGAATTAAGAAAGGGAAAAGGCTTGGTAGAGGCTATGGCTCAGGAGTTGGGGGACATACAGTAGGTAGAGGTACCAAAGGACAGAAATCAAGATCAGGACATAAATCCTTAGTAGCCTTTGAAGGAGGAAATGTACCATTTTTCAGAAGAATGCCTAAATTGAAGGGATTTAAAAGTAGGTCAAAGATAAACACACAAGTAATTAACGTTGGAACAATTTCTGAAAATTTTAAATCTGGTGATAAAATAACAGTAGAAAAATTAAAAGAGACAGGATTAATTAGAAAAGGTGCAAAAGAAGTTAAGGTTTTAGGTAAAGGTGAAATAGCAAAGAAAGTCTCAATAGAAGGAATAAAAATGTCTCCCTCAGCAAAAGAAAAGATAGAAAAAGCAGGTGGTAGTGTAAAATAGAACTTTACTACATGAAAAACACAATAGAAAAGATCAAATCAATATTTAAGACAAAGGAGATTAGGGATAAAATTATATTCTCCTTGTTAATAATCGTCATATACAGAGTACTCTCTGCAATACCTGTCTCAGGAATTCCAGCAGAAGCAATAAAAGAGCTCTTTGCAGGAACTGGGTTTGGAGAAATTCTCTCTACAGTATCAGGAGGGGTTCTTGAAACCGCATCTATTGTTGCAATAGGACTAACCCCTTATATTAATGCTTCCATTATATTTCAACTTTTGGGAACTGTAATTCCTAAATTAGAGGAATTGGGGAAAGAAGGTGCTGAGGGAAGAAGAAAAATATCTATGTACACACGTTTACTAACAGTTCCTTTAGCAATTCTTCAGTCATTTGTAATATACTCCACCCTCAGGGGATTTGGATTAATTGAAACGCTTGGGACGCTTGAATTAATAACCATGTCTGCGACACTTACTGCAGGAGCAGTTGTAATGATGTGGTTTGGAGAGCTTCTTTCTGAAGAGGGAATGGGTGGAGGCTCCTCTTACCTCATTATGCTTGGAATACTTTCAGGAATCCCTGGAACCTTAAGCTCAAACCTTGTGACAATGGACTCATTTCAGAAGACAGTATTCATTATCTTCTCCCTGGCCCTAATAATTGCAGTTATAATAATTACACAAGCAGAAAGACAAATTAAAATACAGTACTCTAGGAGAGTTCGAACAGGAGGTGCTCTGGAAAGTTATCTGCCAATTAAATTAACCCAATCAGGAGTTATGCCAGTCATCTTTGCTATGTCATTTCTTTCATTCCCTCAACTAATTGGGAAATTTATAATTAGTAGAGAGTTTAACTCCTCCATTACATCAATTACTGAGAGGATTTTAGAACTCTTAGAAAACCCATATTTCTTCAATGGCCTATCCTTTGTATTGATAGTGGCGTTTTCTTTCTTCTACTTGACAGTAGTCTTTAAGACGGACGATCTCGCTGAGAATCTACAAAAACAGGGGGCATTTATCCAAGGGATTAGACCTGGTGAAAAAACAGCGCAATACTTAAGAAGAGTCAGCTTTAGATTAACAGCAGTAGGAGGTGTATTTCTCGCTTTAATATCAATTCTCCCCGACATCTTCGTGAGAACTGGATTAATCTCAGCGGCAGTCTTTTCTGGAACAGGTCTACTTATTGTTGTAGGAGTAATCCTAGACATGAAAAGAGAAGCAGAATCAATGCTTACAGTTAGAAGCTACGACAAATACCTTTAGTTTAATCATTTTCCCTTTAGTGTAGCGAACTATTGAAGTTTTTCTTCAGGGATTTAATATTCTATGGGGTACGTCTGTTTTTTCAAAAGGAGAGGAGAGTAAATAGTAGTCTATAAGAGGGTAGTTGTTAAATAAGTACGGATAGCTGCAAGGAAGATTAATCTTCTCTGGATTTGCAGTAATATATTTAGCAACAATTTTTAGCTGTAAATTATTATCAATGATTTTGCATTTATATGTCCCCTGGAATAAATGTCCTGAAAAACCATACTTCATATTGAAGTATTTCGTATACCCAGCACCTATTTTTTGCATAACGTTACTAATATGTGTTGAACCTTGTTGTTTTGCCAAGATATGATAATGGTTTGGCATAACGCAAAAACAAAATAGATCAAAACCACTATTCTGAAAGAAGTGTCTTACTGCATTATAAAAAAAGGTGTAATCCTTAAGATCTTCACAGATGTTCTGTTTCCTATTTCCCCGGTTGTATATATGCAATAGAGCTTCCTGTTTTTGCCGATACTCGTTGGTCATATCCTTTTTTACCATACGAGTATTAAATTACGGTTAAATCTCTTGTCTTATAGAATATTAAATTCAAAGCAATTATTATATATAGTCATTTATGCTACAATATTTTTAACTAACTTAAACTTAGGACTTACAAATGACAATTCTTTTTCATGGTCCATCAGGAAGTGGTAAAGACACACAAGTAGACTTACTAGTGGATAAATATGGCTTTGAAAAAATAGGGACAGGGGAGATGTTTAGGGAGATGTATTCCCAAGGGGATAAAGATGGAACAAAAGCTCATGAATACTTCTCTCAGGGTCATTTTGTGCCTAATGATTTAACATACAAAATGTTTTCTAAATGGTTGGAGAAATTTGATTCTCAAAAAGATTGGGCATTGGTTTCTGTGGTTAGAGATATAGGGCAAGTTCCACTTCTAGATAATCTCTTGCACGAAAAAGAGAGAGAGCTTGACTATTTTGTTCATTTTGTCCTTAGCGAAGAAGCAGCAATAGAAAGAAGATCGTTTAGATGGACATGTTCGAATTGTGAGAGTACATATCACCAAAAGTACAAACCAGAGAAAATTAGGGGTTATTGTGATAAATGTGGTAATAAACTATCTCAGAGAGTAGATGACACTCCTGAGGCAACCAGAGCTTTGCATAATGAATATAACAGAACAATAGAACCAATAGTAGAAGAATACCGTAGCAGAGGAATTCTAGTTGAAATAGATGCCAGTCCAGGGATAGAGGAAATACATCAAGATGTAATTAGGTTTTTGAACTTGTAAATCTCTAGTTTTTTTGTTATCCTTTCTCTGTTTCTTCATTGGATGTTGAATATACCAATGTCCAACTGCTTTTTGTTGAATTAAAGGTATTCTTTTGATATAATTCTGAAGGTTCTATTTACATTCAGAAAGATAGAAATTTTATGAAAGAAAGTAAAAAAGTATTTGAATTTGACGGCATAGTTAAAGAGTGTCTTCCAAATACTCGATTTGTAGTAGAAATTGAAGTCGACGGTGATGGTGAGGGAGAAGGAGAAAAGCATGAGGTTACAGGGTATTTGTCAGGAAAAATGAGGATGCATTATATTAGGATAATTGAAGGAGATAAGGTAAGGATAGAGATGACTCCGTATGACAAAGAAATGGGTAGAATAACATATAGATATATGGACTAAATATTATGAAAGTTAAATCATCGGTAAAAAAAAGATGTCCAGATTGTTACGTTGTAAAACGAAATAGGAGAATCTTTGTATACTGTAAGAAAGATCCTAAGCATAAGCAAAGACAGGGATAATATTTAATTAATTTATTTTTAACATTAAATGGCAAGGGTATCAGGAGTAGAAATATCAAATGACAAGAGGTTGTGGGTATCCCTTATGGATATATATGGTCTAGGAGAAAGTAACGCAAAGGAGTTGTGTGAAGCAACCAAGCTTGATGAAAATAAATTAGTTAAAGATATGACAGAAGCAGAGTTAGATGTAGTCAGGAAATACATTGAGGAAAATTACAGGGTAGAGGGAGAATTAAGACAGTCTGTTTTTAGAGATATAAAGAGATTAAAAGATATAAGGAGTTACAGGGGAGTAAGACATAAGCTAGGATTACCTGTTAGAGGTCAGAGAACAAGACGAAATGCAAGGACGAGGAAAGGTAAGAGTATGCCTGTAGGAGGATTAAAACGTAAAATAGAAAAAACATAAAAATGCCAACAAAGAAAACAAAAACAAAAAAGAAAGCAAAGAAAATGGTAAATGCAGGTATTGCTACCATTCAGTCTACTTTTAATAACACAATTATAAGTTTAACAGACACAGATGGTAATGTTTTGGGTCAAGGAAGTCCTGCAAGAGTTGGTTTTAAAGGTGCTAGGAGAAGTACAGCATTTGCTGCGACAAAAGCTGCCGTTGAGGTTGCTGAGAGAGTAATAAAGAAATATGGCTTAAAAGAGATAAAGGTTTTTGTTAAAGGCCCAGGATCTGGACGAAATGCTGCTGTCAAGGGTCTAGATGCCGCAGGCTTAAGAATAACCATGCTAGCAGACAGAACACCTATTGCACATAACGGTTGTAGGCCAAGGAAGGCTCCTAGAAAGTAATTTTAATATACATAATAAAAACAAGTTAATAATATGGGAAGATATACAGGACCAAAAGCAAAATTAAGTAGAAGAGAAGGTGTAAACTTGCATCTTAAAGGTGCTAGATCTTTTTCAGATAAGGATGGATTAACAAGAAAGCCTTTCCCTCCTGGACAGCATGGAAATAAAAGAAGAACAAGATTATCCCAGTATGGTATTCAGTTAAGAGAGAAACAGAAAGTTAAGAGAACCTATGGTTTGAGAGAAAAGAAAATGAAAAATGTGTTTAAGGAGGCAGATAGAAGATCAAAGCTATATGACTCAGATAAAGGTTTGGAACTATTAAGAATAATAGAGCTAAGATTGGACAATGTAATATACTTGGCAGGATTGGCTGCATCTCGATCTGCTGCAAGACAGTTTGTTACTCATGGGCATGTTAAGGTTAATGGGGAGAAGGTAACTATTCCATCTTTAGAATTACTAGAGGAAGACTCTGTTGAATTAATGAAGGCTAAATTGGCACCATCAGAGAAGTTTTTTGAAACACCTGATTGGATAGAAACAAAAGAAACGAAGTGTAAAGTGGTCAGAGTGCCAGTAAGAGACGACATGGATGAGGGAATAAAGGAGAACTTAATAATAGAGTTCTACTCTAGATAAATAA
>CAYGOB010000034.1:0-5429 GCA_964351475.1 uncultured Candidatus Saccharibacteria bacterium
TTGTTATATATTGTAATATATAGATATGAATAAAATATTAACTAGTATATTTGCATTTATCCTTTCTGCAAATACATACACCATTGTATATACAGAAACTAATGTAGATGAAGAAAAGAGTAGTGGTGTTGCTATATCTTCTGAAATACAAGAAGAAATAACAGTAGAGAAATTAAATCCTGTTAGGGGTGTAGTCGCTACTACTTCCAGTAGCGCATGGTGGGCATATTCTAGTAATATTAAAGAAGCCACAAGGAGTGGAGATGACCTGTTGGTTTTGGTAAATAAAGAATACAAACTTCCTAGTACATATGCTCCTTCTGATTTAGTTAGCATATGTCCAACTGTTAGTAATATTAGGTGTGTAAATAATGTAAATTTCCTTGTCAGGAACATATTAATAGAGGATTTAAGAGCATTGGTAAATACTGCTGTTAATGACGGTATTGATTTAAGTGTTAGGTCTGCGTATCGTTCGTACAGTATCCAGGTTACAACATATAATCATTGGTTGAGTGTAAATGGGGGTAATATCGCTACTACAGACAAGATTTCTGCAAGAGCAGGACATAGTCAACATCAATTGGGAACTACTATAGATTTCAGTACTTCGGAAATAAATGATGGATTAGGGGGAACGTTTGCAACCACACAAGCGAGTAAGTGGTTAGTAGATAATGCATGGAAATATGGTTTTGTAATAGGATATCCCGCAGGTTATGAGAGTGTCACAGGGTATAGTTACGAGAGTTGGCATTACAGGTATATAGGAAGGGAATATGCACAGGATATAGTTAATAGTGGTATGATATTAGAGTTATATTTAAGGAGTAAGAATTAAATAGAAATAGGAGTTGACAAGGGAGTTGACAAGGTACAATGGGAGAGTTGACAAGGGGTTTTTTGGTATATATAAAGTAAAAATCAAGAGATGGAAAAGAAAACCTTTTTTAACAAATTAACTAGTATATATACTATTTTGGGCTTTTTACTCTTAGCCACAGCACTTGTCTTAGTTCTCATACCTACTTTCCCATATATTTGGTATAGAATTAATCCAAAGGCTACAGCACAAGAAATTGTTATGTTAACCGAGGAGGTTAGTGAAAAAGAAACAGTTGACATAGAAGTTATCTTTAAAGAGGTAAAACAAGTAGAAAAGGATACTAGACCTCCTGTAGATAGTACTCTCCCAGAAGGTTATTTTATTAATATTCCCACTATAAACGTACTTTCTCCTATATCAGACGATCAGGATTATGAAGAAGCCTTAAAAAAGGGTACATGGATAGTTCCAGACTACGGGACACCTGAGCAAAGAGATCTACCAATCATTCTTGCCGCTCATAGATTTGGCTATCAATACTGGGGAAGAGAAGAAAGAGAAAGAATATCCTTTTACAATCTACCCAAGGTTAATCTAGAAGAAAAAGTTAGTATTTACTGGAATCAAAGAGAATATGCGTATGTGATATATAAAGCGGAAGAAAGCGAATATATCTCAGACTATAGGGCAGACCTAATCCTTTATACTTGCAAACATTACAACTCTCCAACAAGGATTTTCAGGTATGCCAGACTAGTAGAGTAGTTACACACCCCTTACCCTATAGCGTAGACATTTAGACTGTTAATTGATATAATGCATATGCATTTAAATTAACTAGCCCTTTAATATGAAAAAATTAATGGCAGTACTAATAACTGTTGTTACATTCACTACTAGCTTTGCAACCGAGATATTAGCAAAAGGCGTTACCTCTAATGATGTGTATGTACCATACAAACCACATGTACCTGTACCTACAGGCATAGAAGACACTCTACACTTTTATATACTCGCAACAGTAGCATTTGTTCTAGGAATGAGTGTTCTTACAACAGTTAAAGCCTTAAAGATGAGACAGTCCCTCAAATAGAGGGATTGCCTCTAAGGCCCTTAAATGCAAATTATTTTTCATTAAACATTTAAATGAAATTATCCTTGGTTATACCAACATACAAAAAAGAAGATATTGTGTTAGATCAATTAGAAAGATTGTATGGATACCTTTCTAGAAAGAATTCTGATTTTGAACTCATATTTGTAATAGATGGGTATGTTGATAATACTAAAGATATTTTAAAAACATATATCCAAGAAAATAGGCTTAAAAAAGCGAGAGTGGTTGGATATAAAAAGAATATGGGTAAGGGATATGCTATCAGATACGGCATGAAGAAGGCTACTAGTGATGTAATAGGGTTTATAGATGCAGACATGGACATACAAATTAGGACCTTAGGATATGCATTAAAAGAGATTAAGAAGAACAACGTTAATGTAGTAGTACCTTCCAAGTATCATCCTGATTCTAATACATATATATCCTTTGTTAGAGATATTCTCTCTAGGGGATTACTATTCACAAATAAATTACTGCTTAAGATTCCAAAGAACATTTCTGACATTGGTTGTGGTCTTAAGCTTTTTAAAAGAGATGTTATTACTAGAATATTACCTCAGTTAAAAATAAATAGGTTTGCTATAGACTCTGAGATATTAAATGAGGTAGGAAAAGTAGGATACAGTGTATCTGTTATACCTTTCTTCTTAAATAAGAATAGAAGTGATAGTACATCTGCAAATATAAGGGAGAGTTTTAGAATGTTTAGAGATATCTTTGAGGTATCTAAGAAAAACAGAATGGAGTTTGCTAATAGGTTTTTTAACATATTAAAAAGAGACACCATATTAAGAAACTAAATGTCTCATAGTGTCTTTTTGAGAATTGTAATTAATAGCTCTTTAAAAAGATATGTTCGGGTATAAAAATCATAGATATTGATATCTGCACCACCCTATAGTATAATATAGGTAGATAGTTAAAGACTGCTCTTTAATAATAAATATAAGTATTTCCCCCAAGGAGTTTTAGTGTAAGGATTCATAGATAGAGATATGTTTATCTTTAGTATGAGTTCTTATGAGCTCAGAGTTCTTTAAAAAGTTCTTAAGTATATTATATAGACTTATGTCTCAATATATTTAGAATCAAATAGCGTGTGATGAATATAGAGTAGGGTAGTTATAGATCTACAGTCTGGTTGTATTAAGTTTTTAAATATTTTAAAGATTTTATTCAGCCAGATTGGCAAAGAAACAAATGTTTCGATGCACACCTTTAGGTGTAAAAGGTCTGGAGTTTTTCAAATAAAATCCTAGGAGGATTATTATGAAAAAGAAATTACCGTTCTTGTTGCTGTCAGTGTTGGTTGTTGTGTTGGCCCTCGGCTTGATTCTGGTTGGATGTGATTCAACCACAGAAGCAGAGACCGTGCAAAAAGTTTCTGTTCCTTCGGAGCAAGAAATTTATGCACAAATATGTTGGGAAAATGACGGCTTTCTGGTAGGACCAGATAACTGCGTCCTCCCAAAAGAGGAAGGCCAATGTCCAGAGTGTCCAGAATATCCCGTCGCCGTTGATGTTGCTCCTCCGATAGAAGCTTCTGCTTCCGCGGATTGCCTTACAAGGGCAAAGGATATTGGAGCTCCAATTGGATCCCCAATTTGCAATGCACCCGTCTCGGGAGCACCTGCACAGCGGATGGAAAGTGGAGACAAAATTGGTTTCGGCACAATTACCTTTGATGCAGAGACCCGTGTTTGGATTCTCGAAAAGTTTATCGTACCGAGTTATGCAAATTACTCGTATGACTATACTGGAAGAGAATTTAACGTTTTGGATGCTCCCTTTGTTGTCGGTTCAGAGTTGAACCCAGTAAACGGTGAAATGTTCACAATTTGCTGGGATGTTGTTTCCGAAGGGTGCGTACCCCCAACATTAATAGAATTTTTTCCTACCAACTAATACCCATCCTGCTTTTGCAGGGAGACTCTAGCGATTTCGGTTTACGGGATTATTATTTTTATATCTTCGGATATTAAATATTTAATCCCCAAACCCAATCCCATCACACGCTAGTAGTCTCTAGGATTAAATATTTATTTAAAATATATATCCTACTGACGAGTCTAAAAATACTAAAAAGTATTTAAAGACGAAAGACTAAAATTAAACCACAGTATTAGGGACATCGAAAGATGTCCCTTTTTTATTTAATCACTGCTATTTAACCTCTGTTATCTCACCACCCTCCTAAACACCTCAAAAGTCTTTAGGAACACAGAAGAAGGAAATACACTAAGAATTCTTACCCCTATCTTTTGCATATTCCATATTACATACTCCCTAAATGTAGGCTTAATGTTTAATTCTTTTATTGCCCATTTTCTAACCTCATTAGTTTTTTTAAAATGATCTAACATCTTAGACTGAGATTCTGTTTTAAAAGTAACTCTGTATTTAAGAACTGTATCTTCTAAGTTATGGAACTCTCCCTTAGTACTAAGTATTAAGAAAAGTTTTACATCCTCTACCTTCCACATATCCTCAGGATACAAACCTATCTCCTCCAATGTAGATTTTCTTAATGTAACTGCTGGATGAGCAAAAGGTTGGAAAAGAAATCTGTTCTTTTTAATATCTTTATCCTCTACAGCATACTTCCTATGACCAATGACATTACTGTTTCCATCTATGATATCTATTTGTCCACCAACTGCTACACAGTTAGGGTTATTTTCTAAATATTCAACCTGTTTTACTATTCTGTCTGGGTACATAACATCATCAGCATCCATACGAGCTATGTACTTACCCTTAGATTCTCTAATACCAATATTAATTACATTACCCAGACCGTTCTGTTTTTCAACAGCTAAGACTTTAATTCTACTGTCTACCTGTTCATATCCCCTTAGTATAGTTACAGTATTATCTGTTGATTTGTCATCCACAACTATTACCTCTAGGGTAGGATAAGTCTGTTTTAAACAACTACCTATTGCTTCTTTTATATATTCCTCTCCATTATGTACTGGTATTACTACTGATACCAAAGGGTTACTTTTTCCCATATTTGAAATGTATTCTTTGTTTAAATATTAACGTAGTTATTATACCTAGTTGAATAACTATTAACACATACCCTAGGTATCCAAGAAGATTTGGCCAATATATTACATATATTGAATTAAAATCTAAATTAGATACATCCCAACCCTGTTTCCATCCATTTATAGTAACCCTCTGGTCCTTGCCTAAGATTCTAAATCCATAGTCTCCTCTAAGTATTCCTAACCAACCTTCAGATTGTGCTTGAGAAATTGAAACTATTCTATTTCCATGTCCCGTATCTAACTGGGATATGGAGTAAATGGCAGAGTGGAACGAGAAGCCCTTAGAATCCATTCCATACTCTATGTATACTGATCTTTCCTCTGGAACATATTCTATGTTGCCCCATGTGCTTGGTACTCTCATAAGTATAAAATTCTTTAATTTGTTCTTAGAGGTATTCATATAACTATGACTATTAAAAAGAAC
>CAYGOB010000035.1:0-5240 GCA_964351475.1 uncultured Candidatus Saccharibacteria bacterium
TAGAATTGAAAGCCTCTTTTAATTCATACTCTCCAATTCTCTCTCTTTTTAATTCCGTAGCTGTAGCATAGATACCTAAGATCTCTCCCAAATCATTTACCAAGGTTCTAACATATGTACCACTAGAGCAGACAATATTGAAATCTACAAGAGGCCAAGCGTAATTGACAATTTCAAAGCTTTTAATTTCTACTTCTTTGGGCTGAAGTTTAATAACTTTTCCTTCTCTTGCATATTCATAAGCTTTTTTACCTTTAATTTTCTTAGCAGAAAATTGTGGAGGAGTTTGAAGAATTTTCCCAACAAATTCTTTTTGTAAAACCTTTTCTATCTTTCCCTTTTCAATTTTCTTCAACTCCTTGGAGGCATTTACCTTCTTACCGGTAACATCCTGTGTATCTGTAGAATAGCCAAATTCTGCTTTGACAAGATATTCTTTTTCCATCTTTAGAATATTGACCATCTGCTTTGTATATTTTCCTAGTAATATGATAAGTAAACCAGTTGCAAAGGGGTCAAGTGTACCTGCATGTCCTATTTTTTGACTTTTAGGTAAAACTTTTTTTAATTTCCTAATAACATCGTAGGATGTAATATCTTTTTCCTTGTTTATTAACAAAATTCCATCTATCATCTATTATATATACATAACATAATATCTGATTATACATCATGATTAATGGAATAACTCTGGGAATTATAATGATAGCAGTACTTTTGGTTAGTGCTTTTGTACTTACATTGTTAATTAATGCATTTCTAATTCCTCTTTTTAAGACTCCAAAGGAAGTATTGTTAGAAATTGTAGATATTATGGATCCTAAGAAGGAAGATCATGTCGTGGATTTAGGTAGTGGTGATGGAAGAATTCTTTTTAAAGCTCACAGGGTTAGTGGTTGTAAGTGTACAGGTTATGATATTTCCCCAATTATGTTAATTATTGCAAGAACTAAAAAGGTTTTACAGTTTCCCTTGAGTAAGGATTTTGTATTTGAGGCTGAGGATATTTTTAAGGTTAATTTAGAAAAATTTACTAAGGTTTATTGTTATTTAGATGAGAAGAGTATGAGGATATTACAACCTAGGTTAGAAGAATTTATTAAGAATGGGGGAGAGGTGTATTCGTATAGGTATGGGATAGAGGGTATGGATAATAAAAAGAAGGTTGTACTTAATGATGGGAAGAATTTGTATATTTATAAGGATTGGAAAGGGGAATAGAGACAGAAAAACACGAGTGTGTTAGTTTGTATATTCCCCCTATAGAGAATCAATTTAGCTGTACTTATCTTCTACATTTTTCTTTGTCTTGGAGAAATAAGCCTCATTTAGGGCAAGAATAAGAATCCAGACAAGAACAAGGAGGGCAAAGAGAAGAAAACTCATACCGGCCAATGTCAATTGTTCCACAAACAGAAATACCCCTAAGAGCAGAAATGGAATAATGCATACTGCCCAAAGTGCACAACCAAGATACTTCTTCCTAGAAAAATAGGACTGCATTTCTTCAAACTCTCTGTTCATCCCTTCACGAGCTTTTAGCTTTTCATATAGTCCAGCATTTGTATCTGAGAACTCCTCCAAAACCTTGACTGGAACACGTGTTTGTCCACAGATGATACCTGCCAAGAAGTAAAAGTTCTTTGGGTCATTGCGACGACAGAAAATTTGAATTTCATCACATTGATGGAATTCCGGGAAAAAAACCTTATGGAAATAATTATAGTCAAAGGTATGATCAGACGGGAGAAAACAACCTTTCCAAACATCAAGCTTCTTGAGAGTAGATATATACAAATCAAGTCTCTTTTTCTCCTCCTCCGTCATCCCATACCGACTTCCTACAACCATAATCCTAGCCATTACAATCTCCTTTTGTTATCTAGTAGTGAAATAATTTTCAAAAAATTACGTAGCTAAGCTACATATAATCTTTAATTCAAACATTAAAAACTAAATGTAACCTAGCTTACACAAACTAAAAACAGGAGATGTATAAATTGATCCTTTTTAAAGAACTACCTAGTAAATATATGTATTTACATAGACACCAAGTATTATACTATAGGACAAGTGCTTTTTCAACCAATACTCTCACTCTTGCTCACAAAAAGTAGAAAGAAATCTAAGAGAACAATTAAAAACCTTTTCAGGACATTCTCCATACGAAAGTTCATGCCCCTCCTTACCATTCTCTTTTGCTATGGCAAAATATTGTACCTCTAGTTTCTTTTTTCCACATACAATATATTCAATATAAAACTCCCGCTCTATACCAATACTATACATTCCATTCTCCTTAGAAAAAATTGTCCCATACTTGTTACTCCTTCCATTACGTACTATCTCACAGACAGTGTCATTTTCAACAGTTTTTGCTTCTACCATTGAAACCATATGATTCTTTAACTCAAACATATGCATATCTCGCTCCTTTACTGTTAGCTTCTCATGGTCGTCAAACAGGTGGTTTTCAAGAAACATAATTGTGTGTAGAAAAATTATTTTTTCATTATACCAAACCACACTTAAATCACGATATAATATACCCATGCCAACATACGAACCCTTAGCATCAAAATACAGACCCAAAGATTTAAAAAACTTTGTAGGTCAAGAACACCTAGTAGGCCAAAACAGTCCCATTAAAAAATTCCTCGAAACAGGGAATATTCCCTCCATGATCTTTTGGGGCCCACCAGGTACTGGTAAAACTACATTAGCCTACATAATCTCCCGTAATTTGTACTATGACTTTCACAAACTCCAAGCTGTAACAAGTGGTAAGGACGATTTAAGAAAAATAATAAAGATTGCAACCTCTAACCAACAGTATGGTAAAAAAACAATACTCTTTCTAGATGAAATACACAGATGGAACAAAGCACAACAGGATGCCTTACTACCATATGTTGAAAAAGGAGTAATTATATTAATTGGAGCTACTACTGAAAACCCCTCCTTTACTGTTAACTCTCCCTTGCTGTCAAGAACTAAGGTCTTTGTTTTTAAACAACAAACAGAGCAAGATATTTACAATTTGCTTAAAAAAATAGTAAAGAAGGAATTTCCAGAAGTAAGTATAAATAAAAAAGAATTAGAAACCATGGCTAATCTTTCTAACGGAGATATTAGGTCTGGACTAAATATCTTAGAGATGGCCACAACCATAGCAATATCTCAAAAGGAGGATGACAAGAAAGCTAAGGTTACTGAAAAGATATTACAAGACACAATACAGAAACCAATATATTACGACAAGAATGGGGAAGAACATTACAATATAATATCTGCAATACATAAATCCATGAGGTCTTCTAATCCAGATGCTGCAGCATATTGGGTTGGGAGAATGTTAAGTGCCGGAGAAGATCCTTTGTATATTGCAAGAAGGTTACTTAGGTTTGCAAGTGAAGATATTGGTAATGCAAAACCTACTGCTTTAGTTCTAGCAAATACAGTCTACGAAGCTTGTCAAAAGATTGGTATGCCAGAATGTGAAGTGTTTTTAATACAATTAGCAATATATCTTTCTAACGCACCTAAGGATAATACTGCATATGTAATAGAGAATATGGTTAAACAAGATATTGAAAAACATGGTAACTTACCAGTACCTTTACATATTAGAAATGCCCCTACTAAATTAATGAAGGATCTAGATTATGGTAAAGGATATGAGTACGATCATGATTTAGAAAGTAAAAAATCCAACCAACAGTGTATGCCAGACAAGTTAAAGAACAGACGTTACATTAAAAAAGAAAACGAAAAAGAAAGACAGGAATAGAAATTTAAAAATTAATTAACAAAAACCTTTACTGGTGGAAAAGTTCCTACAATATATATATAATATCTTGGATGGAAATAAAAAATACCAAAGAAATAATTGAAAGAATACTTACTAAAGGAGTAGAACAAATACTTCCTACAGAAGATGCTCTAAGAGATTTACTAGAGAGTGGTAAGAGAATAAAAATATATCAAGGATTTGATCCTACTGCAGATACACTACACATAGGACATACAGTTGGAATGAGAAAATTAGAAGATTTCCGCAAATTAGGACACCACGTCATATTCCTCATAGGAGACTTCACAGCAAGAGTAGGGGATCCTTCAGATAAAACTGCAGCTAGACAAATGCTTACAAAAGAACAAGTAGAGGAGAATATGAAAATATATAAAGAGCAAGCTTCCAAGATTATAGATATAGATAACAAGGAAAATCCTGTTGAAATTCTTTACAACAGTGAATGGTTAGAAAAACTGGACTTTGCAGATATCATAGACCTAACCTCTAAATTCACAGTACAACAGATGATAAAAAGAGATATGTTTCAGAAAAGGTTAGAGAGTAACAAACCCATTTACATAAACGAATTCCTTTACCCTGTTATGCAAGGATATGACTGTGTAATTATGGACATAGACGTAGAAGTTGGAGGTAATGACCAACTCTTTAATATGCTTGCAGGAAGAGACTTAATAATGTCTGAACTTAAAAAAGAAAAAATAGTTTTAGCTGGAAAACTACTAGCTACTGCAGATGGAAGCAAAATGGGAAAGAGTGAAGACAATATGATAAAGATGAATGACAAACCTGAAGAAATATATGGGAAAGTAATGGCCTTTACAGATGAAATGATAGTGGATGGTTTTGAAATACTAACATTTGCTTCCATGGATGAAGTTAAAAAATACCAAGAGAGATTAGAATCTGAAGAAAACCCAATGACTCTTAAAAAAGAATTAGCCCTTAGAGTAACCTCTGAAATAACTAGTGAAAAGCAGGCTCAAAAAGCTCAAGAATACTTTGAGTCAGTATTTCAAAACAAAGATAAAGACGCAGATATTCCTACAAAAGAAATATCTCTAGAAGAGATACCTTTAAACGAACTTTTGGTTAAAATAAAGTTTGCTAAAAGTAAATCAGAGGCAAAAAGATTAATAGAACAGGGTGCTGTCAAAATAGATGATGAAAAAGTCACCCAATATAACTACCCAATAAAGGCTTCCAAACCCTTAAATCTTAGGGCTGGAAGGCAACTATGTAAGATTACATACAGGCCATAACCAGAAGAAAGTAGACCACATCTTCTCTTCTGGTAAATACATGACCTTTTTAAATATGGACAAAAGAATAGAAAAGAAAATAAAAGAATTACTTAAGGATGTACCAGAGCAATTTAAAGACATTGTTCTTACCTCCATAGAGTATGTACAACAGTATCATAAAG
>CAYGOB010000036.1:0-5002 GCA_964351475.1 uncultured Candidatus Saccharibacteria bacterium
ATGTGCTTAATGCTAAATACCATGAAATGGAAGCTAAAATAGTTGCAGAAGCAGGTAGAATTAAAGCTGTAACCATAGCTACTAATATGGCTGGTAGAGGTACAGACATTGCACTAGAAGATGGGGTTAAGGAATTAGGAGGTTTGTATGTAATTGGTTCTGAAAGACATGAATCTAGAAGAATAGACAACCAGCTAAGAGGAAGAGCAGGAAGACAGGGAGACCCTGGTAAGTCTCGTTTCTATGTATCCTTTGAGGATGATCTTATGAGGCTCTTTGGTGGAGAAAAAATGCAGATGATAATGTCCCAGGTAGGACTAAGCGATGACACACCAATAACTTCAGGAATTCTTGGAAAAACAATTGAGAATGCTCAAAAGAAAGTAGAGGCTCACAACTACGACATCAGAAAGAGATTAGTAGACTACGATGATGTTTTAAACCAACAAAGGGAAATAATTTACACCCTTAGGAGAAAGATCCTTGAAGCTGAGAGTAACAAAAAAGTTCCCGCATCTAGATTAGACCTCAAGAAAGAACTTGAGGTAGTAAAAAAGATGGATGTTGAAAACATCCAAGACAGCCTAGATGGATTCTCCCTAGCTAGAGAAGACACATGGAAGGTGTCAGAGTTTGACAATATACAGTACCCACTCTCTCCATTAGACAAATGGATACTCAAAAAAGTGTTAGAGTATGTAGATTTTCTTGTAGCTTCTCAACTACAAGATGACATGAAGATAGACAATATTGAAGAAAGAAAACTTTACATCCAAATAGTTAACCTTCTAACAACAGAATTACTCTCTCTAGCGTGCAAGGAATTAGGATTCAAAGACACAGTAGAGATGTTTAGGGAAATATACAAACTAGAGGATGTAAAAAGAATTGAATTAATTAAAAAAATAATACTAGTATCATTTGTAATCCATATCTACGGTATAGGCCTAGAACCCATGCAACAACTCTCTAAATTCCTCATTTTACAATCCTTTGACAGATTCTGGATGGAACACCTAGATACAATGACTGATCTTAGAGAGGGAATATCTCTTCGAAACCTGGCTCAAAGAGACCCCTTAGTGGAGTACAAGAATGAAGGCTTTAATATGTTTGAAGAGATGTTAAAGAAGGTTGATGAGTTTGTAGTAATTAGATTCTTTAAAGTAAGATTGGTTAGAAATGACCAACAAAAACCACAAGAAGTTGACTCTAATAAAGATACCAGACCTGGTCAAACAGTAAAGCAAAAAACTATTAGAAAGAGCAAGAAAGTTGGTCGTAATGACCCTTGTCCTTGTGGTAGTGGTAAAAAGTACAAGAAGTGTTGTTACCCTAAATTTGGCTAGTTTCCTTTTTCTATGGGATTATTGACACACTATAGTCCCTATATTATTCTAAATAAACAGCAATATCTGTTTTAATATGGCAAATACAAAGAAAAATAAAAAAGAAAAGGAAGAGAAAATGGTAACCAACAGAAAAAGTGTTCATGTAGTTTTTCTCTCATGCCCTCACTGTGGTACAGAAAGAGACCATATTGAAATGTGTACAGAGTGTGATGAGCCTATGAGAGTTATAGATGTAGTTGAAAAATTTGGAGAAGATGCAGAGAGATTCCTAAAAAGAGCTGAGAAGAGAAATACAGGTAAGAAAGTTGAAGACGATGAAGATTACATCAGTATAGATAATGAAGAACCAAATATCATACTAATGGGAGATGATGGAACCCTAAACGGAGACAACGGTATTGACCCTAACAGTGATGATGAAGCTGACATAGGAGTCATATTCCCAGATGATGACGAAGATGGAGAAAAAAAACCGGTAGAAATTGATGCAGATGATGATTTAACTAAAGCATTAGAACAATTGGACTCAGAGGAAGATGACGATCTAACTGCTCAAGATTTTGGATTTGATGACGGAGAGATTCCTACGCTATAATCATCAATGCATGATTTTAACCCAAAAGTTTCAACCTTAAAAAAGAAGTTCCCCAAAATAGCTATTGTGGCTGACCAAATGAGTTCTTTCGGTGGTGCAGACAGAGAAATGTTTTCCATTCTAAAACTCCTACCACACTCTGAAATATATACAATACAGTTCAATGAGAAGAAATATCTTCATACAGACCCAGAGCTAAAAGATAAAATACATACCAGCTTTGTTCAAAAGATGTCAAAGATCCTACCTAAACACTTCTACAGACACCTTAAAGTTCTTACACCCTTTGCTTACGAAAGTTTTGACCTAAGAGGATACAATCTAGTATTAAGCATATCTGCAGGACCAGGAAAGGGAGTAATAACACAACTCAATCAACCACATGTAGCAATGGTTATGACACCACCTCGAAGTCTTTGGGACAAAGAATTAAATGTAAGAGGTTCAAAACTTAAAGCTTTGTACAAACCCCTCTCCGTACTCATTAATACATACATGAGAATTTGGGACTGGACAACTTCCAGAAGAGTAGATTACTGGACAGCTAATTCCAAATTCATAGCAAAGAAAATAAAAAAGACATACAACAAAGAAGCTACAGTAATATATCCAGGAGTTCAAGAGAAATATTTCAAACAAAGTTCCAAAGAACAAAAAGATAAAATTAGAGAAAAGTACAACCTTCCAGACAACTTTGTTCTAGTAGTCTCTCGTTTGTATGACCATAAGAGAGTAGATTGGGCAATTAAAGCTTGTATAGAGGCAAATAAAAACCTTGTGATTGTTGGAGAAGGTCCAGATAAAAAATATCTAGAAAAAGAAGCCAAGGGAAGTGACAATATTCAATTCTTGGGATTTGTAAAAGATGACATGGAAGTTAAAACAATGTACGAGCTCTCAGAAGTATTACTGTTTTGTAGCTTGGAAGACTTTGGTTTAGTTCCCGTAGAAGCAATGGCTTCAGGAACTCCAGTTCTAGGCTTTAGTGAAGGAGGACTACTTGAAACAATTAAAGCAGGTGTAACTGGAGAGCTTTTTCAAACACCAGAGCAATTATGTTCTCTGCTTATTAATTTTGACAAAACACGATATAATGAAAAACAAATTAGAGAGCATGCCAGGCAATTTTCAGAAGAAAATTTTTTAATTAACTTAGCAGAATATCTAGAACGAGTATATGAAAGAGAAACAAAAAGAAGAGAAAGGGAATATTAAAGTAGCAGTAGTAAGTGAACCCCTATTTAAACATGGTGGTGCAGAATCCCATCTTAAACATATACTCGAAGCTTTTCCTAACAGTGAATTATTTACAGCTTACTATGATGAAGAGTTTGTTAAAGAGTTTCTTCCTGACGTAAAGATACACCACTCCTTTATGCAAAATCTCCCAGGAAGGGACAAATTTCGTCAGTTTTACCTACTTCTTCAACCATTAGCATACAGATCTTTTTGGTTTAAAGATTTTGACATAGTTGTATCTCTTTCAATAGCTTTTTCTAAATTTGTTAAACCAAAGAAGATTAAACATGTAAACATATGTATGTCTCCACCTAAATTCCTTTGGCAAAAACAGAGTAGATCTCTCAAAGACGAAGAGCAACTGAGAGGATTAAATAAATTCCTTTTTAGATTTTACAGCTTCTTTATGGACACCTTCTTAGAGAGACTCTGGAAAAGATGGGACAGAAATGCAGCTAGAAGATGCTCAAGGATTGCTGCCATATCAAATGTTGTTAAGGAGAGAGTTAAGAAATATTACGACTATGAAGCTGATGTAATATACCCACCTGTAGAAGTAAGAAAGATACAGGCCGCTAAGAAGGTAAATAGGAAAGAGAATTGGTTTCTGTATTTAGGTAGAGTAGAAACATACAAGGGAGTAGATTTAGCAATTAGAGCATGTGTTAACGCAGGTGTTCCTCTTAAAATAGCGGGTAAAGGAGATCATTTTGATGCAATGAAGGAATTAGTTAAAAAATTAAATGCTAAGGGTCTAGTCAAGTTCCTAGGTTATGTTACAGATGAACAAAAGATTAATCTTCTTTCTAGAACTAAGGCCTTAATATTTCCAGTTAGGGATGAGGACTTTGGAATAGTTCCTGTAGAAGCCAATGCGGCAGGTACTCCAGTTATTGCATACAAAGAGGGAGGAGTATTAGAAACAATATCTCAGGATAATCCTAAGACAGGAATATTTTTTGACAAATACACCATAAAAGAACTCTCTAAAATTTTGCGTAAATTTGATTCAGAGGATTACAATCCAGACAACTGTAGAAAACAGGCAGATAATTTTGCATCAGAGATATTTGTATATAAGCTACAAAACTATGTCAAAGATGCTTTACAAGACAATTAAGAGAATTTGTGACTTCCTTTTCTCCTTTATCCTCCTCATATTATTCTCTCCTTTTCTGTTTTTAATTGCCATAACAATATGGCTTTCTGACAAAGGAGAAATCTGCATAAAAGACCCTCTAAGATTAGGCTTAAAAGGAAGAGAATTTAGAATGTACAAATTTAGAACCATGATACCTAATGCACATAACGAGATACTAAATAACCCAGAATACGCCCACTTAAAAAAGAAATGGGAGACAAATGGAAATAAATTAAAGGTAGATGAAGACAGTAGGATTAGCAATATAGGTAGAATACTTCGCAAAACAGACCTAGATGAATTCCCTCAAATATTTAATGTACTCAAAGGTCAAATGTCTTTGGTTGGTCCAAGACCTATGTACAAGGATGAAATTTTAAGACATCTAAAAAAGAATCCAGAGGATGAAAAATATTTAGAAGACATTTTTAAAGTAAAACCAGGAATAACAGGAATATGGCAAGTATCTGGAAGAAATGAAATACCATTTAGTGAGAGGTTAAGAATGGACAGTGAATATGCTAAAACCCAAAACCTTTTACAAGACTTAAAAATATTAATTAAAACACCATACGTTGTTTTAACAAGAAAAGGAGCATATGAGTAAAGATACAGTAACTGTAATAAAATCTATAAACTACTCAGAGGCAGACAAAATCCTTACTGTATTTGGCA
>CAYGOB010000037.1:0-4608 GCA_964351475.1 uncultured Candidatus Saccharibacteria bacterium
TTTTGCGGAATTGCATGTTGTCTCATGTATAGGCAGATTTTATTATATTTTCTCTATTAAGTTTAGCAGAATATTTAAAATACTTACAATGATTATTTAATTAAATGTTGACAATTGAATTATTTATTGTCAGAATATTGAAAGTAATATATTAAATTTTAAGCTGCTCAATATATATGTGTAATTTAAAAAGAATTTTAAGAGGGAATGCTCTGATAATAGTATTATCTATTTTATCTCCCTTTATATTATCTCCTATTGTAATGGCGGCGGATCATGAGGGTAATGTATCGGCGACTGTTCAGGTGACAAATGTCTCATTAACTATAACCAATGGTTCTTTTGATTATGGAACTTTGTCGATAAGTGACACAGAAGATACAACAGTCAATGGCTTGAATATCTCAACTCCAGTAATTACGAATAAAGGTAATGTTGCTCAAAATTTTAAAGTAAAAGGACAAAACTCTAGTAGTGCAGGAGCAGGATGGGGACTTGAGTCGTCACCTGCAGCTGAAAAGTATGCTCATAGTACATGTATAGCGGATTGTGATACTGATCCTATTTGGACTGCTTTAACAACAGAGAATGCTGTATTAGCTAGCAATATTGCGAAAGATGCAACAGTAGAAATGGACTTGCAAATAGAAACCCCTACCTCAACTACTGATTTTAACCAGCAAACAGTTATTGTTGATGTACAAGCTGTCGTTTATGAAGGATAAAAAGAGGTAGGAATTAAGTAGGTTGGTGGTGTATAATCAGTACATATATGATTTGATTCTTAAAAATATATGAAGAAGTTTCTTGTAGCCCTTGTGTTGTTTGTCTTGTTTTTCCCTTTAGGAACTCCTGTTTTTGCTGATTTAGGTGTAGGAATAGGAACTGGAAAGATAGAAGTTACAGAAGAATTAAAGAAGGGAATGGAATATAATTTCCCTAATCTTGTCGTTATAAATACGGGAGATGAAACTTCTAAGTATACAGTAGATATATCTTATGATTCCAACCAGAGAGAATTACTTCCTCCAAGAGAGTGGTTTACATTTGCCCCAGAGCAATTTGATTTGCAACCAGGAGAATCCCAATCAGTTGCTATAACATTAAAAATCCCAGTAACAGGAGTTATCCCAGGAGAGTATTTTGGATATCTTGAAGGAAAGCCAATTCCAGATATTCAAGAGGGCCAAACTTCTATTGGAATATCTGCTGCAGCTAAGTTAACTTTCACTATAGCACCTTCTAATATCTTTGAAGCTATTTTCTACTATGTGAGAAATATTTGGATAAGATACCAACCATGGACAACAATAACAACTACTTTAATAGGGCTATTACTACTCAGAGCTATTTTTAGAAAATTCTTCAGTTTTGACCTAAACATTAAACCAAAGAAAAAAGAAGAATCAACAAACCAATAATGAATAATGAATTTAAGAAATTTTTACATAACCCTTTTTATACTTCTTTTTAGCCTCTCTTTTTTCCTTCTTTTCACCACATCTATATTTGCTAGAAGGATGACACCCTTTGGAGTTATACATGGAAACGTTAGGGTTAATATTTGTGGTGATTATATTGCAGATGGTCCAGAACATTGTGATAGGACAGACCTAAGAGGTCAAACGTGTAAAACCTTGGGCTTTGATGGAGGAGAACTTAAATGTAATCTTGTTTGTGAATTTGATATGTCAAAGTGTGTTTATACACCTATTCCACCAGAAGAAAAGAAAGAAGATGTAGTGACTGAAGAAACAGAGATTGTTGATATTGAAGAACAAAGAAGCCAAGCACTTGAGGAATTTATTAGAAGATATATACCACAGGCTATTGTAGACCCTCCTAGTCAAACTCAACTCCCTTCTGCAGTTCTGTTTTTAAGACTTTTTGATGTAAACAATGATGGAATTATTCAATCCAGTGAACTACCTTTAGTCGTTTTAAATTGGGTTAATGCATGGAAATATGGCTATGAAACTGAGGGAGGTGTAAGTGTCTCTTGTGATTTAAATAATGATGGTACTTGCGATTTAAGAGACTTCTCTATTCTCATGTCATATATAGATATAGACTTTGGTTATTGACGTATTTTTCATTTTTATATAATATCTACATAAGAGTTATTATATTTATTTGTTTTACTAAAAAAATAGCGAAATACTCTCCTGAAGCGGTTGCCTCTAGAGTGTAGACCCATGGTAACCCTTACTCTTGTTAGTAAAGCGATTGGAGTTACAAATATGGTTTGGGATGTTGTAAAACAAATGTTTTTTCTGATACTACTAATAGTCCTTTCTTGGATAGTCATTCATATATTTGCTGTCCTAGGCATTTTTATAATAATAACTTACCCTCTCTGGGTATTAATAAACCCTCAAAAAGAAACTTGTCTCTTCTGCCTCTTAAGGGGAGAGGCAAATAGCTGCTTTATGTGTTCTGAGGATGAATATGATCAACCTAGCAAGAAGAAACCCGTTAGGAAATTTTTAATCAATATCCTTCTCTTAGCATTCATGATATTTTTTTCTCTTGGTATTGTTTGGGGAGAAAAATATTTACTAGAGCAACTCGGTGCAATCTCTCCTCCAAAGACTATAGTTATGGAAATGTCTATGAAAAATGAGTATAGAATTGGAGAATTGTTCTCAATGCCCCTTGAAATTCACGGACTACAAGTCCCCATTAATACAGTACAAATAGATTTAAAATATCCTCCAGAATTATTGGAAATAGTGGAGGTTTTAACATTAGATTCTTTTGCTGAGATTTTCTTACAAAGAGAAGTTCGAAACGATTTAGGTATAGCCAGAATCTCTGGAGGTTTACCAAATCCAGGGTATTCTAAGGAATCCGGGCTCTTTGCAAAGGTTCTTTTCTTGACCAAAAGCAGTGGTTTGGGTGAGGTCCAAATACTTCCTAGTTCAATGGTTTTAGCAAATGATGGAAAAGGTACTAACGTTTTGGCAGAATTTAGAAGCACTACTTTCCAAATCAGTGAGGAGAAAGTCTCTAAAATAGAAGAGGAGTTTCAAAATAGTTTTCTCCAAAGCAATATTCTAGGAGCAACAAGTGATAAGATGGAATTTTTTGACAAGGAGACTGTTTACACAGAGTCTATACTAGATGACTTTGACTATGAAGAAGTTAGGAGAGAGCCTATTAATTTCTGGGATTTATTGTACAGAATAAATACGACTATAATATCTGTATATACAGTTATTCTTCCAAACTAAGGGAGTACTGCTTGTATTGTAATACTAATTGTTTTAATCCCGTAATCAGAGACTAGGGTAGGGACTGTAACTTTAAGGTCAAAATCTTGAGTACCTTCAGGTGCAATACCCGAAGAAAGTAATTGGTATTCATCTGGTGTTATAAACTTGGTCCAATCAGTTCCGGAATTATTAGAAAACTCATGAACAAATACATCTGTTTCTCCTACTGTAGACCCAAGTGTCCATGTTACTGTATCTCCTACTGCATTTGAGGTGCTAATTCTTAGATTAATTGTTGCCAGGCCATTGTTTTGAACAGTTTGGGTATCAGTTAAATCTAGGGTGCTTTTATTCCCACCTGCCGTAACTGGGCCATAATCTACTGTCCCATCTGTTGTAAGTGTTATGGATATCCCAGAGTCTATTATAAAAGTTTGAGTATCACTCCAACCTCCATACGTGTTAGTTCCACTAGGATCTTTTCCACTTACTCTCCAGTAGTATGTTCCGAAGTCCAAGGCATCTCCTGATTGCACAGTGTATGCTATTTTTTGCCCAGAGAGAAATGGGTCTGTATCTGAAGGCGTTACTGTATTTTCAAATCCTTCTGTTTCAATATCGGAGTATTTTTCTAAAAGATTTCCAGAGTCGAAGGTGTTTACAGTATCTATTTGAACATAGTATGAGATACGATTATTTTCAGTATCTGTTCCTGTAAATTCTAGAGTAGGGGTTTGGTTAGTTCCAAAGTTATGGGCATCTAGGGTATTTAGGGTTACTGTAGGAGATGTATTTACCGTATATGTTATTCTGATAATGCCATCTGCACCCGCTGCTCCATTTCCTCTACTTCCTACTCCGGCTCCTCCCCCCCCCCCCCAAGAGCTACCAACAGATCCACCGTTATTATTCCCTGACCCACCAGCTCCTCCTGTCCCATCAATGTTGCCAGTCCCTCCTGTTCCACCAGAATTACCTATTGCGTTTTGTCCATTCGAACTAGATCCAGCTCCTCCTCCTCCTCCTCCTCCTGTTCGAGAGGTGTTATTCCCCGCTGCTCCATTTCCTCCGTTAAATATGGCAGCTCCTGACCCACTGCCAGTTCCTCCTGTTCCTCCGGCACCATTCCCACCAGAATTATAGATTCCCTTGTTCCCGCCATATGCTATAAGCAATGTTGCATTAAAAATTGTGTTTCCCCCATTTATTGCATTATCATTTCCAGGAGCTCCACCATTACCTCCAAGGCCAACAGAATAGGTATAACTAGATCCAGGATTTTCTATGACTAACCTAGCATAACCGCCGCCGCCGCCGCCGCCGTTTGCTTGTCCGTTAGTCGCAGTAGGTCCTGCCCCACCCCCACCTCCCCCCCAACACTCTACTATTATAG
>CAYGOB010000038.1:0-4335 GCA_964351475.1 uncultured Candidatus Saccharibacteria bacterium
AAAAAGCACAACCCTAGATCCGCTTCCGCTAAGTTAAGAATTTTAATTAAGAAAAATTAAGTAAAAAATACAAATACCTAAATTTGTAAGACTACAACATGAAAAAGAACCGATACAACCTCAAAAATTACAATGTACCACTCACGGTATTTCTATTTACTCTGTTGGTATTTACACTCTCACAACTTGTCATTAATTCTATACTCAGCCCTCTAGGAATTGAGCTTCAAAGATTAAATAGTGAGAAAAATTATCTAATAGAGGAGAATCGTTCAATGGAAGAACAAATAGCAAAAACAAACTCAATCATGGTTATCAAACAGCTAGCAAATGAGAAATTAAATATTTCCTCATCTTCCGAAAAAAGCATAATATATATAGAAGGTTCAAGTATTATAGCCGAAAGACCATAATGTCTAAGCTAAATCATCTGTATTCTACACAAGATAAAAAGAGTAGTTCCCCTAGAAAGGAAAAAAGGCAAACTAAATCAAATATTGTTATAGTGGGCTATATCATAACCTTCCTTGCCTTTATCTTAATATTCCAAATATTTAGATGGCAGATTCTTTTTGCAGAAAAATTTCAGAGTATGGCACAAGGCCAACACCAAACCAACAGGATACAAGTAGCTCCCAGAGGAATAATAACAGCTGCAGATAATACCGTACTAGCCGTAGATGAGCCTGTGTGGAATATTTATGCCACTTTAAGTAGAGATGAGGTAGAAAGAGATTTGTTTTTTGAAAACAAAGAAAGATTCATAAGTGAGGTGTCAAGTATCCTTGGTATAGAGAGATCTCAAATAGAAGAAAAATTAACAGACGACTTCGTTTATGCTTCTCTTTTAAAAGAAGTCTCAACAGAAAAGAAAAAGGCATTAGAACAAGCAGAAATATTTGGACCAGGAACCCAAGGATTTGGTCTTTACTTTGAGAATGAAGAAAAAAGAGTATATCCCAATAACCAATTAGCATCACACGTTCTTGGGTTCATAGGCAGAAATGAGTATGGAGATTTAGTAGGGCAATACGGTATACAAGGGTATTACTATGGAGATATTACTGGTAGGCAAGGATACTCATATGAAGAAAAAGATTCAGCAGGAAATGTTATCCTAACCGCAGAGTACGAACCAATACTGCCTAGAGATGGTAAAGATTTTAAACTAACAATAATTCCCAATATACAAAACAAAGTCGAGATTGAATTGGAAAAGGGTGTAAGAGAAAGTAGAGCTAAAAGTGGATCAGTCATTATAATGGATCCCAAGACAGGAGCCATACTTGCTATGGCGAATTACCCTACATTTGACCCAAATGAATACTGGAGAACTTCAGAGCCCTGGATTTTAAGAAACAGAGCTGTCTCTGACGTCTATGAATATGGCTCTGTACAAAAACCCATAACTCTTGGCATTGCTCTTGAGACAGGAGCAATAGATAAAGACCACACATGCAATGACACCAAAGGATATGTAGACCTTTTTGAAGTCACTGGATACGCAGACCTAAGAGGACAAAGAATAAGTACATGGAACAGGCTTCCTGCAGGAACTCTTGACATATCTGGGATATTTAGAACTTCAAATAATCCTTGTACTGCACTCCTTGCCTTAGATACAGACTTTAACGAATTTTATTCCTCTCTCAAAGAATTTGGGATTGGAGAATTTATTGGAATTGGCCTACAAGAAGAGGGTACAAGCCATCTTAAACCAAAAGATACTTGGACGAAACTAGACGTTATGACTACATCTTTTGGTCAAGGAGAGATCTCAGCTACAGCCCTACAACTACTCTCTGCACTGAGCACCTTTGCAAATGACGGTATTAGAATGAGACCATATATCATTTCTGAAATAAGTGATGAAAAAGAAACAATAAAAATAGAACCACAGATACTCTCTAGACCTGTATCAAAAGAAACCTCAGATATTATTAGAGACGCCCTAGTAAGAGCCGTTCAGGAAAACGCGCTAAGTACACTAGGAGCACCCTTATTAGAATATAATCTTGCCGCAAAAACAGGTACCGCTCAAATCACAAGAGAAGGAATAGCCGGATATGACGAGAATCTTTCAAATGATACCGTTGTTGGCTTTGCACCTGCTGATAATCCAAAAATGATCATGCTCATAAAGTTAGAGGAACCAAAAACTGCAAGATTTGCAAGTTTAACAACAGTACCTATTTGGAGAGATATATTTCTTGCTATTGCAGACGATATGGAAATCAAGAAGAATAATTGAGATAATGGATATACAATATTAAAGTTTAAATTAATTTGTAGTAGTACCAAATGACAGAAATACTAAAAACTAGCTTAGAAGCACTCTTCATAACTACCTTTGTTTCCATAATATTTGCACCCATTATGATCTCCATACTCTACAAATTTAACCAGGTAAGTGGAATTAAAAAATCAAAAATTGGTGCTACAGATGGAGATAACACCCTCTTTATGAGAATTATGAACTCTACCTTAACTAATGGTACCCCTAATATGGGAGGTATTTTAATTTGGGTAGTTGTTCCAATTCTTGTAGCTTTACTTGTACCAATGTCACCAGTAATTAAAGTATTTCTTTTTGGTTTTATACTTTTTGGATTCTGGGGCTTCATAGACGTAGCAATATTTACAAATAGCTTTAAACATAATGAAAAGATTAAAGCTTTTCAAGAAACCTTTGAATGGAGATTGGGTAAATTAACTTTCTCTATCTTAATAAATATTGGAGTAATGTACTTACTTTACAGAACAGGAGCATTTTCATCTCTTAGTGTAATGGATTTTTTTGTAATAAATATTACTCCTGTAGTTTTAGTACTCATCGGTATAGTAGGGCAGTTTGCAATTTATGCAGCTGAGTTAACAGATGGAGCTGATGGATTAATGATAGGGATATTTACCTGTATAAACATGGCTCTAATATTTTTACTAATTATTCAAGGACACTTCGAATTCGTCCCCATATTGGCAATAATCTTAGGTGTTCAAATAGTAGACCTTTACTTTAATATTCCTCCTGCAAGATTCTGGAATGGAGGACCTGGGGCTATGCCCTTGGGCTTTGCAATGTTTTTTGTAGCATTGGTTACAGACAATGTCATTGCATACTTTGTAATTTCTTCTATCACATGGTTAATAATGGCTTCTAGTGCAATACAGATTATAAGTTTGAAATTCTTCAAGAAAAGAGTGTTTAAAATAGCCCCTATACACCATCATTTTCAAGCTAATGGGTGGCCTCAATATAAAGTTACGATGAGATTTTGGCTTTTTACTCTCTTTGCCTGCATATTAGGAATATACATAGGCCTACTATAATTCTTCGCATTCAACTTCGGAACCTTCACATGTACAAAGTAAGTTGTTTTGTGCATCTTTAAAAACATCCCCTTGACCATACAACTTTCCATTTACAAAACAAGTCTTAAGTTCAAATATCTGTCCACTATCATTCTGGTAATGAATAGAGTACTCTGAAACCTCTGATAGATCTAAATTCTCAATAACGAAAGTATTACCAATCATACACACTTTACTGTACAAAGTTTCATCCCTATTTGTAATTGTAGTAATAACCAAATTTTCCTTTTCTTTTTTGTACATAGCTGTTTGCACAGGAGCCTCGTTGTTCTCTCCACACAACACTTCCCTTTCTAAAATAACCTCAACTTTTGGATTCTGGTAATTAATATCTGAGAGTACAACCCTAGAAAGATCTGGGATTTCTTTATCTAGAAAATTTCTAAAAGAGTATGTAAACTGTAGACCTACAGAAGTAAAATCTTCATAGGACATAGTTAATTCGTCTTCCTCACAAACTATCTCTCCTGACCAAGAACAGTAACAATCACTTCTACCTTGATAATTAGGAACTAATTCGTTTTGAAAATATTCAACATCATTGTAGTAACAAACCCCTAAGCCAAGTCTCCTTTGGGTTGTAATAAATAGAACCAAAACGGAGGCTAATACTAGGCACACCGTTATAATCAATAACCAATTTCTTTGTTTAACTTTTGCCATAATAGATCATATTTTACCATAAATTAAGATAAATCCAGGAAACTCTGCGTCTACCTCCAAGATTATGATACAATCGTTCTATGCATGATGCACATATCCATTTAGCCATGGAGCCATTAAAATCTAATCTCTCAGAAATTATGGAACGTTTCCTCTCTGCAGGAGGCAAGTACATACTTACACAAGCAACAGAGAGTATTGATTTTAATGACACTATTGAAATCACAAACTCTTACCCAGAAAATATACACTTAGCACTTGGTCTTCATCCCACCATATTTGAAGAAAATACCGTTTACA
>CAYGOB010000039.1:0-4300 GCA_964351475.1 uncultured Candidatus Saccharibacteria bacterium
GTATTTATTTCTCTGTCTATTATAGTCTTTACACTAATCCCAATAGTAAGAAGAAGTAACAAGACCGCTATTTTTTTTCCTAAGTCCATTTCAATATTGTAGCAGAAAAAGAGAATATATTTTTAGAGTGTTAAAAGGTACTAGAGAGGATAGGATTAGAGAGCTTAAAAGTAAGAATGAGATTACTCCACTTCTCTTGTTATTTCATAAAGAATAGCTGTAGCACAATTTGCAACATTAAGAGATTCTTTCATTCCTCTCATAGGTATCATAATCTTTCTATCTGTATATTCATTTAGTATCTCATCAGAAATTCCCTCTTTTTCATGTCCAAAAACTATTGCTAATTCTTTAGGGTAATCAATCTTTTGAAAGTTTTTAGCATCCTTAGTGAGTTCTACAGAGTATATTGGAATATTCATATCTCTTATTTCTTCTAAAGCTTCTTTGGTACTGTCATAATGTTCAGACTTTATCATCTCTGTTGCTCCTAAAGCTGTTTTTTCTAATTTAGGGTTATCGATGTCTGTAGTTATTCCACAAAGATATATTTTCTCTACATACCCCGCTCCATCTGCCGACCTAAATATACTACCTACATTAAAAACAGATCTTATGTTGTCTAAAACTATATATATTTTCATCTAAATATATTCTCTAAAATATCTTGGTAGCTATTATTATCTCTAACTATCCTTTTTGCAAGTACACGAGCTTTGTTAAGAAGTCCTATGTCATGTATGGATGCTACCTTAAAGTTTGGAACTCCTGACTGTCTTAAACCATATACCTCTCCAGGTCCTCTATTTTGTAGATCATATTCTGCTACCTCAAAACCACTATTGTGTTTTGCAAAATATCTTAAACGATCTTCTGCAGGACTATCTTTCTCTACATTAGCACTTGGGATTACAAAACAGTATGACTCTTTGTCATTTCTTCCTACTCGACCTCTAAGCTGATGTAATTGAGCAAGACCAAACCTCTCTGCATCCTCTATTACCATAATAGTAGCACTGGGGATATCTATACCTACTTCTATAACAGTAGTAGATATTAATATGTTTATTTTTCTTTTTCTAAAATCCTCTATTAATTTCTCTTTTTCTTTTTCCTTAAGTCTTCCATGTAAAAATTGTACATTAAGACCTTTAAATATTTCTTTGAGATAATCAAATTCAACAAGAACAGCCTTAGCTGTCATTTTCTCAGATTCTTCTATTAGGGGGTATATGATGAAGGCTTGGTTGTCATATTCCCTCTTTTCTTCCTCCCTATTCTTCTCTCCTTCATCTTCGTTTTTATTGTTGTACTTACTCTCTAAAATATTTTTCTTTACCCATTTAAAACAATCCTCTCTTTTTCTAAAAGGTGTAAAGAATGTTTCTATCTTTTTTCTATCTTTTGGTTTTTCTCTAATTTCAGAAACATCTAAACCTCCAAAAAATATTTCTGTTAAACTTCTTGGAATTGGAGTTGCTGTCATAGTTAGATAATGTGGAGATGTTTTGGTCTTTTGTTTAAAATATTCTCTCTGCTCAACCCCAAACCTGTGTTGTTCATCTATAACCACTAAGTTTAGATCTTTAGGTAATTCTTTTTCATACAGTATTGCATGTGTACCTATTATTAATTTGTTATCTGCTTTTTTAATTGTTTTTTTAGCAGATATACACAACTCTACATCTATTCCTAAATCTTTAAAGAGATTATTAAAGGTGTCAAAATGTTGTTTTGCAAGTACTGTAGTAGGAGCTATTAATATTGCAGAGTGATTATTTTTTATTGTGTTAAGAATAGCTGCTGCAGAAACTACTGTTTTACCACTCCCTACATCTCCATTAAGTAGTCTGTTCATAGGTTTGAATTTTGTAATATCATCTAAAATTTCTTCAATAGCTTTGTTTTGGTCATCTGTTAATTTAAAAGGTAGTGACTTTATGAAGGAGTTTAAGGTTTTGGTTTTTATCTCCATTCCAACACTTTTTTCTTTCTCAGACTTTAATATTTGTTTTTCAATCTTGAAAGCAATTCTTAACATCTCATCAAAGGCTAATCTTTTTTTACCTTTTTCAATATCTTCTTGAGTTTCTGGGAAATGTATTTTGTTAATTGCTTTATCTAAGCTTATTAGGTTGAATTTTTCTAAGTCTTTTTCTTTAAGTGAGTCCTTAATTATTTTTGCAATGTCACCAACATCTTCGGTTATTTGTTCAATTAAGTTTTTAATTTTTGCTCTTATCATACGGGAGGTAAGACCCTTTGTTTCTGGATATATTCCAACGAGTTTACCTAAGTGTGTTTGTTTGTCTGGTTCTTCTTTAAATATTTCAAATTTAGGATTGTAAATATTTTTTCTGTTTCCCTTTTTAGTAATTTTTGCATTAAAGAGATATATTTGTCCTTCTTTAAGTGTGTTTTTAAGGTAGGTTTGATTAAAGTATGTAAGATTAAGGGAACCTGTTTCGTCTTTTACTTTTACGGTAGTAATCTTTTTTCTAAAATAGGTAGTTGTTACTTTTTCTATTTGGGCAAGAAAGGTCCCTTCTAATCTTTCTTTAAACTCCTCAATTGTAATAATGGAGGATGTGTCTTGGTATCTAAAGGGAATGTGGAAGAGTAAGTCTCTTACGGTTAATATGTCCAATTTAGAAAATTTTTGAGCCTGCTTTTGTCCTATTCCCTTAATTTCGGTTAATAAACTATTTTTGGAGAGACTCATATTTGAAAAGGTAAAATATTAAGGGTGTGGAAATATCTAGGGTATACCTTACAAGGCAAATAGGGTGAGAATAATAGGGAGGGCGATACTACCAATTAGAACTACTGCTATAGCTATGCTTATTATTGCATTCAATCTTTTTTTTGTTTTCTTTTTCATATTCGTATTTTAACCTTTTCTTTTGTATTTTGAAAGTTGGTTTCTAATTCTAAATTTAGAGGTGTCTGAATTGACACTTTTCAAAGCATCAATCTTTTGATACCTTTTGTTCTTGTCTGTTTTAATCTCAACGACATCTCCAGTTTTTAATTCGGAGGAGAGTTTCCCAGCCTTACCATTTACCAATGCTCCTGTTGCACTATGACCAATCTCAGTGTGTAACTTAAACGCAAAGTCTAGTACGGTATCTCCTTTGTTAAGATCAAGGATCATTCCTTTAGGAGTAAATGCAAAGACTTCGTCTTTATAAATGTCACATTTAATTGGAATACTAGCTTTTTTTCTTCTTTCCTTCTTACTCTTTTTCATTTGTTTGTGTATGTCTTCTATCCAGCTGTATTCGTTAGTAGGTTTGGCATATCTGGATTTGCTTGCTTTGTAGGCAATGTGAGAAGCAGGACCGTATGTGTTGTGGTAATACATCTCATTGGTCATTATCTGAACTTCGATGTCTAGGTCGGATACAGAATTAAATTTAACAGGAAACTGTATAGCTTTGTAACCGTTTGGTTTTGGGTTAGATATGTAGTCTTCGAACTTATCATAATCCATCTCTCCCTGGTCCATAAGTTTTTCTAATATTAAAAAGCAATCTTCTTCGGTGTTAGTCAGAATTCTAAAACCAATTAAGTCGGACAACCTCTCAATATTTGGGTTTATCCACTCCTTTTCGTACTTCTTTAATTTGTTATATATACTGTATTTACACTTAACTCTTCCCTTTACTTTTTTCTCAAAATGTAAACCATTAAGAATTTTATCTAATAGTTCTTCGTATTTCTCTAGAGTTTTGTCGTTAACCTTTGCCTCCTCCATCTTGTTGGTAATACTTTTGTACTCTGTAGGCATGTATTCACGGAAGGCATTCTCCTCTATCTCTTTTTTTATTTCGTTTAAATCTAAATATTCTGCAAGTACAGCATATACTTTTAATGCTTTTTTAAGAGAAGTTTTTTTCATATCTTCTGGAATATTCTCTACACTTCTCATGTCACAAAGAGTATCTAGTACTTTAATTATTACGGGTCTAAGGTCATTTGAACTATTTAAAATATATTTAACAATTATTTCATTTGGAGTTTCATTAGTATTTGTAGCATTTTTAATTTCCTGAAGTCTTTTAAGAATATGTAATACATCTTCACTAAATTTTTGTTCAATCTCTTTTTCTTTTTTTACTTCTAAGGGAATTTCATGCAGTATACTGGCTATTACTGAGTTAGTATCTAGGTCCTCCTGGTTAGCTAGTAAACCTACATTAAGAACATGTTCAACCATTGGTTGGTGTCCATATCTTTCTTCATCTTTATGATACTGTTGTACATACTCTATGGAGGTAAGAACAATGTCTTTAAATTG
>CAYGOB010000040.1:0-4246 GCA_964351475.1 uncultured Candidatus Saccharibacteria bacterium
CCACTATGCAATCAAGAGAAAAGGCATTTAAAAATTTACTCAAATTCAGAGTAGCTATGGGAATATCCCTTTCTAAAGATAATGTTAAATACATCTGGGGTAGAAGATACTTTAAAAATATAGGAGAGGAAGATATTAAAAAACTAGAAGAAAATGAAAATAAACATATTTATGAAAAAATTAAAATTGCAAACAAAAATATTTCTAAACTTAAAGTTTTTAACTGGGTACAATTTATTGGGATATCAGGATCTGTAGCAGCAGGATTTGCTAAAGAAGAAGATGACATTGATGTATTTGTAGTAGTTAGAAATGGAACCATGTGGTTATACAGGGCTATAGTTGTTTTTAAAAACATTTTTCATAACAAAGTTAGAGCTAAAAGACACAAGAATGTAAAAAACAAGCTCTGTCTTAACTTGGTGTGCGAAGAGAGAGGACTACAATTTCCAAACGACATATTTAACTTTCATGAATTAATATTTCTAAAACCCATATACAACAAGAAATATAAGAGATATATCCTTTCTAGGAATAAATGGTTAGAGAAAGAATTTTTTGTTAAGAAAGAACTATTAAGGTCTAGGGTAATACCAAAGAAGAAAGCTTTCTTTTTAATACGAATTATTAATTATTTATCTTTTCTATCCCAATTAATATTTATGATAATTTCAAAGCACAACCCAGATATTAAAAGACTTAAAGAAAATTTTAAGAAAGGAAAAATAGAATTCTTTGAGTATGATTACAGAAAGGAGAAAATAAATAATTATTCAAAAGAATTTAAATCTACTAACTGAGCGACTTCTAAAACATTTTTTGGCAACTCTTTGTGATTAATTATTGTTATAAAGGTTTGTTGCTTATTAAGAAATTCTTTTTTAAAAACTTGTTTACTGTTTTCAGTATCTAGTTCAGAAGCTATGTCATCTAGGAGTAGAATAGGGTAGAAGCCTAGTTTTTTTGCAATTAATTCTTGCTTGTTAAACACTAATCTTCCAATAGCCAATCTTTTCTCTCCCCTTGAACCAAACTTTTTAATATCTGTACCATTTATTAATCTCCAATCATCCCTATGTGGCCCTACATTGGTATATCCTGTTGCGATATCTCTTTTTTTAGAATTCTCTATAGCATCTTCTATGTCTTTATCTTCATTAGATTTGAGATATTCAACCCTTAGATTTTTTGAGGAGAGCTCTTTACAAACCTCTTCTCTTTTTTCTTGTATCTGCTTTGCAAGCTTTGTTAATTTCTCTGTCCAGAAATTAAGTTGTGGGTCATTTCTAGCTACTATTCCTTTCTCATAGAAATCTTTTGAGAGTTTTTTAAGATATGCATTTCTTTGTCTTAGAGTTTTTCTATATAACTTCAAGGTCTCTGAAAAGTCATATTCCATAATGACTATAGCCTCATCTAGGAAGTCTCTACGTTTACTAGGAGATATCATTAATATTTCTATCTGCTCAGGATTAAATATAGTGGAAGCGGTTTTTTCAAAGAATTTCTTAGGAGTTGTTTTGTGGTCTTCAATCTTAAATACCCTTTTACCGTTATTTTTAGCAAAAGAGTATTTTTTGTTATCCATAATGGTTTCTATCCGAGTGTATTCCTCCTCTTTTTTTTGAGTATTAGAAACATACTCGTCTGATGAGGCCCACGGAGAGGTACCATTAGTTATTAACATAATAGATTCTAAGATGGTACTTTTCCCTTTAGCATTGTCTCCATGTAGGATTATGATATCTTTTTCTATAGCTATTTCTATATCATTAAATTTCCTGAAATTTGAGAGCTTAATATTTGTGATCATTCTAAGTTTTAAGAATAGCTAAAAATGCTTCTTGAGGGATAGTTACTTGTCCAAATTCTTTTAATCTTTTCTTTCCTTTCTTTTGTTTTTCTAAGAGCTTTTTCTTTCTAGAGTAATCTCCTCCATACAGTTTTTCCGTAACATTTTTTCTAAACCCTTTTATGTCTTCCCGGGCAATTATTTTAGCTCCTATTGCAGCTTGAATAGGTATTGCAAATTGTTGTTTAGGAATTACCTTCTTCATTTCTGTTAGTAGTTTAACTGACTTTGCTCTAGCATTATCTTTAACCTCTAGAAAACTAAGGGCTTCTATTTCTTCGTGATTTACTAGTACAGATACTTTGACGATGTCTGCTGGGAAGAAGTCTATCATTTCGTACTCCATTGATGCGTATCCGCTGGTTAGATTTTTCATTAGGTCAAAGAAGTTTGAGATCAAGGATGCTAGGGGTATGTCGTATTCTAGGGTTACGTATTGTTCTTTAAGATTAATATCATCGTCAGTAGTTAAGTATTTTGTGTTTACATACTGCCCTCTTTTTAATTGACACAGTTTCATTAATTCTCCAATATATTTGTCTGGGGTTAGTATTTCTGTCCTAACCCACGGCTCTCGTATTTCCTGTATCTCAGAAGGGTCTGGGAGCTCATCTGGTGTCTGAACTTCTAATTCGTCTCCGTTTAGTTTTGTAACATGGTATTCAACGGTAGGGGCGGTTACAATCAGGTTTACATCATATTCTCGTTCTAATCTTTCTTGGATGATTTCCATATGTAGTAGTCCTAGGAAACCACATCTAAAGCCTGAGCCTAAAAGATTGGATCTTTGTTCTGTGAAGGTAATGGAGGAGTCATTTAGTGAGAGTTTCTTTAGTGCAATTTTTAAGTCTTCATACTCTTCTGGGTCTATTGGGAAGAAGGTTGCAAACATGTTTGGTTTAGGAACAAGGTAGCCTTCTAACGGTTCTATATCTTTTTGGTCAGAGACAGTGTCTCCCACAGTAAAGTAGCTAATGTCTTTGAGACCTGTTGCGATGTACCCGACTTCTCCAGTATTTAAGGTATTAGTTTCTAAAAGATTAGGATTAAATATTCCTATCTCTGTTGGTTTAAAAGACTCTTCTCTTTGCATCATGTGTAGTTCATATGCTTTCCCTGGAATATGTTCAACTTTTCCGTCAAATACCCTTACTGCAATAACTACCCCCCTGTGTTCATCGTAGAAGGAGTCAAAGACTAAGGCTTTAAAGGGTTTCTCAGGGTCTCCCTTTGGTATCGGGGATCTTTTTACTATTTCATCTAAGAGAGTGTCTACATTTTCTCCTGTTTTTCCAGAGACTTTTATAATTTCGTCTTTGTTAAAACCGAGCAACCCTTGAATTTCTTTCTCTCTTTTCTCTATATCTACATAAGGTATGTCAATTTTGTTTAACACAGGAATTATTTTTAATCCTAAGTCTAGAGCTTTTTTAGTGTTAGATATTGTTTGTGCTTGTATTCCTTGGTTAGCATCAATTAGCAGTATTGCAGACTCACAGGCGGCTAGAGATCTGGATACTTCGTAAGAAAAGTCTACATGTCCAGGTGTATCTATGAGGTTGAGTTGGTATCCTTTCCAGTTCATTTTACATGCTTGTAGTTTTATGGTTATGCCTTTCTCTTGTTCTAGGTCTAGTCTGTCTAATACACGCTCTTTTCTTTTTTCTCTTGAGAGATCTGTGTGTACGGCTTCCAACATTCTGTCAGCCAGAGTAGATTTCCCATGGTCTATGTGGGCTATTATTGAGAAGTTGCGTATTTTACCTAAGTCTTTCATACGAGGAATTATATCATAAGGGTAGGGATAAAGATGACTTATAGAATATTAAATCTCTTCTTAAAAATGCGTATAGTCATTGTAGGGTAGGGTTTATTGGCTAAGTCGAAGCTAGAGTTTTTACTCAACGGTTATTGTCATGTCAAATATCTCAGAGAATTGTACTCCTGAGAGGTTCTCAAGGGCTAAGAATACGATTATTTTTTCACCTGCAGGGAGAGGAATTTCCTGTGTTTGTGTGTCTCCTCTGTTGTCTTGTAATCTGTATGTGTCTTCATTAATTATTAGATAAATATCTGACCTAGTGTTACTTAATGTTTGTCCCCAAAATGTAACAACTTTATATTCTCCACTCTTATTTTCTATTTCTAATATTGGTTTGGAGTAAGAGTCTGATGCCCTCTTTCCTAGTCTTACGGAGTATGAATACTTAAAGTCTTCTAACTTATTTAAACTTTCACTTGAGAATATTTCATGTTTACCTCCAACTAACCTTACAATCACTTCATCTTGTGTGGTTACTCCCAAAATATCTAGTTTTTGTATTTGTTTTGTAATGGGTGTTAAATTCATTACAGTAATTATGGGGAGAATGAAGAACAGTGCAAGTAAACCCA
>CAYGOB010000041.1:0-4185 GCA_964351475.1 uncultured Candidatus Saccharibacteria bacterium
GTTGAAATATTAGATAATACACAGGATAACAAATAATAACGAAGATGAAAAATAACAATATAGAAAAATACAAAAACCAAATAAAAGAGATTCTTAATGAAATTGAAGAGTCTAAATCCTGGGATTCTGATTCCTTACAAAAAATCTTACGGAAACACCCTAAAGATGGAAACAAAATGTTTGCAAAAGATGAGTTAGTACATATCTACAACCTTCTTAAAAACAAAGAAGGTTATGAAAGTGAGACTGTAGAAGAAAGAATAAGGATGAAACCCACTAGAACAAACTCAGGAGTAGCAGTTGTAACTGTTTTAACTAAACCATACCCATGCCCTGGTAACTGCATATATTGCCCTAACGACCCGAGCATGCCCAAAAGCTACATTGCTTCCGAACCAGGCGCACAGAGAGCCCTAAGTAATAAATTTGACCCATACGCACAGGTATTTAATAGATTAGTTGCACTTAAAAAAGTAGGACATAATGTTGAGAAAGTCGAATTAATTGTCCTAGGAGGGACATGGTCATACTACCTTAAAGATTACCAATTATCTTTTATCTACGAGTGCTATAGAGCATTAAATGATGTCAAGAAAGATACTATGAGTTATGTAGAACCTAGAGAAGGAGAACTTAAAAAAGTTACATGGAAAGAAATAGAGCACGAACATAAGAAAAATGAATTAGCTTACTGTAGAAATGTAGGCCTTGTTTTAGAAACAAGACCAGATTACATTACTAAAGACGAAATTATTAGGATGAGAAAGCTCGGTGCTACTAAGCTTCAAATTGGTATACAATCTCTATCCGATAGAATATTAAAAAAGAATGAGATAGGTCGCAATAGTAAAGATGTACAAAGAGCTTTCGAATACCTTAGACTTATGGGGTTTAAAATCCATTGTCATTGGATGCCAAATCTCTATGGTTCCTCTGTTAAAAAAGATATTAAGGATTACAAAAAACTTTGGACAAAAGATTACCGTCCTGATGAATTAAAAATCTACCCTACTTCAATAATAGAAAATACAAAACTCAACTATCTTTACCAAGAGGGTTCGTACAGACCGTATACGGATGAAGAACTCTCGGAGCTTTTAAAAACCATCCTACCACTTACACCTAGATACTGTAGGTTAACTAGAATAGTTAGAGATATTCCTTCAGATGAGATTGTTGCAGGAAACAAAAAGACCAACCTTAGACAGTTGGTAGATATTGAAATGGAAAAGGAAGGTATTAAAATAGAGGATATTAGAAGTAGGGAGATAAGGGGAGAGAGGATAAATGTAGATGATTTAGAATTAGAAAGGATAGAGTATGATACTTCTGTAAGTAAGGAGGTTTTTATTTCTTACAAAACAAAGGACAGTGACAAGATATGTGGGTTTTTAAGATTGTCTCTTCCTAAAAAGAAGTACAGAAAAGAGCATTTTCTAGAAGAATTAAAGAGTCATTCCATAATTAGAGAGGTACATGTATATGGTAAGGTGTTAGGTATTAAGGATGAGAGTACGGGAGAGTCTCAACATCTTGGTTTGGGAAAGAGACTAATAGAGGAGGCTGAGGAAATTTCTAAGGATTATGGCTTTGAAAAAATAGCTGTCATATCTGCAGTTGGGACAAGGGAGTATTATAGAAAGAGAGGCTTTAAAAATAATGAGTTGTACATGACAAAAGGTATTTGACTTATAGAATATTAAATCTAATGTAATAAACCTGTATAATCCTTATAATAGCAGAGCTTTAGCTCTACCTTAGACTTAGCTAGCAGAATGGGTGTACAGGGGCTCGAACCCTGAACCTAGCGATTAAGAGTCGCTTGCTCTACCAGTTGAGCTATACACCCACATAATTAATTACACTTGAGATAATACCAGTAGAAAGGGTTTTTTTCAACACTCTTTTACTTTAAAGTTCCTCCAATGGTTCTATAATCTCATCATCCTCTACATCATCCTCTAACCTCTTTACAATAATATTAGGAGCTAAAATCTCTCCACCCTCTTTCTCTATCTCTAAATTAGAATGTTTCTCTTCCTCAACTATCTTCATATCTGAGTTTAGAATTGACAAACCATAGACCCCTTTATTTACTATAAATTTATACCTCCCTAAATTATCTGTAACTCTCTTTGAAATTAACTTATCAAATTCCTTTTCTGTAAGCCCTATGATTGCACCCTCCACCTCTTTTTTGTCTGTATCTCTTACTACCCCGTATCTTTCCTTCTTATCAAAGAATGAGTACACGATTGAAACTAAAGCTGGTATGTAAAGCGCTACAATTAAATAATTCCACCAAGCCTGTATTGTAAACAATACAAAAATACTTAATGTTAGACCAAAGACAAAAAGAATAATATGAAGGATTCTCCACAATATTTTGGTTCTTGCAAATAAAATAGCCCTTCTTTTTCTCGATTTACTCAAGTCTTCTTGGTCCATAGGGATAGAAAAGTTTGGAATCTTTTCTTCTCTGGTTAAGAATGGGTCTCCATGGTATACATTGTCTAGAGGGAAGTCTGTCTTTCCAAATACTATCTTAGAGGGGAATGTAAAATTTCGTGCTGTAACCTTTATATAATACTCTGCGTCTTCTAACTCTGTAGTCCTAAAATAGCCGTGACTATCTGTTACACTAGTCCAAACTAATTCATGAACCTCATTGTATACTCTGACTATAGCCTGGTTAATTGGTTCTTTTGTCAAAGAGTTGTAAACATACCCTGTTACATTTCCTTTCTTTCTGAATCCTAAGAGACTTAGTATACTTAAGAATAGTTGAAGGAAATAGTATGGGAGATATCCTAGCATGGCTACTAGCAATCCAAAACCTATGGTTAAGTTGACTAAAGCTGTGGTTACAGTTATGTCATCTAAATCAAACTGCTTAAGTCTTAGTAGAATATCATCTATGATCTTCTCTAATTTCTCTTCCGTTTCCGTTACTATTGGAATCCTAGGTATTATTGGAGGTGGTATTTCCTCCTCTGGTTTTTCAATAGGGATTTCAATCTCTGCCTCACAGTTCCTTGTTACATTATTAACTGTATCCCTTGCCTCTACACAGAATCCATAATTACCAAAAAGATTACCCGTGCTTGTTTTTTCGAGATGTTTTAGTTGTATAGATATATCCCAGAAGTCTCCGTTTTCTACTGCGGTATATATACAATTATGTCTACTATTGTCACTATTTACACACCAAAATTCTTTGCTAGCTATAGCTACATTGTCAGTTATCCTGTACCTAATATATATTGTAAAGTTTCTGTCCCAAGTTACATTAGTGTTGTCCTCAATGTCAGATATGCTAATCAGAACAATTTCTGGACCCGTAGCATCTTGAACACTAAAGACAATATTAGACCATGCACTTTCCCCTCCATACGCATTTCTAGCCTTTACTCTGTAAAAATACATCTGCCCATCCTCAAGATCTCCAAACTCATATGCTAGATTAGATATCCAACCACTGTTATCCTTAACAGTAGAAAAGTTTGAGTCTGTACTAACTTCAGCATAGTACTGGTATGTACCAGATCCTCCCTTATTCCACATAACAATATTTGTATCCCCTTTAGTGTACTCTGGCTCAGGCAACATGGTTGGGGCAGGAACAGGTATGACGTAGAGTGTTTCGCAGTCCTCTATGGTAATAACAAAACTCTCCGTAAGGTCTCTAGCACACACTACATATGGTCCTGGTATAGAGGAACGAACAGTACCTCTAGTTTTACCAAATGAGTCTGTAGGAGCAGGTTGTGTAATGGTAACTCCAGCAGAGTTTCCCTGTATATATATCTCAATAATTCTTCCTGCCCTAGGAGTACCATCAGATGTAATAGCAGTAATATTTACATTTGCAGGCTGCAATATTTCAACCGTAGAAGGTTGTAAAGATAACTGAGAATGCAAATCTACATTAATACTTGCACTTATCTCTACTTCTCCAGAATCCACATATGTCATTGTCTGAGCCTGTAGAGTACTTAGAGCAAGTGAAGAAAGAATAAAAAAAGAAAAAAAGAAGAGTATTGTTTTTAAGGCAGTTTTAATTTTCATTATATTTCTTCTACTACTTTCTTAATGTATCTATCTAAAATTTGGGTTAATACTGGAGAAGTGTAAGGATCTTTACCCAAAGGTTTACTATTCCCTTTACTGTAGCAATTTTTACAA
>CAYGOB010000042.1:0-3724 GCA_964351475.1 uncultured Candidatus Saccharibacteria bacterium
TAATGGAATGGTCATACGGTGAGGTTACAAAAGCAGAAACAATAAACTACAGAACATTTAGGTCTGAACCAGACGGACTCTTTTGTGAAAAAATATTTGGTCCTACTAAAAACTATGAATGTTACTGCGGTAAATACAAAAAGATTAGATACAAAGGAATAGTCTGTGATAAATGTGGCGTAGAAGTTACAACCCAAGACTCTAGAAGAGAAAGAATGGGCCATATTGACCTTGCAATTCCAGTTACCCATGTTTGGTTTGCATATGGAATTCCACATAAAATGTCAATTGTTCTAGAAATCCCTCATAAAAAACTACTCTCTGTAATTTACTACACCAGATACATGGTAGTTGAGGTAGAGAAGAAGAAGAGAAAAGAAATAGCAGAAAAAGCATTAGCCTTAAGAGAAGAGGAGATAACAGAATTAGAGAAACAACTAAAAGAAGAGTTAAAGGCTACAAAAGAAGAGTTTAGTGAACAACTTAAGGAATTAAAGAAAGGAAAGAAGAAAGAAAATGAATTTAAAACAAGTCAGATAGAGCACAAGAGAAACCAAGCTCTTGCTAAGGTTAGAAAAGAATTTGCAGAAAGAGAAGAGCAGGTAGATGCCTTCTATGAAAGAATCAACGAGATAATCTCTAAGCTGAAAACAGGAACAGTACTATCAGAAGATGAATATATAGATCTAGTGGAAAGAGACCTTATTTTCTTTGAGGCTCTGATGGGAGCCCAAGCTATACAAAGACTTCTAGAGAAGTTAGATATAGACAAAGAAATGAGAAAGTTAAGAATAAAGGCAGATAAAGAAAAAGGAGACAAAAGAGCTAAGACTACAAGAAGAATACAATACTTGGAAGGTTTTAAGAACAATAATGTAAGTCCCACATGGATGGTGCTTGAAACGTTACCAGTATTACCTCCAGAATTAAGACCAATAATTCCTCTTTCAGGAGGAAAATTTGCGACCTCAGACCTTAATGACCTTTACAGAAGGGTAATAAACAGAAATAACAGGCTTGCTAAATTAATAGAAATAGGTGCACCAGATGTTATTTTAAGAAATGAAAAGAGAATGCTTCAAGAGTCTGTAGATGCTTTAATCGACAACTCTCACAGACCTTCTAAACCAATGAGAAACAGTAAAAGATTACCTTACCAAGCGCTTACAGATGATCTTAGGGGTAAAAAGGGTATCTTTAGAAAAAATCTTCTTGGTAAACGAGTAGACTACTCAGGAAGAGCAGTAATTGAAGGAGACCCAAGTCTTAAATTTGATCAATGTGGACTACCAAAATCCATATCTTTAGAAATGTTTAAACCTTTTGTCATATTCCAACTCTTAGACCAAGAACTTGCACCAAATGTAAGAATTGCAAAAGAAATGGTAGAGGAAGAATCAGACGAAATTTGGGACATCCTAGAAGAAGTTATAAAGAACAGACCAGTATTGCTAAACAGAGCTCCTACACTACACAAATACAGTGTACAGGCATTCTATCCTAAATTAGTAGAAGGAGAAGCAATCAGAATTCATCCATTGGTTTGTAAAGCATTTAATGCAGACTTTGATGGAGACCAAATGGCTGTACATATTCTCTTAACAAAAGAAGCAGAAGAAGAAGCAAGAAAAGACATGATGTCTTCTAAAAACATTGTAAATATTTCCAACGGACAAGTTTTGGCAACTCCTGCAAAAGACATGTTGATAGGATTCTTCCTAATGACAGAAATGAAAGAAGTGGAAAAACCAAGACTCTTTGCCAATGAAGATGAAGTAATTAGGGCATATGAGAGAGGAGAAATCCCCATAGAAGAAGAGATAGTTGTAAGAGTTAAGGGTAAAACAATAAACACTTCTCCAGGAAGAGTTATATTTAACAGTATCCTTCCAAAGGATTACAGATTCGTAAATGAACAAATAAATATTAGAACTGTTAATAAGATAATTACCGAAATTAAGAAAGAAAATTCTTTAGAAGTAGTTGTCGAAATTTTAGACAACCTCAAACTTCTTGGTTTTAAGTATGCTACAGACTTAGGATTCTCATTTGCAATGAAAGATTGTGAAGTAGATTTTGACTTAATTACAGAAATAAAGAAAATTGAAGAAAAGGATGAACAACTTCAAGAAAACTACCTACAAGGATTAATGACAAAGAATGAGAAAATTAATATATCTACAAACATGTGGGACGACTTTGCTGGAGAGCTAGCAGATGAAGCTTGGGAAGAACTAGACAAAGATAACTCTATTTACCAAATGGTTGAATCAGGAGGCAATGGAGGTAAAATTCAAGCAAGACAGGTTCTTACAATAAAAGGTGTAGTAAGAGACTCAAGAGGAAACTGGGTACCTATGCCTATTAAAAGTAACTATAGAGATGGACTAAGTGCTTTTGAATATTTTGTTGCTGCTAACGGTGGTAGAAAAGGTATTGCAGACAGATCTCTTAAAACATCATCCTCGGGTTATCTTACAAGGAAATTAGTAGATGTAGCTCACGACGTTATCATTAGATTCGACGACTGCGGTTATGAGGGAGAAGGATTTAGAATAAAGAGAGATGATGACAGAAGAATAGATTTAGAAGACAGACTTTACGGTAGAGTTCTTGCACAAGACCTTAAGAAAGGAAGAAAAACAATTGCTAAGAAGAATGAAATTATTACAAAAGAGATAGCAGAAATAATAGTAGAAGAAGAGATGGAAGAGATATTTGTCAGATCACCAATACTTTGTGAAGCTCCTTTAGGAATGTGTAAGAAGTGTTACGGTTTGAATTTGGAAAACGACCAAGAAATAGAAATGGGTAAAGCAGTAGGTGTAATTGCAGCACAATCCATAGGGGAACCTGGCACACAGATGACTATGCAGACCTTCCACAAGGGAGGAGTTGCAAAAATTGACATCACACAAGGTTTACCTAGAGTAGAAGAGCTTTTTGAAGCAAGAACTCCTAAAGCGGAGGCCGAAATAGCATCCATAGATGGAAAAGCCCATGTAGAAGTAGCAGAAGATGAATCAGCAGTAATAACAATAGTAGGAGAAAAGAGAATGACAAGACACTATGTAATATCTAAAGCTAAGAAAGTTTTGGTAGAAGATGGCCAAGATGTTAAATCTGGCCAAGTAATGTACATAGATTCTGAAGAAATAGAAAGACAATCACCATTTGATGCTAAAGTTACAATTAAAGGTGGAATTTTAACAACAAAGGGTAGAGTTAAAGCAGAAGAGGTTATATCAGTCCTTCCTGGGGTAGAAATATTTATAAAAAATGACAAAACAGTTGAAGCTGGGGACCAACTAACTGAAGGCTCTATAGACCCTAAGAAATTAACAGAGGTTGCAGACATAGTCACAGCTCAAAAATACATCCTAGATGGAGTACAAGAAGTCTTTAATGAACAAGGAGTACCAATAGATGATATCCATATTGAAATAATTCTCAGACAAATGGTGAGATTAGGAAAAGTATTTGAATCAGGAGAGTCTGACTACCTAGTAGGTTCACTTGTTAATAAGTACCTTGCAGAAGCAAAAAATGACCTTCTCTTAGAAGAAGGTAAAAACAAAGCCTTGATAATCCCTAAGATCCTTGGTATAAAGACATCATCTTTGCACACAGAAAGCTTCCTCTCAGCAATATCCTTCCAAGAGCAAGTTAGAGTTCTAACACACACAGCAATATTGGGTAAAAAGGACTACCTAAGAGGTATGAA
>CAYGOB010000043.1:0-3548 GCA_964351475.1 uncultured Candidatus Saccharibacteria bacterium
ACATGAAGTTTTCTTGCAATCAGGATACATTTTCTAAATATTTAAACATATTAAGCAGGGTAGTTAGTACTAAACCAGGATTACCAATATTAAATAATGTTTTTTTGCAAACTGATAATGGTAAATTAACAATGAAGACAACAGATTTAGAATTAAGTATAACTACTTGGATAGGTGCAGATGTAAAAGATGATGGTAAAATTACACTCCCTGCAAAACAACTTTCAGAGTTTGTAAATTCAATACCTGAAGAGGTGGTCAATGTTGAAGTAGAAAAGCAAAACTTTAATATATCTACATCAAATAACTCTGCTAGTTTTAATACTATGCCTTCTGATGATTTTCCAAGTATTCCTTCTATTGAAAAAAAACAGGAACCTTTTATACAGATAAATAGTGCTGATTTAGTTATGGCAATTAATAGGGTTGCTTTTGCTGCAGCTATGGATGATATTAAACCTGTACTTACAGGTGTTAAAGTTGAAATAGAGGAAGATGAAGTATCATTCATAGCAACGGATGGTTTAAGATTATCCAAACAGGTTCTTAAGATAAATAAAAGTGATAAAGCTAAAAGCTTCTTAGTTCCTGTAAGAGCATTTATAGAACTTTCTCACATAATAAATGAAATGGGAGGGGATGTAGATTTAATATCTATATACTTAATAGAAGATAAAAACCAGGTTATGTTTAGAGTAGGGGATGTAGATTTAATATCTAGATTAATAGATGGAGAATTTCCAGAGTATAAACAAATAATTCCTACCGGTTATAAAACAAAGTGTGAAATGGAAAGAGAAGGTTTTTTAAATTCTCTTAAGGTTGTAAATATTATTGCAAGATCTGTGTTAGGTAATAAAATGATATTAGACATTCATCCTAAGGGAAATAAGGTATCTCTTTCTGCAACACAGGCAGATTTAGGTAAAAATGAAAGTAATTTTGAATGTAAAATAGAGGGAGATGAATTAAAGATAGCGTTTAGTTCTAAACTTCTTACAGATATTTTAAACCATGTAGATTCTCAAGAAATTATGTTTGAATGTTCGGAGGCTGTAAGACCAGGAGTATTCAAAATAAAAGGAGATGACAACTTCATACATCTAGTTATGCCAATGATGCTTTAGGATGTCTTAGATCTCTTTCTAAAGTCTTTTATCTTGTACCCAACACCATGGACTGTTTCTATTAATTTATTATCTTCTAATTTATCCCTTAGCCTATTTATATGTACATCTACAGTATTTGAACCAACATACTCTCTATAGTCCCAAACATGGTCTAGGAGCTCACATCTTGATACAACCCTTCCTTTGTTTCTAACAAGATATTCAAATAAATCATATTCCTTTTTCCTTATTTCAATATCTTTATTATCCTTATATACAGATTTATTATCTAAATCTAATAAGAAATCTCCTATGTAAATATTCTTATCTACATAACTTCGAGGTCTTCTTACTAAAGATTGAATTCTTGCAAGTAATTCTTGAACAGGAAATGGATACGTTAAAACATCATCTCCACCATTATTAAGAAAGTCAACTTTTTCAACCCAATTACCTTTATTACAGATTCCGAGTATTTTACTCCCTGTACTCTTTTTAACAATATATTTAAGTAACTTCTGTGTAACACCCTTTTCTAAATTAGTATTTATTAGGAATAAGTCAAAGATTTTTTTGTCAACTAAACCCTTATTTGCAAATTCTTTGTCGTCAACAGTTACCCTGTACCCATATGCTTCTAAAGTTTTAGAAAGTAATTGGGAAAGATTGGAAGAATTCTCTATAATTAAGATATTCATATATATTTATTTGAAAAATTATTTTCAAGGTTAATATCTTAAGAATTAATTATTAAAACCTAGATAATACAAAGTTATGAAATACCTAATAACAATAATGTTAATTTTAATAACCTCTGTTACATTTACGTATTATTTACTTAATAATCCTAGCTTTTTACCTGTAAATGATTTAGGAGAGTACAACTGGATAAATATTAGTACCTTAATGTTTTTGACAACCCTTATTATTTTCTCCTTTCTAAATCTTTTAATTTATTCGACCCTTTCTCTTCTTAAGGGAGGGGATGGTAATGGAGAAAAAAGAGAAGGAAGAGAAATAAAAGAGGAAGAGGATAAAAAAGGAAAAAGAAATAAATTTAGCAGGAGAGAAAAAATAATTCTTTCTTTTAAATTCTCTTTACTTATTACAATAGGGTTGTTTACGGTGTTTACACTTAATTTCTTTCATATATTAAATTGGGTTTGGGGAGTTTCCATATTGTTGGTTGTCTTAATATTTACATTTATTATATGATAAACATATGCCTAAAGATAAATCAGGAGATAAAAAAGAAGGAAAAAATGACTTTGAGAAGCTTTTAGATATAGTTTCTGGAGAAAAGAACTTAAGAGATAGAGAAGAGAAGATAAAGAAAGCTAAGGTAGAAGCTAAAAAACAGCAGAAACAGAAAAAAAGGGAGGAGATAGTTAAAGAAGAGGTTAGGTTAGAAGATGATCCTACACCAAAGAGAAGGGTTGTACAAAATATTAAGCTTTTTGAATGGAGTGCTCCAGATAGGTATCAATTCAAGTTCAATAATAAGTGGTTTTTAATGATAGTAGTCTTTTCATTACTTTTCTCTCTCTTACTTGCAATATTAAAAAACTACCTATTAATGGCTGCTATTTTGTCAATGCTTTTTCTTTTGTATGTTGCTGGGACTACAAAACCAAGAACGGTTAAGCATAAAATAACCGCAAGAGGTATTGATACAGGGGGAAAGCTTTATGAATGGTATGTGTTAGATAAGTTCTTTTTTGCTAAGAAAGAGGACACAATATTCCTTATTGTAGAGTCTAAATTAAACTTTCCTTCAGCATTGATATTTTTAGTAAAGAAAGAGGATAAAGATCCTGTTTTTGTTCTTTTGCAAGATAAACTTTTATACAAAGACATTAGAAAGTGGAAGTGGTTAGATGGTTTGAGTTATGGTGAATATATTCCTTTAGAAAAGGTTTAATTAAATATCCAAGGTAAATTATTGATATAATACTGCCTAGGAGGGATGCCTGAGTGGTCGAAAGGGAAGCACTCGAAATGCTTTGTCTCATTTGTTTGGGACCGGGGGTTCGAATCCCTCTCCCTCCGAAGTCGAAGGTAGAGCTAAAGCTCTGCTATTATAAGGACTATACAAGTTTTCCACGTTATATTTAATATTCTATAAGTTTACTGCAAGAAAGTTAGACACACTAACCCCTGTATTGTGGATAATCTGAATCAACCCCTTAAAAAGATTGTTATATAAACATCTTTCATTAATTATAAATACTATATTTTATTAATATCATACTACAGGGAAATAGCAAAAGTTTAAATCTCTTAAATATTGTTGTATTATTAAAATATCAAATTTCTTTAATAGGTAACAATATTATGAAGAAAGAAAAATTAGGCAGTGAACACATTTTTTTACAGTTCTTAATGATGTTTCTTACATTAGGTTTTCTCTTAATATTCTCTTTTTTTGTTAAAAATATT
>CAYGOB010000044.1:0-3421 GCA_964351475.1 uncultured Candidatus Saccharibacteria bacterium
ATGTAATTATGGCATGCAATTATTAAATCTAGATTAAATCATTCTCTATCATCCACTCTATCATTTGTCTTGAAAGTCTTACTGCGTTAAGACTTTCTCCACCATCCTCCAAAAATATTGTCATAGTATATTTAGGCTGCTTGTATGGAAAGAAGCTTGTAGCCCAAGCATGTGTACTCTCATATACCCCATCCTTACTTAAAACACCAAACTCTGCAGTACCTGTTTTAGCAGCAACTTCTACCTTAGTTCCAGCGAGGGTCCTAATTGTAGCTCTAGGGCCATTTACAGCAGACCACATCCCTTCCTTAACAGTTTTAATTGCTTCCACTGAAGCAATCTCTGTATGGATTGGCTCGTACTTCAAAGTTTCCCTGTTTCCTTCCTCGTCTAAAAAATATTCTGCTACGTGTGGGGTGTACAAAGTTCCTTCGTTTGCTATAGCTGATGTCCAATTAGCCATTTGAAGAGGCGTTACAAGAGCAATACCCTGCCCTATTACTGAGTTACAAGAGTCTCCTTCTGGATACCACACAGGGTCCAACCATGGACTAGTGGTATTTGCTAAAGCAATCTTATTTTCTGGAGAAGGCAACCTTCCCGGAGCTTCCCCAGGAATGTCTACCCCTGTGTAACTACCTATTCCAAATTTCTCTAAATAGGGAACTAATTTATTCATATCCCAGTTCCTAATTAATTCACAAAAATATATATTAGAAGAAACAGCTATTGCATCAATTAAGTTAAGAACTCCATAAGCCATATTTCTGTAATCCTGAAAAGGAGCTCCACTAGAGAAAGTATATCCTCTTCTACTAACATATTGAGTGTTTTTAGTAATTGCTCCGGAGTCTAACCCTGCTATTGCTACAATAGTTTTAAACGTTGAACCTGGAGGCATTTGTGCTGCTATGGATCTATTAAGGAGAGGATTTCCAGGATTATTTAACAAGCCCGCATATTGAGTAGAAGATATTCCTCCTATGAACAAATTATTGTCATAACCAGGAAATGACACTATTGCAATTATCTCTCCAGTATTAGGATCCTGAATAACAGCTGCTCCACCTTGAGCATTGTACTCAGATACCCCTTCCTGAATGACTTCATACAGTTTTCTCTGTACCTCTAGATCTAAAGAAAGATACAAGTTTTTACCTGAAACAGGCTCTTTTATAATATATCCATCCTTAGAAACTGTTCTCCCTATAGCGTCTACCTCCCATGCTATTTCACCATGTTCCCCTACCAAATACTTATCATACCTTCTCTCAAGACCACTCCTCCCTATTACATCAGTTGGTAAAACATAATCTAACTCCTCTAAATCCTCAAAAGAAACAGTACCCGTGTATCCCAATACATGAGAAAGAATTTCTCTTTCTGGGTAGTACCTTTTATTACCACTATCTATATATACCCCAGGAAGATTCTCACTATTTGCCTTAATTTTAATCGCAGTATCATTATCTATATCCCTAGCTATAAGTATTTCTGTAAAAAAGGCACTTTCGCTATGTGTTAAGTAAACCTTCTCCGAGATGGAACTATACTCCTGTTCCCCATCGGGACCCTTGTTCTCCCAATCACCCCTTAGTATACCCCCGAGGGTATTAGAGCTCTCTTCCACAAGCTCTGTATCTATGAAACCTTCTCTGTCAAGATAGTGCTCTACAGCAAGGTACACATTCATTGCAGACTCATTAACAACGAGTTGTCTACCATTCCTGTCAAACATAACACCTCTTAAAGCCGGAACTTTTCTTATTCTAATTTGATTATTCTCCGACTTTACTAACATTTCCTCTCCCCTTACAATTTGTAAAGAAGAAAGCTCAAATATTAAAACTGAAAAAAGAACTAAAAACACTACAAACATTAAAAAGTAATTCCATCTAATATCTGTATTATCCTTAGTAGGCTCAAGGAGAGACCTTTTAATATTTTTAGCCAAATAACCAATGTCAAAACCATTCCCCCCGAAAGAAAGAGATGGTCTACGAGATTTTTCACTCTCTAGTTTTTTGGAAACTTTTAGATTCATACCCTATTTTAGCCGAATTTGGGAATTATTTCCTCTTTTTCTAAAACCTGTATATAGATATTCAAGGAGTAATAACACCAGAGCACTTAAAACGGCCCGTAGAAGTGAACTCAGAAGGTTATTGAAAGTCAAAAAGCCAAATTCCCCTACCACAAAAAGGTTGGGGAGAAGTACAAGAAGAATATAGTAGAGAAAAAACACCAAAGTTTTAACAAATATGGAAAGCACTCCCCGGTCCAAAGAAACAAACATCGAAAGGAAAAGGAAAAAACCAAAAGGTAATACGAGAATTAATATATTACTTCCCAAAGGAACTTTGTATATGACATCAAATATTAAAAGGATTATTGCTGAAACAAGAAAAAACGGTTTCCAATCTATGATTCTGGAGAGAAAGAAAAATATAATTACAAAAACCCTAAAGCCAAAAAGAGCTAACAGTAAGCTCTCTAAGTACACTAAAGCAAAAATTCCTACTATTGTAAAAAGAATATCTAATATCATATTAAAAATCTGTCCTGACAAATACAGTAATTAGCTTATCATAATCAAATATTGGTGATACATAACTTGACCTGGATGTCGCTGCAGGATTTTCAGAAAGCCCTACAAGATAACCAAGAACTAGATACTGTCCAACTCTCGAATCATTAACAACCACGATGTCCCCATTTTGCAAAGAAGCACTCATGGACATATTCTCTACCCTAATTCCATCTGCAGAACCCTTTACAACACCCTTTGTCAAAATTCCAATATCTTCATCCATTCGTAAATTTTCTATCTTTCCCCTAACAATAACTACCTCCAAATTACTAGCCCTGTTCGTAGGTAACCGAACCAAGGAACCTTGGCTATCAACCCTAATTATTATTCCTATGTACAAATTCCCAAGCAAAACCACATCTCCCACTACTACACCTTCTCGTTCCCCCTTATTAATTCTAAGAAAATCATTCTCCAGTCCACCCAAAACCTTCGCCATGACATAATTCTGCTCAAGCTCTGCAAGTGCAACCTGTTTTCTCAGAGACTCATTCTCTTCTTTTAAAACAGCATAAAAGGAACTCTCCACTTCCTGTTCATATACCTTAATACTTAATTCATTATATTCATCTCTAAACTCATTTAATCTAACAAATGTTTCTAAATACTCCTTAACTACTCCCCCTGCAACATTTCCTTGGTATGCTACTGGATCCATCGCAAAAGAAATTCCAGTCCTAACAAAATTCACTGCTCCCAGGGAGTCAAGTAAAAAGAACCCTATCCCCAAGAGTATTCCCATAAGGAGTATAATATATTCTGTAGATATTTTTTTGGTGTTTTTCTTCATATTTTCAATCTAAAAGCTAAACCAGTTCTTCCCAAGATTTT
>CAYGOB010000045.1:0-3357 GCA_964351475.1 uncultured Candidatus Saccharibacteria bacterium
ATCATTTGGAGGTCGAGATGACAGAAGTTATGATAGATAATCATTTCTAATGTATTAACCTAAGGGGAGCGTAAGCTCCCCTTTTTGTTTTTAAAAGGGGTAATAAATTATGGAGAACATAAAAAGCATGGAACTTAAAATTAAAATAGTTTTCAACAGCGTTCTCCTGTAAAATTATGTTATGATCTTCTCCGAGTTGTGTAAAGTCCATGATATGTTAACAGAGAAAACTTCTGGATTTAAATATCTTTATGAATGGATGAAAATATTAAATCCTCCCTCATGGAGAATATTCCATATGGTAAATATAGATCAGAAAGAGTGGAGAAGAATTAAAAAGAGTGTAGATCAGAAGATGTCAAGAAGGGAGGATGATTTAGAAGAATATATAACAATAGATAATATACAAAAATTAAATACAGAGAGATTAAAAAAGATTATAAATAAAAATGGCTGTATCACAGTCTCAAGGTTTGGAATGATTGCAAGTCATAGTGCATGGTTAATTGCTCAACATTCTGATCATGACAGAGAATTTCAGAAAAAATATTTAAAACTGATGAAGGAAAATAAGAAAGATGTATTTTTAGAAAATATTGAAAGTCTAACAAGAAGATTGATTGTTTAATAGTAAGCTCCCCTTTTTGTTTTTAATCTTCTAAATGTGTCTTAGCATACTCTGTTAAATTTTTTCTCTTTGCCCAAACCCTCTGTGTACTTGTTAGTAATTTCTTTCTTAATCTAATACTCTTAGGAGTGATCTCAATCAGCTCATCATTTTTAATAAAAGAGAGAGCTATTTCTGTAGTCATTAATAAAGGTGCCTTAAGATCTATCTCAGTAACCTCAGCATGAGACATCCTCACATTAGTCTTTTTCCTTGCTTTACAAGGATTTACCTCTAAGTCACTCTCATGGTTATGTAGCCCTATTATCATACCCTCATAGACCTCTGTAGAGCCCTCTATGAACAGTTTTCCCCTCTCTTGGATACTCATTAAGGAATAAGCTAGTGCAGTACCTGTCTCAGAGGAGACTATTACTCCTTTTCTAAATAATTCCTCCTCCTTTTTGTATGGTACATACTCTACAATATAGCTATTGATAATGGCTGTACCCTTTGTTGCATTCATCAATACTCTATGCAAACCTATGAGGTTTTTAGTCAAGATATTGAAAACAAACCTGTTTTGTCCATTCTCGCTTTCAATATCTATTAATCTACCCCTTCTCTCACTCACCTCTTTTGTAATTACACTAAGATACTCTTCAGGAGCATCAATATTTAATTCCTCCATAGGTTCATGCATTACCCCATCTATCTCTTTTAATATTACCTCAGGTTTACTTAATTGAAACTCATACCCTTCCCTTCTTAATTGTTCAACCAGTATTGCTAATTGTAATTCTCCTCTCCCTGCTACTTGGTAACCATTACTTCCATGATTGGTTATAGTTAAACCAATATTTAAATTTTTCTCTTGTTCTAATCTCTGTTGTAATTGTTTTGCTGTAACAAATGTTCCTTCCTTTCCTGCAAAAGGAGACGTGTTAGCAGTAAATTTTACTCTTACAGATGGTGGGCTTATCTTAATTTCTGGTAAAGCACTAGGGTTGTCTATACTACAAAGGGTAGCACCAATGGCGGTTGAATCTATACCTGTAATTGCAATTATTTCTCCTGCACTACATTCCTCAACCTTTATCCATTCCAGACCTTCTTTTACAAAAAGCTCCTTTACACGCCCTTGCTTCTTTTCAAAACCCTCTTTGTTTGAAACTAGTACTACGGGATCATCAATTTTTACTTTTCCGTTTGCAATTTTACCAATCAGATACCTTCCCAAGTGCTCATTGTATTCTATAGAGGTTATTTGCATTTGAAATGGTTTTGTACTATCTCCCTTTGGAGCTGGAAGTGTTTCTACAATACCATCTAGTATTGGAGTTAAATCTCCTGGGATACTGTTAGCTGTTTTAAGATCACCTTCAGGAATTTCCTTCCAGACTTTTCCTTCTGTTGCAATAGCGTAATAAACAGGAAAATCTAATTGTTCTTCTTCTGTTGCAAGATTAAGAAAAAGATCTTGTATTTTGGATATGGTTTTTTCAATGTCTGCTAACTTCCTATCAATTTTGTTTACTACTACGATAGGTTTAAGACCTAACTCTAGAGCTCTTTTAAGTACAAACTTTGTTTGAGGCATACAACCTTCTTTAGCGTCAACTAAAAGTAAACAACTATCTGCTAGGTTTAGAGTTCTTTCTACTTCTCCTCCAAAGTCAGCATGACCAGGAGTATCGACAATGTTTATTTTAGTATCCTTGTATCTAATGGATATATTTTTAGCATTGATTGTAATTCCTTTCTCTTTTTCTAATTCCCCAACATCTAGTATTCTCTCTTGAAACATTTCTTCCTCATTATCTCTAAACATATGAGTTTGCTTCATAAAGGCGTCAACCAGAGTTGTTTTACCATGGTCTACATGCGCAATAATAGCTACGTTTCTTATATTGTTCTTATCTATAAGGGAATTTGTCATAAGCAGAAAGTCATTCTATCACAAAAAATACCATTAATACATAGTAAACAATAGCAAATAGCATATAAAAGAGAATATTCTATACTCTGAGTAGTGTCTTTTAATTACTAACTTTTAATTAGTTATGGTTATCTCTCCTAAAAAGGCATTTCCTGTTATTTCTAACACAGGTTTTTCTACAGTACTATTCTCTAATTTAGGTTCCCAGCTGCCCAAGAAACTACTACCTTTAGTTACCACGCGACAATTCTTTGGTACAAAGACCTTTATCTCTCCAAAAGCAGCTGAAACATTCAATTTAGCATTCTTACTACTTATCTTTGCTTCTCTTAAATCTAACTCCAATTCCCCGAAAGAGAGGTTAACTCTGCCACCAGTGAATGATTGAGAGGTGATTGTTCTAGAACTATCTGTGAAAGAGAAACTCTCTTCAATTCTGTTATCTCCTACTTTAGAAGAAGAACTGCTAAAGGAAGACCCTTCCTTTTTAAAGAGTATAGAGATTCCTATCCCAATAATTACTAGTGGCCAAAGAATTGCAAAGAAATTCCAATTAAAAGTATTTGTAAATAAAATTACGAATCCAAAAAGAGAAATAATTACTCCCCAAGTAATATTTTTATCTGAGAGTAATTTAACTCCAAAAGCTATAATTACCAATGGCCAGAATATTGAAAGTATTTGTCTAATATTTATACTAAAAGGAAGTAAAAAAGCTGTTCTATCTATTAATAAAAGTGTTCCTATTATTAATAGAAATACTCCTGCTATAACTTTAAAATCATTTTTCATTTTTAGAATTTTTTAATAT
>CAYGOB010000046.1:0-2758 GCA_964351475.1 uncultured Candidatus Saccharibacteria bacterium
CTGTAGCTCAGTTGGCTAGAGCACATCGCTGGCAGCGATGGGGTCAGGGGTTCAAATCCCCTCAGGTCCACCAACTACTTAAACCAATTTCTTTGTTCATTCCCACCTTTGTTCCACACCCATGTTCCACAATTCACTAAATCCTTTCCTTCCAATACTTTCTTTTTTAATGTAAAATATCCTTCATTAATATATACTTAACTATGTCAGTAGAGTACAACCCAGAACAATTTGAATCTAAATGGCAAGAGAAATGGTTTAAAGACCTTTTTTATGAAGCCCAAGACTTTGCTAAAGATAAAGAAAAGTACTACCTATTAGCCGAATTTCCTTACCCATCAGGGGATAGTATGCACATGGGGCATACTCGTAACTACTCAATGATGGATGTAGTAGCTAGATTAAGGAGAATGAGAGGAGAGAATGTACTGTTCCCTATAGGTTGGGATGCATTTGGTCTTCCTACAGAAAACTACGCTATTAAGGTAAAAAGACCTCCTCAGGATATTACAGAAGAAAATATAGATATATTTAGAAAACAATTACACAGCTTGGGACTGTCCTTTGATTGGAGTAGAGAGGTTAACACTGCAGATCCCCAATATTACAAGTGGACACAGTGGATATTTCTAAAGCTTTTAGAGAAGGATTTAGCATACAAAGCAGAGAAGCCAATTAATTGGTGTCCGAAATGTAAAACAGGTTGTGCAAATGAGGAGGTAGTAGACGGGAGGCATGAGAGGTGTGATGAGTTAGTAGAAAGAAGAAATATGAGTCAGTGGATACTGAAAATTACCGAGTATGCAAATAGATTAGACAAAGACCTTGATTTAACAGAGTATTGGGAGAGTGTAAAGGTAAGGCAAAGGAATTGGATAGGGAAAAAAACTTGGTATGACATAGAGTATGAGATAGAGGATACCGATGAAAAAGTCTTAGTGTCTACAACTCGACCAGATACTCAATTTGGATCAACCTTTGTGGTAATTGCTCCCGAGCATGAGGTGGTGGAGAAGCTAAAGAAATATATGGGTAAGGATATTAAGAAAGAGGTAGAGAAATACCAAAAAGAAAGTAGGAAAAAATCCGACTTAGATAGAATTAGTGACACAAGAGAGAAGAGTGGTGTTGTAACAGGCCTATACTGTAAAAATAGCATAACCAATGAAAGTCTGCCAATATACCTCACGGACTTTGTTCTAACAACGGTTGGGACCGGTATGGTGGTTGGGGTACCTGCACATGACAAAAGGGACTTTGAATTTGCCCAGAAGTACAATTTACCAATCAAAAGAGTAATTGAAAGCGATGATGGAAATAGGGAGGAGATAGATGAGGTAGAAAAGGTTTACGAAGGAGAGGGGAAAGTTTTTAATTCAGGTTTCTTAAATGGACTTAGCACTCAAGAAGCTAAAGTGAAGTTGGGTGAATATATTAAAAAAGAAGGAATAGGAAACGTAGTTGTAAGATACCATCTTAGAGATTGGATATTTTCAAGGCAAAGATATTGGGGAGAACCAATCCCTGTTGTACATTGTGAGAAATGTGGAGTAGTACCTCTCCCAGAAGAACAATTACCATTGGAATTACCAGTGGTTGACAGCTACGAGCCGACAGATACAGGTCAATCTCCTTTGGCAAAGATAGAAGATTGGGTTAATACTACATGTCCTAAATGTGAAGGTCCTGCCAAAAGAGAGACTGATACAATGCCAAATTGGGCAGGTTCTAGCTGGTATTTCTTAAGATATACAGATCCAAACAATTCGGACAAACTTGCAGATGAAGAAAAATTAAAATATTGGATGCCAGTAGATCACTATGAAGGAGGGGCAGAGCATGTAACTTTACATCTTCTTTATTCAAGATTCTGGCATAAATTCCTTTATGACATTGGTATTGTAACAACGAAAGAACCTTATCAGAAAAGAACAATCCATGGTAATGTACTGGGGGAGGATGGCACAAAGATGTCTAAATCAGTGGGTAATGTAATTAATCCAGATGAAATAATCGGGGAATATGGTGCGGATGTTGTAAGAGCATATATGATGTTCATGGGTCCATACGAAGGAGATGTACTTTGGAATACAGAAACCATAAATGGTGTAAAAAGATTTGTTTCTAAATACTACAGGTTCCTATTATTATCCTGGGAGAAAAAAGATAAAAGTTTACCAAAAACTCAAAGGGCAGTTTCCAAACTTGTTGACAGAGTAGAGCAGGATATTTTAAACTTCAAATTTAACACAACCATATCTGCCCTTATGGAATTTTACAATGAATTTAACCAAGAAATTTTCTCAAAAGAAGATCTAGAAAAAATAATCATAGCATCTGCTCCAATTTTTCCGCACCTTGCAGAAGAAATTTGGGAAAAAACAGGTCATAAATACAGCGTACATATGCAAGGGTGGCCAGAAATTAAAAAAGAGTATCTACAAGACAAAAACCCTGTGATACCAGTACAAATCAATGGTAAGGTAAGAGGTAAAATAACAGTGTCTTCGGGTATGACTGAAGAGGAGGTGGGGGAGAAAGTGTTGTTAGATAAGGATTTAGAGCCATATTTGAAAGGTAAAGAAATTAAGAAGTTAATCTATGTCAAAAACCGAATTGTGAATGTAGTGGTCTAGTTTTTCCTCCGTTGTAAAATCTTATCCAAAACCCTTGACAGTTTTGCTGTTTTACTCTATTATTATCATAAGGTTGGGGTGTTAAAATTATACTATTAAAACAGCGTTTTCTACTGTCCCGA
>CAYGOB010000047.1:0-2590 GCA_964351475.1 uncultured Candidatus Saccharibacteria bacterium
GCTTTGTTACGTAAGTCGTCTAATTTTACTGAGATATTGAGATTCGGATTTGCGGCAGGCCAATTCTTTTCATCCTTCCAATCCATTCCTTCATCAAGAGAATAAATGATACCCCAAAAAGAATCATCCTTTGCAGTACCCTTAAGAACTTTCTCAAGGTATTCATTTAATTCCCAACATATAGTCTGCCTATCGAAGCCTGCTGTTGTGATAGCCATTTGAAGGGATTGTCTTCTCGCACCTGTTGCAGTTTCAAGAACGTCCCACATATCTCTTGTTTTATGGGCATGTAATTCATCTACAAGTGCGCCATGAATATTAAGACCATCACAAGAGTCAGAGTCTTTACCAAGTGGCTCAAACTTGCTTGCTGTATTCTCTATATTTAAATTATTCTTAAATACTCGTATGATTTTATTAAGGTATGGCGATCTTTTGACCATACGAGTAGCTTCAGAATGTGAGATGATTGCCTGATCTTTTTTTGTACCGGCAGAATTGTGAGATGTAAAACCTTCAGCAAAAAAAGTTTTAGTCTCAGTTTCAATGTCTATCATCTTACGCATACCAAGATGCTTTACATTAACAACCTTGATATGTCCTGTTGCTCTATTTAGTGATTTCCCTACCCACAGCTTACTACTTTGGTCTAATAATCTATGTGGGCGAATTTGACCTAAGAACCGTAAACAATTGTGCAAGCCGGTTAGATCAGAAACACAACATCTATTTCTTTTATTTCCTCTAGGTTCCGTAAAAATATATTGTTTATCAGCAAGCAATTTAACAACATGGTCTAGAACAGGACCAAGATTCTGCGAAAAACCTACTCTATGTGCGGAATTGGGTTTTTCAGGAGCATGGAAATGTCCTTCACCATCAAAAAACCCTGCCAAATACCCTGCTTCTCTAGTAGTGTCTAATTCCCAAGGCTTACCAATAGAGTTAACTTTCCATCCAGGTTTAAAATCCTTAGTTTTTTTCCACCCATAATCCCGAAAAGTTCTACACAACCAAGGATGCTCTGCTCCACAAATAACTTTTCTACCGTCTTCAAATTCAAGTTCGTAGGAATCTGTCTCTGTAAACCATTTATTAATTACTTTAGATTTTCTGAGCTTCCTATACTTCCTGTTAGTTTCAGGATACTCATCTAATCCTACAAGAGAATCACCTACGTTTATGTTTTCAAGATTATCCCAACTTAAATCTTCTCTTAATATTTTAGTTTTGGGGTCGAGGCAGTAGATCTCAGCACCGGGTTCTTCATCAGCTACAAGAAGGTACAAACCTATCCCGGCAAGTAGGGTAGTGTTATGAGTCGGTATCATTGACTTACCAACCAAGAATAGACTAGAGCTACTATCTACTTGTAAACATCTAACGGGAACTGATTCTGTTTCTTCTACAGCTATGATAGAAATTTCATGCTTACGAGGAAACTTTAAGGACCAATGGCTTATTTTATGGTTTGACTCTAAAGTATTTTTTATTTGCTCTGTGGTAAAAATCCCTTCAATACCATTAAAAATTGTTTTCCATAAATGTTCTGCATCTGCTGTAATAACTTCGCCGTTAGAAAAATGTACCTTGTAACACTTATGATCTTCCATTACAGGAGTTACAAAAGTTACATTACATTTCTTCCCATTCTCATCAAAAAGAACATCACCTACTTTTATGTCTCCTATTGTGGTCCATCCAGAAGGAGTAGGAACAGGAGTATCAAGTGCTAAGGCTTTCCCCTGCTTCCTGCTCACGGACAAATACGCAGTTCTAAACCTTCTGAAGCCACTTTGATTCTTCCAACCAAATATACTCCATAGAATAAATTGCTCCCAAGGTTCTAACTCGAAAACTCCTCCTGCCCATTCGCCTTTACTATGGTGCAAAAACTTAAAGAAATCTATTGCGTGTTGACCAGCTTCAGGATCAAAATAAAGTCCTCGTTCCTTACCATGCTCCAGATCATCCAAATGCCTCTGACAAGCTAACTTGGTCCATTTGCAAGTCAGGAATTTTTCATCCAATACATCCCTTACGTATTGTTCAGCAGGATGTAATGTGGATTTATTTTTGGCAGGTTTCTTAGGCATTAATCAGCAACAAGACTTTGTATAGTTAGAGATGTCGGTTTTAGTACCTGCAACAGAAATTCCTTCTACTTTTACGTCAGAACCCCAAACTATAGGCGGTGTGTAAAGAGGTTGGTTATGAATGTAATATGGAGGGTATGTAACGTAATAAGGTATTCCATTTTCTTTACCTTCATCACGTACAGTTATCCAACCTTTGCCTTCACAACCATGACAAACAGGAATAGCTTCGATATATTTTCCAGTTCCCTTACATACAGGACATACTTCAGCGTGAGACATTTTTCCTCCTTAATTCTTCTTTAGGAACTTATCAAACTCATCGTCTTTTTCTTGAGGAGCAGCAGGTACTTTTGTTCTTGAGCTAGGTGTCATTCCAAACTCTGTCCAATACGCTCTCATTTCTTTCGACAACTGATTTGACATAACGAAGTAAGGAGAAACCATGACGGAATTTTTTCTGATGGTCGTTAATCCTTCTTCCTGGAGTTTCG
>CAYGOB010000048.1:0-2494 GCA_964351475.1 uncultured Candidatus Saccharibacteria bacterium
TGTATCTGTTAATCTAAAAGTACCTGTGGATATTAATTCAAAAGTTCCTGTTATTACACTAAAATAGCCTTATGCATTTAAAGTGTGTAAGGGGGAACAGGAGTGGTTGGATTGACAGAAAAGATAGAAATAATAACAATGTATTTTCAACAAGGTATGAAGCAGGAACAGATTGCAGCAAAGGTAGGTAAATGTGTTAAGACAGTAAGAAAGTACATCCGCAAACATGAAGAAAACTTAAGAAAATTAGATGAAGACTTTAGTGAAGAGAAGCTGCAGGCCGTGATTAATCAAATTGCAGAGGCACCCAAATATGACTCATCCGGAAGATCCAGAAGGAAGCTTTCAGATGAAATCATAGGAGAAATAGAAAATTGCCTTGCAAAAAACAGAGAAAAGATAAGTAGCGGCAGAAGAAAACAAACCATGAAAGCTATAGATATTCATGAGTATCTACTATCACTAAACTACGATATTGGTTATGCCACAGTATGTAATTATATTAGAGAGAAAAAAGCTGCCAAAGAAGCTTTTATCAAGCAAGAATATGCTCTAGGAAAAACCTTAGAGTTTGACTGGGGGCATGTAAAGCTAGATATCGGGGGAAGACCTCTTATCCTAGAGTTGGGACTTTTTACAACAGCATGCGGCTCATATCACTATGGATACCTATACAGGAATCAAAAGATGGAGAACTTCCTTGATGTCCATGCAAAAGTTATTCATCACCATGATGGTGTATTTGAAGAAATAGTCTATGATAACATGAAACAAGCAGTAAAAAGGTTTGTGGGTAAAACAGAAAGAGAAGCCACAGATGACCTCAAAAAACTTTCATTGTATTACGGTTTTAACTACAGGTTCTGCAATATATCTAGTGGTAACGAAAAAGGGCATGTAGAGCGCGGAGTTGAATTTATTAGAAGAAAGACATTCTCCTTTAAAGACAACTTTGAGACCCTTGCAGATGCTAATGAATACTTAATAGCAAGACTTACTGAGTTAAACTGTAGGGCACGTAATTGGCTTGAAGAAAAAACACCACTTGATGTATTAAACGAGGAAAGAAAATATTTACTACCGGCTAAACCAGCATATGATGTCTCCAGAAGAATGGAGCTAAGGGTAAACAAATACAGCGTGGTCAATGTGGACCAAAACCATTATTCAGTCCCAGACCATCTTGTTGGAAAATTTGTAACAACCAAAGTTTACCCAGAAAAAATCAAAATATATTTTAAAGATAACCTCATAGCCATCCATGACAGATGCTACGAGGTTCATAAGTGGAAAATAGATATATACCATTATGCAACTACATTAAAAAAGAAGCCAGGTGCCATTAAGAACAGTATCGCAAAGTCTCAAATGGAACCACGGCTACACAAAATCTACAATACATATTATACACAAAACCCAAAAGAATTTGTATATCTATTAGAGATAATTAATGAAAAGGACTTTGAAAGTGTATTAAAAGTCATTAAAAGACTCTCGGCAGTTAAGCCCACCCTTGTAACTACAGATAATATCAGAGCTGCTCTTGATGCAGAAGATATTACAGAAAACTATGATATGAATGCCAAAGAAGAAATATGTGAGGCATCACAGAACCTGATTAACAGCATTAATAACATATTTAATCTACAAGTGGGGGTACATTAGGATGAATGAAAATATTATGAATGAAATTAAAGATATGCTTGGTGAATTAAAGATACCTGGAATAAAGCAGGGACTATCCGCAAAAATAGCTGAGGCGTATAAATTAAATTCTTCTTATGAAGAATTGTTAAGAGACCTATTAAGAGAAGCCTGTGATGTTCGTCAGGAAAATGGTAAGAAGAACAGAATTAGAAATGCAAGCTTTCCATACAAGAAGTATCTTGAGGATCTTGTATGTGAACATCTCCCAGAACAGGCTCAAAAGAAACTTAAAGAGCTTAAGACTCTTAAGTTTATTGAAGAAAAAAGAAACGTAATTCTTGCAGGAAACCCTGGAACAGGTAAAACCCATATGTCCATAGGCCTAGGTATACTTGCCTGTAACATGGGCTACAAAGTGTATTTTGGAACTGTTCCGCTATTAATTAATGAGCTTAAAGAATGCCGTAGTGAAAAAAGACTGAGGCAATTTGAAATGAAGTTTGAGAAATATGACCTGGTAATAGTAGATGAATTGGGATATATCTCATTTGACAAGGAGGGCTCAGAGCTACTTTTTACATATCTCTCTCTTAGGGCTGAGAGAAAATCTACACTTATTACAACCAACTTATCTTTTGATAGGTGGAATGAAATATTTAAGGATCCTGTATTAACAGCAGCAATGGTAGATAGGCTTACACATAAAGCCCATGTTATTAATATGAATGGAAACTCCTATAGGGTTAAAGAAACCCAAGAATGGCTCGACAATCAGAGTGCTTAATTTTTTATCCACAATGGGAACTTTTCAATTAAAATAATGGGAACTTTTCAGTTGACAATTACA
>CAYGOB010000049.1:0-2441 GCA_964351475.1 uncultured Candidatus Saccharibacteria bacterium
GATGTTTCTTACATTAGGTTTTCTCTTAATATTCTCTTTTTTTGTTAAAAATATTTTATGGTTTAAAAATGCAAAGATAGTAATACCTTTAATATCAGGAGTAGTTGTAGTAGCACTTTCCGTAATAAGTTTTCTTAGATATCAACGAAAATCTAAAGATAGACAATTTCTTCTTTTTACTGTTTTTCTTTTTCTCTTAGGGTTTTTAACTCTTTTTTCTACTCATTCAAACACTTTAAGCTTCTCTACACAAATTATAATTTCAACAACCTTAATACCTCTTTTGTTAATACTTTTTCTATATATTCTTCTAAAAAAGAACTGGTATTACTCAAACTTGGATTTTTGGATAATATTTTCTCTTTCGCTATTCATTTTTTCTAGAATATTCTTCCTACAAACCCTTTTAGAAGGAGATACAGGTTTTGTTGAATATTCATACCTAATTACTCTTTTTGGCTATTTAGCTTTAGCTGTAGGCCTTGTAAATGAGGTTTACGAGCTAAAGGAGGGGAAGAAAGGTGCAAAGAAAAGAAAAAAGAAGTAGTATATGGTTATGTTAATGCCTAAATTAAAGAAATACCAGAAGAAGTATTCTCATTCATATTCCTTTGGGATGTATCCTACGTTGGAGCTTGTTAGATACAGGAAAGAGGAGGTCCTTAAGGTTTTAATTAAAGAGGAGAGTATGCAAACAGAAGGGATTAAGGAGATTGTTGGTATCTGTAAAAAGGAGGGTATACATTTTGAGGTTAATGATAGGTTAATTGAAAAGCTAGCTTTTAAAGAAAACACCTATGCAGTTGGAATTTTTAAAAAGTATGTGTCCGAATTAAAGGAAGGGGAGAGTCATCTTCTTCTAGATAATCCTAGTAATATGGGGAATTTAGGAACAATTATTCGTACAATGTTGGGTTTTGGGTTTAAGAATTTAGCAATAATTGAACCTAGTGTAGATATTTTTGATCCTAGGGTTGTTAGGTCTACGATGGGTGCGCTTTTTAGGATAGGGTTTAAGTATTATGGGAGTATACAGGAGTATATGTCCGAATTTCCTAAACATAATTACTACCCTTTTATGTTAGATGGGGGTAAGGATATTAGGGAGGTAGAGTTTAAAGAACCTTTTACAATAATACAGGGAAATGAGGGGAGTGGTTTAAGTGAGGAGTACAAGAGTATAGGGGAGAGTGTGTATATTCCACATAGTAAGGATATTGATTCTTTTAATCTTTCTGTGGCTACTGGAATAGGGCTGTGGGAGAGCGTTAAGAATAAATAATTTTATATGTAATATATCTATATGCAATTTCCAAAAGATTTCTTCTGGGGTGCTGCTACCTCTGCACATCAGGTAGAGGGAGGGTTAAATAATAATTGGAGTAAATGGGAAAAAGGACATGCTAAAGGAGAGAGTGAATTTTACAGAAAAGGAGGTAGAAGAAAGTTTAACTACCCAATAGGAGAGGTTAATGTAAAAGAGGCTTGTAAAGAAGAAAATTACATTAGTGGAAAAGCTGCAGACAGTTTTAACAGGTACAAAGAGGATGTCCAAATATTAAAAGAATTAGGACTAAATAGTTACAGATTCTCCGTAGATTGGTCCAGGATAGAGCCAGAGAAAGGGAAGTATTCAAAAGAAGGGTTAGAGTATTACAAGAACCTAATTAAAGAGTTAAAAGATAATAACATAGAACCATTCTTAACTTGTTGGCATTGGCCAGTACCTTTGTGGCTAGAAGAAGAGGGAGGTCTTCTTGCGAAGAATATTGTGGAGTATTTTGGTAAATTTGTAGAGGTTCTTGTAAAAAATTTCGGACAGGATGTTAAATACTGGATGACTATAAATGAACCGTTGGTTGTATCAGGAGCAGGGTATTTACAGGGGACTCGAGCCCCTGGGATAAAAAACATTTTTAAATTCTGGAAGGTTTGTTTTGTTAATCTTGTTAAAATGCACAAGCTTAGTTATGGAGTTATCAAAGAATACGATCCAAATATTCAGGTAGCTATTGCAAAGAATATGTTTGGTGTAAGGGAGGAAGGATATAATTTCCTTCAGAAATTTATGAAAAGGATTTTTGGGTATTTTTGGAATGATTTATTTTTACATAAAATTGAAGGGTATTTAGATTTCATAGGGTTAAACTATTATGAGGAGATACAAATAGATATCTTTAATTTTAAAAAAGAAGAAAAACAGAGAAGTGATATTGGTTGGGTGATGACACCGTATTGTATTTATTATGTTCTAAAAGATTTAAAAGACAAATATAACTTGCCAATAATAATTACAGAGAATGGTTTGGCAGACAGAGAGGATAAATACAGGAAGCGGTGGTTAGATGAAACTGTAAGGGCTATGGGGGATGCTCTAGAGTATGGTGTAGATCTGTTTGGTTATTTACATTGGTCTTTGTTAGATAATTTTGAATGGAGTG
>CAYGOB010000050.1:0-2241 GCA_964351475.1 uncultured Candidatus Saccharibacteria bacterium
TTAAATCTGCCTTTATATGGATAATCCAAATTACAATCCAGCTTTTAATCAAAATGTTCAAGCTGTTATAGATGAAAACTTACATGAAGTTTTAGAATTAGAGAATAAGCTCTCTTCGTCTTATGTCCCAGAAGGTTTAAAAGAAGAAGCAATGAGGGGAGTTCAAAGACTTAAGAGAATGTTTAAAATGGGTGGTTATAGTGCTGAATTTGAGACAGTAAGTAAATATGTAGATTGGATTACAAGAATTCCGTGGGGAGTTACTAGTCAGGATAACTTTGATATTAATCATGCTAAGAAATTGATGGATGAAACTCATCATGGTATGGAAACTATTAAGGATTTAATTCTTGACTACATCGCTACTATGCAATTACAAAAGATGGGGGGAGTTAGGAGAGAGAGTATACCTTCACAAATTCCTTCTCAGAATAATATTCCACAAGGGAACTACCCACCTCCAAGTAATCCAAGCCCTGTCCATCCAGAGATGGCAATTTTAAAAGGTTCTTCTGCAAATGCTCCTGTATTTCTTTTTCTTGGTCTTCAGGGTGTAGGTAAAACTTCTATTGCAAAATCTATAGCAACCTCAATGGGCAGGCAATTTTCTAGAATTTCACTGGGAGCCATAGGGGATGTTAGAACTTTAAGAGGTACACCTAGGTATTCTCCTGATGCTGAGCCAGGTCAAGTTGTTAAATCCTTGATAAGGTGTGGGACTATGAATCCAGTAATACTTTTTGACGAGATTGAGAAAGCAAGTAGAAGCTCTGGTCTTCTTAGTGATGTTATGGCAGTACTTTTAGAGATATTGGATCCTGAACAGAATTCTACTTTTGTAGACCATTATGTTGATTATCCTGTAGATTTATCTCAAGTGTTTTTTATATGTACAGCGAATAATCTAGGTGGTCTTTCTGCAGCATTACTTGATCGTGTAGAGGTTATTCGGTTTACTAGTTATTCAGATCAAGAAAAAGAAGTTATCGGAAAGAAGTATATATTACCTAGAGTATTAAAGAACCTAAACCTTTCCTCTGATTACGTTAAAATAGAGGATGAGGTATGGCCTTTAATTATTAGACCTGTTGGTTTTGATGCAGGTATTAGGCAGCTAGAAAGAAATGTCACTAGTATAGTTAGAAGTGCAGCAAGAATGATTGTTGAAGGTAAACCCTTACCAATTGTCATAAACAGCTCTAATCTGAGTGAATATGTACTTGCTGATCAAGGTCCTCTTAGTTAGTATCCTTTAAAAGGATTTGATAATTTCAATGATGATACCGCCCTTTTTAACTGTGGGTTTGCTATATTCTTACTAATATCTGCTTTATATTCTCTCTTTTCTTCTGCCTCTGTGAGTAAAGAAAGGTCGGAATTTAATTTCTCCTGTCCTAGACTCTCAGTATCTATACTTTGTGTTACTAAGTAGTTAGAGATATTGACCTCGGTACCCTCTTTTTGGGTCTCTTCTTGATTAATAGCTTGTTGATTATTCTGTTTGTTCATTGTCTTGTGAAGGATAACTTTCAATTAAACCTTGAGGAGTTAGATGTTTTTTACCTCTTTGTATGTCTTCGCGAGATTTTACAGCCTGTCCTGAAACGGTATTGTCTCTAATGTCATCTAAAACAGTTCTATCTCTTTGATACTTTTCAGGATTAAGCTCTCTCTCTTGCTCTCTTAATCTCTCCTCCAATTCTTTTTGGTATTCTTCTCTTTCACTCCTAATTGTACTTCTTTGGCCCTCAGTTCTTTGTATAGCCTCTTGGATAATCTGTTCTTGTCTATCTAGACTCCTTCCATCTCTCATGGGTTTCTGCTCCGTTGGAGGATCAAAAATTTCTGAAAGTTCATCTATACCTCTGGTATCTTCTTGACCTTCTCTTTCTTTAAATTTTGCAAGATCTCTAGGATCTGAGGTTATTAATTCATGTTCTGCCACACTAGATAGTACTTGTATACCGACATGGTTTGATCCTGCAAAGAATAATCCTTGTCCTTGATCTGCGTTAAGGAGGAAGTTTTTCTCTCCATCTGAGAGATTAAATACCTCTTGAAGTTTTTCTACAGCAGTAGGGCTTTGCATCATTAACATTTGTATTGAAGAGTTTGAAATGATTGCCTTACCCATATCTGTGTTAAGGAAATCTGCAACGTCTTGTGTAATAGTAGATAGTCCTAAATAATATTTCCTAGCTCTTTTAGCAATGGAATACATAAATTTGGCAGAGTCCTCAG
>CAYGOB010000051.1:0-1922 GCA_964351475.1 uncultured Candidatus Saccharibacteria bacterium
ACCTCTTAGTACTCCTTTAGATGATCTTGAGTGGTTAGCTTGTACCCAGTGGATGTTTATACCTTCTTTTTTGAACTCTTCTTCGTTAAATATTTCTTTAAAGAAACCTCTTTCATCTCCAAACACTCTTGGTGTTATTACTACTAGTCCTTCTATGCCTTCATAGTTTTTTTCAAACTTCATATATATAAAGTTAATTATTTTAATTAATGGCAATATATTATATATCAGTAGTAGATATATTACTTACTAAGTTGTACTACAGAGTCATCTCCTATGTACAATGTGTCTGCTTTAGGGTATTCGTTCTTTTGAGTTACTTCTGCGTTCCATCCTATGAGTGAACTATCTAGGATTGTATCTAGGTCATGAATATTACAGTTACCCATAAGTATACTGTTTTCAATCTGAGCATTTTTAACAGTACTACCCTCCCCTATGGATGTGAATGGTCCAATGTAGGCATTCTCTAGAGTACAGTTTTCTGCAATGGATACTGGTCCTCTAATTACACTGTTTTTAATCTTAGTACCTTTTTTAATTTCTACATTACCCTCTATTTTACTGTCTACTACCTTACCTTCATCTTTGTTTAAACATTCTTTTTCTAAGATTAATCTGTTAGCTAGTATTATGTCTTCTGGTGCTCCTGTGTCTTTCCACCAACCTGTTACCTCTGAGGCTGTCATGGTGTAACCATTATCTATTAGCCAGTTGTTAACCACAGGTGGGTAGTATTCTGGTTTACCACTTTTCTTAGGGTCTATTGGTTTAATGTGGTCGAATGATTTAAATACCGCAGGGGTAAAGAAGTAGATAGCTGAGAGTACTAAATCGCTTACATACTCTTTTGGTTTTTCTACAGTCTTAATTACTTTGTCTCCTTCCATTACAGCTACTCCAAAGTTTTGGTAGTCTGGTCTTCTTACTACTAGTACATGTGCATCTGACTTTTTCTTTTTAAAATCTTTGTAATGTTCTTTAAGTCCTCCTGTTAAGATATTGTCTCCTGCTGAAAAGAGGAAGTCGTCATCACCAATGAGTTTTTGGGCTAATTTAATTGGGTACATCATTCCGTTTGGTTCTGGTTGTTCTATGTACTGTATCTTTATGCCTTTACCAAATCTTTTACCGTCTCCAAGAAGTTCTGGCATGACTTCGTCTCCTTTGTTTATGTTTATGATGATATCTTTAACTCCTAGGTCTATGGCATCTAGGATAATTCTTTCTATCATGGGCCTGTTTCCTATGGGGAGCATGTGTTTATTTTTAGTGTGTGTAAGAGGTCTTAATCTTGTACCTCTTCCTCCTGCTAGTATGAGTGCTTTCATTAGTTTTAAATATTTGTGTTAAAAATTATTTAATTCTTTTTTCTAAATATTTCTCTGCTAACACATCTGCTTTCTTTTTTAATGGTTTCCACCACTCTTCGTTATCTACATACCACTGTACTGTATCTGCTAACCATTGGTCTACTGTTTTAGATGGTTTGTAGTTTAATTTCTTTTGAGCTTTACTAAAATCTATAGCATATCTTAGGTCATGTCCTTTTCTGTCTCCTACATGTACTATGAGGTCTTTAGGTTTGTCTAGTAATTTTAGAATTTCTTTTACTATCCAGATGTTTGTTTTTTCTCCATTTCCTCCAAACAAATATGTCTCCCCTATCTTACCTTTCTTAATACATTTCTCAATACCAATACAGTGGTCTTCTACATGTATCCAATCTCTTACTTGTTTACCATCTCCATATACTGGTATTTCTTGATTCATTATTGCTCTTGTTATAGCTAATGGTATTAGTTTCTCTGGGTATTGGTATGGTCCGTAATTGTTAGAACAGTTAGATATTGTTACAGGTAGTTTGTGTGTAGCATGGTAGGCTCTTACTAAATGGTCTGATCCTGCTTTAGAGGCAGAGT
>CAYGOB010000052.1:0-1834 GCA_964351475.1 uncultured Candidatus Saccharibacteria bacterium
CTTTCGGTAAACTCAGGATCTTCTGCTAAGAAAAGCATTAAAAAAGCAGATATTAAAACAAGTGCAAAGGATAATATAGCTATCCCTAAAAGCGTGTAATTTTTATTTTTCATTTTTGGGGCATTAAATTATTATTTTATTATTAAAATTCTACCATAAATATTAAGTCTGAGTTGTAAGTCTAAGTCGAACTTAGTACAGAATCCCTTCACAACAAGGACTATACGGGTTTTTTGACCATGATTTAATATTCTATGGGACATTTCTTTAAGGTTAGGTTTTCTCAAAACTTGTAATCTAAAAGGAGTCCCTATAAAATATATTATTAATATCATAAAGGCCCATTAATGAAGTATGATGTAATCGTTGTTGGTGCTGGACCTGCAGGACTCTTTGCTTGTTATTCTCTTCTTCAAAAAAGGAAAAAGCTTAAAATAGCTCTTATAGACATGGGCAAGAGATTGGGGAAAAGAAAGCCCAGTGAGGTAATGTGTGGTGTAGGAGGAGCAGGAACTTTTTCAGATGGTAAATTAACATTGACGGCAAACCTGTCGCACGAAAAGGCATTCCATGTTTTAGCAAGGAGTAAATACCAAAAGGTCTTGGATCATGTAGACTCTGTATTAACCGATTTTGGAGTAGACTCTGAATACTACCCAAAAGAAAATAAAAACCTAAAGAAATTGATCCTTGAATCAGAGAAAAATGATGTAGAGTTAGTGGTAAGAAAGGCAAGGCATGTAGGTACTGACAAATTAAAGAAAGTAATATTTAATTTCCAGGAATACCTTCTAGAAAATGGTGTTAAACTCTATGATGAAACTGAGGTAAAAGATTTGTTAGTAAAAGATGGAAAAATACAGGGAGTTAAAACATCTAAAGAGCAAATTATAGCAGATAAAGTTATACTAGCCCCAGGAAGAATTAATGCAAGATGGTTGCAGACTATCTGTGATAAATATGGGATTAAGTATGTATATGACAAGGTAGAGGTTGGAGTAAGAGTAGAGTTTCCTGCTTCCATTATGCAGTTACAAGCAGAAACCTTGTATGAACTTGTTTACAAAGTTAGAACTAAAACATACCATGATATTGTTAGAACTTTTTGTAGTTGTCCAAATGGTATGGTATCTACAGAAAAATATGATGGTTACGTATGTGTTAATGGTCATTCTAATTCTAACCACCTTTCTCCTAATTCTAACTTTGCTTTTGTTTGTGAAGTTAATCTCACAAAACCAGTAGAGAACTCTATAGCATATGCTAAATCCATAGCGGAGGTTGCATCTACTATTGGTGGGGGAAAACCAATATTACAATCACTAGAGGATCTGCGTTCAGGAAGGAGGAGCACTCCTTCTAGACTACAGAAATCTTTTGTAGAACCCTCTTTAAAAGACTACACAGCAGGAGATATCTCTATGGCTCTCCCATACAGAATAGTTATGAATATTATGGAAGGCCTAGAAATTTTAGATAAAGTGATGCCTGGGGTTAACTCTGGTTCGACCCTACTCTATGCACCTGAAGTTAAATTTAGATCTTCTAAAGTTAAAACAAATAAAAACCTTCAGACATCAGTTAAGGGATTGTATGTAGCTGGAGATGCAGCTGGTTTATCAGGCTCTATAACAGGGGCAGCTGTCACTGGAGTTATTGCTGCTAGAGGGATTTAGACTTGCTTTTAATTTTTTCTTCTTCTCTTCTTTCGAATACTTGTTTCCTTAATTTAGAATCTATCTTCTTTACATCGCATGCTGTATATATGATATAATGAAGATAGCTATGGAAGCTTTCTTCGTTTAGTAGACAGCTTAGAGTGTAATCTCCCAAA
>CAYGOB010000053.1:0-1784 GCA_964351475.1 uncultured Candidatus Saccharibacteria bacterium
TTCTTCCAATCTTTCCCAATTACTTTCTAAAACTTTGGAAGCATATGGATACAGGGTGACTGTTGACGACAAAGAATTTGCAAATAAGGGTTTGGTTGATAAAAAAATCTTTGATTTATTCTTAATAAATACTAATTTAGAAAAGGGTGTTACACAGAAGTTACTTAAATATGTTGTTAAAAAGAGTACAGGGAGTAAAATCCTTGGGATTTGTAATAAAGGTAGTTGGGTAGAGAAAGTTGACTTCCTTAATAATGGTGGAGATGATGTTTTAACATATCCATTTCCTGTTCAAGAATTACTTGCAAGGATTCAATCCTTGGTAAGGAGACCTAGAAGTTATGTAGATAAGAATATTTACATAGGAGATTTCTTATTAGATTTAGATAGTAAATCTGTATATAAGGATAATAAGGATATTGAGATAAGGAAAAAGGAATATGATTTATTTGAATATCTTGTTAGAAATAAAGGAAGGGTAGTATCAAGATGTGAACTCCTAGACCATGTTTGGGATTACAGAGAGTATGTTGGTTCTAATACTGTAGATGTACATATTAATAGGTTAAGAGATAAGTTAGAGGATAAGAGATTAATAGAAACAGTCCACGGTGTTGGGTACAAGATAAAAGACTTTAGAAAGAGATCTAAGACATCCTAAAGCATCATTGGCATAACAAGATGTATGAAGTTGTCATCTCCTTTTATTTTGAATACTCCTGGTCTTACAGCTTCGGAACATTCAAATATAATATCTTGAGAATCTACATGATTTAGAATATCTGTAAGAAGTTTAGAACTAAATGCAATCTTTAATTCATCTCCTTCTACTTTACATTCAAAATTACTTTCATTTTTACCTAAATCTGCTTGTGTTGCAGAAAGAGATATCTTATTTCCCTTAGGGTCAATATCCAATATCATTTTATTACCTAGTACAGACCTAGCAATAATATTTACAACCTTAAGAGAATTTAAAAACCCTTCTCTTTCCATCTCACACTTTGTCTTATAACCAGTAGGAATTATTTGTTTGTACTCTGGGAATTCTCCATCTATTAATCTAGATATTAAATCCACATCACCTACTCTAAACATAACCTGATTTTTATCTTCTATTAAGTATATAGATATTAAATCCACATCCCCTCCCATTTCATTTATTATGTGAGAAAGTTCTGTAAATGCCCTTACTGGAACTAAGAAGCTTTTAGACTTATCACTTTTATTTATCTTAATAACCTGTTTGGATAATCTTAAACCATCTGTGGCTATCAGAGAAACCTCATCTCCCTCTATTTCAACTTTTACTCCTGTAAGTACAGGTTTAATATCATCTGTAGCAGCAGCAAAAGCAACTCTATTAATTGCCATAACTAAATCAGCACTATTTATCTGTATAAAAGGTTCTTGTTTTTTTTCAATAGAAGGAATACTTGGGAAATCATCAGAAGGCATCGTATTGAAACTAGCGGAGTTGTTTGATGTAGAAATATTGAAATTTTGCTTTTCAACCTCAACATTAACTACCTCTTCAGGTATTGAATTTACAAACTCTGAAAGTTGCTTTGCAGGGAGTGTTATTTTACCATCATCTTTAACGTCTGCTCCTATCCAAGTAGTTATACTTAGTTCTAAATCGGTACTCTTCATTGTTAACTTACCTTTGTCTGTTTGTAAGAAAACATTATTTAATATAGGTAATCCTGGTTTAGTACTAACTACCCTACTTAATATGTTTAAATATTTAGAAAATGTATCCTGATTGCAAGAAAACTTCATGT
>CAYGOB010000054.1:0-1601 GCA_964351475.1 uncultured Candidatus Saccharibacteria bacterium
ATACACTTAGCACTTGGTCTTCATCCCACCATATTTGAAGAAAATACCGTTTACAGAAGAATCTTTAAAAATTTAACACAAAAAGTACAAAAGGAGATAGATAAATTTGAGGAAACTTTTTTAAAAAACCTAAAAGAGGATTCTATTAAAGCCCTAGGAGAGACTGGTCTAGATTACTACCAAATGAGTCTTAACAAAGAAATAACTAAAGATAATAAAGAGGAGTTAATACAAATACAGAAAGATTCTTTTAGAAAGCATTTGCAATTAGCATTAGAAAATAATCTTCCCCTAAGTATTCATGCAAGAGATATTAATGGTAATAATGATTGTGTAGAAGATGTTTTAAAATTAATAGCACAAGAGGGTAAGGGCTTACTAAGGGGTTGTTTTCATAGTTATACGGGAGATGTAAAATATGTTGATGATATTTTAGATTTAGGTTTCCATATTGGTTTTAATGCAATAATTACATACAAGAGTGGACAAGATGTAAGAGAAGTTTTAAAGAAGACTCCTGTAGAGAGTGTTTTGTTTGAAACAGATGGTCCTTTCTTACCTCCACAGTCTGTAAGAAAAAACAAAAAGATTAAAGAAAAATTTGCACAACCTTTTGATGTTAAAGAAATTATTGGGGTAGCTGCAGAAGTTAAGGGTATTTCTCCAGAGATAATGGAAAGAGAAACAGATAATAATTACGAAAGAGTATTTTTAGAGAAATAACTACTTCTATTCCTAACACTAATTGTCTTTGCCTAAATTCTCCACTATACAAACAAATTCCCCATGAGGATTTTTTGCAAAATCTTTTTCGTTTAAACTTTCCTTAACCTCAAAGATAGTTCCATAAAAATACTCTTCCCTTAATTTAGAAATATCTTTTGCTAAGAACACATTTACATCACCCAAGACCTCTAGAAGAGTATTGAGAAGTTTTAATAATCTCTTAGGAGATTCATAGAATATTAGAGAGTTGTGTAGATCTTTGTATTCAGAAATTATTCTTTCTCTTCTTGTTTCGCTCTTAGGAAGGAACCCTAAAAATACAAATCTATCTGTAGGGAGACCACTAACACTAAGAGCTGATATTAAAGCACTAGGCCCAGGCACTGATATTACTTCATACTCTTGCTCTCTTAAATATCTTACCAACTTATATCCTGGATCAGAGATAAGGGGAGTACCAGAATCAGAGATAAGTGCTAAATCTAATCCCATATTCAATTTCTCCATTATTTTTTCTAAAACCCTTTCGTGATTTTCATCCCTGTATGATACTAACTGCCCCTTTATGTCATATTTATCCAAAAGCTTTTTACTCTCTCTAGTATCCTCCGCAAGAATGAAGGACATCTTTTTTAAAATATCTACAGCTCTAAATGTAATATCTGAGAGATTACCAATAGGGGTAGCTACTACATACAGTTTACCTTTATTAATATTTAGAGTCATTTTAATTTCTATTTGTTTAATTTATTTTTTAATTATTTCTCCTTTTTTAGGCCAGATTCTAATAATTTAAAATCCATACCGTCTACAATCTCCTTAGAATTGAAAGCCTCTTTTAATTCATACTCTCCAATTCTCTCTCTTTTTAATTC
>CAYGOB010000055.1:0-1589 GCA_964351475.1 uncultured Candidatus Saccharibacteria bacterium
CTGTAATTTTAACAGCTTCTCCAACAGTAAAGGATGTTTTAAAGGAAGGCTGTTCTACTTCCATAAATTTTGTAATTGCAATAACTTCAGATTCTGCCAAAGGCTTTGGATATTTGTCTGTCTTTACAAAACCCCTTACACCATCAGTATTGCTTACAATATCCCAAGTAGTGTTATCTAACTCCATCTTAATTAATATGTACCCAGGAAATAACTTTTCCTCTTTAACATCCTGTTTACCTTTTTTAACAGTAATTTTCTTTTGTACAGGAATTAAAATATCTTCAATCTTATCCTCTGTCCCAGTAGCTTCTGCTCTTTGTTTTAATTCTTTTTGAATACTATTTTCATAACCATTTCTAATATTTAAAACATACCATTTAGCATTAGGATTTACCTTTTTCTCCTTCTTCTTAGAAGTTTTTTTTGTAGTAGCTTTTTTAACTTTTTTAGTTGTTTTTTCTTTTGCCATATTTATTTAATTAAAGATTAAGGAACCAGTCTCTTATAGCGAAAAATATAAAATCAAGACCAACCATAATGGATGCGATTATACCACAAAGAATAAGGGTATATATGGTTAATTGAAGGATCTCTTTCTTAGAAGGCCACTTACTCTTCTTTAATTCTATCCAAATATTTTTTAATTTCATAATTTTTACTTTTAGATATACTGGCAGGCCCACTCCGACTCGAACGGAGAACTACGGTTTTGGAGACCGCTGTTTTACCAATTGAAACTATGGGCCCTTAGTTTAGGTAAAGAGCTACTGTTTAACCTTTGTCTCCTTGTGTACTGTATGTTTCTGACATGAAGAACAGTACTTTTTCTTTTCAAGTTTTTCTGTTAAAGCTTTACTTTTAAATGCTGTGTAATTTTTCATGTTACAATCTGTACACTTAAAGGCTATTATATTTCTTTTTACTTTTGCCATTGTATTTCGCGGGTCAAATTAAGAGTATGGGAAAATACTCCGTATTATATTGGAAATAGGGGGGGAGGTCAAACGGATTCTTAATATTTAATCTCCCATGTAAAAGCATGTTTTTTTTGTGCTACCTTTATACTATTGAAAACACCATCAAACCATCCTAATATAATCTCTGTACGATAAGCTTCTTCATTGAAGTCATGTTTAATATTTTGAATGTTGAAGTTTTTATTTAATTGCATTTTTACAGATTTAGTTGGGCCTTGTGCTATAAAAAGATCCCAGTACATTTCTTCCTTCGTTGTGTTTTCTGGAATGTTGTCAGGGTTTTGATTTAATATGAAAGAGGGTCCTCCGTGGAATCTATTATAATTGTATTTTGCTCTTATTTCTTGAGCGTTACCTTCTCTCAGAATATCATCTAGATTTTCTTCCTCCAGAAAAGTATTAAGTTTTTCTGAGAGAATTTTCATACAGTTCTCATCTAATTCTGTCTTTTTTTCTATAGGGGTGAATGTAAGTTCAAGACCATTTTCTCTTCCCATTTTTTTATGGTTAAAATTTAAATGAAGAAGGCCAATTATATCTAAAACATAAGAAAATGTAAAACACTATGGGTGGTAAATATTGGAGCTGGATCTGAGAGTCGAACTCAGG